>CAIVVZ010000441.1 GCA_903909505.1 uncultured Desulfobacteraceae bacterium
AGTTAAGGATAAAGACAACCGCCCTGGCCGCGCCGCCTGTCCCGAATACAAGAACTGATTTGCCGGCAGCATCAAAACCGGCATCTTTCAGGGCATCCATGAAGCCTATGGCGTTCGTGTTATACCCTTTGAGTTTATCCCCTTTCCGAACAATGGTGTTGACCGAACCGATAATTGTCGCGCCCTCGGAGAGTTCATCAAGATAGGGGATAACTGCTTCCTTGTAGGGTATGGTGACATTGGCACCGGCTACATTTAAATTTCTGATCTCTCTTATCGCTTTTTCGATCTCCCCGGGTTTGACCAAGAAGGGCTCGTAAGTCCCTTTTATGCCGGCTTTCTTCATTATCGCTGAAAAATATTCAGGTGCTTTTGTATGGAAAACCCGTTCATCGCCTATAATGTAAAATTTTTTTTCGATCCGCGGTTTTCCAGAAACAGGATGACTTTCCATTTCATCGCCTCTTTTACTCTTATTAACAGCTACAATGAAGACCAAGGGGAACATGATTTCGCAACAGGCGCTTAATCGACCATCAAAACGCCGTTTTTGCCGTTTGTCTTGATTTGAAACAAGGCACCATCGGCAAGTGCCAGCAGTTCCTGACTATCCTTGGCGTCTTCAGGAAAAGACGCCAACCCCAGACTGATTCCGACATGAATATTGTGCCCATCGTCGCAAAGGTACGGCGTTTCATTTATTTTCATGCGGATATCTTCCGCCTTTCGATATGCCGCTGCCTTGGACATATCCGGAAGAACCACCACGAATTCATCCCCGCCGTAGGCAACACCAAAATCCGGTTCCTGGATGCACCCCATCAGGGTGCCGGCGATCTCGTGGAGTACCCGACTTCCTTTGAGATGTCCGTAAGTGTCCACCACCTGTTTGAAATTATCCACATCCATGAAGATCAGGGACACGGGAGATCGAACGGCGCTTCTTTCCGAAATAAGATCGGCAAGGGTCTGATAGAGGTAGCGGGTGTTATACATTCCGGTCAGGTTGTCGCGGATGGTCAGGTCATGAATCTGAGCATAGCGCTTCATGTTTTCCACGGCAATTGCCGCATAATCCGCAATGACCGAAAGCAGGCAAATGGTTCGCTCGCCTGTGCTGCATGGGTTCACCAGCTCGATTACCCCGGAACATTTGCCCGCAAAGACCAGAGGAACGGCAATAATGGATCGGGTTGTCATCCCGGAAAGCCGATCCACCGTGTTGCAGAACATGGGGTTGTCGTATACATCGTTGACGATCATGGGGCTCTTTCGGAGAACCGCCTGTCCGGCAATGCCCTCTCCAATCCTCAATCGAATATCTTTGACGATATCCGGATTCAGATTCACGCAGACTTCAAATCGCAACTCCCCTCTTTTTTCATCCAGCAGCAGCAGAGACCAGTTTTTAGCGGGCAGCAGCTCGGAAACTTTTTGAAGCATCTTTCTGAAAAACCGCTTGGGCTCCAGTTCAGAGGTCAATGCTTTTCCAATCTCCAGGCAGGAGAGACAATCCTCCCGGCTGAGTGGGTTTTTCTGTGGCATAAGTGTCTGTTCTATCATACGGAATCGCCTTTGAATCGATATTCTGGTTATCCTGGAAGATCGTGCGGCTATCTTATATTGAATATCAAAGGGGAAAATCCCAGCAAACTATCCTTTAACCAACTGTTCGCATTCCTGCAAGTCGACCTCGAACCGCTGAGTTTTGTCCCATTTGTGCTCACGCCGCAAAACGAAATCATCGTAGACTCCTTTCAGCACCACGGCGATCCAGAGTTGACAGTAGGTGAAATAAGACAGGACAATGAGTCCGATATTGAGCGGCGTGTCTTCCCTTTCACGCGACAGAGCGATGATCAGCTCAAGCGTAAAGAGACCGAAAGCAAAGAACCACACCTCGCGGTACGGGCCGGGAACCGGGATCGAAATCCAGCCGAGAACCGCCAGCACAAAAAGCAGATCCGAAAGCAGGATCGCGATAAAAAAAAGGTAGTACACCGCCATGGTATAGAAGAGCTCCATGCCGACAACCCATGGTTTGATTTTGAAGATACGGGCAACATGCTTTTCAAGCACATAGTTGTTACCCCGCGCCCACCGGACCCGCTGTTTGAACCAGACCCGCAGATTCTCCGGCTCCTGCTCCCAGGTGACCGCATACGGAATGAACTTGATCAGATACCCGGCCTCATAGATTCGAATGGAGAGCTCGGAGTCTTCGGTCAGGGCTTCCGTATCCCATCCTCCCAACTCCTCGATAAGGGTTCGCCGCATCAGGTAATTTGTGCCGGGCAGCGTCGCCATCTGGAACAGATTCCACCGACCGGCCTGAATGATCCACTGGAAGGCAAGGCCTTCGATATTGACAAAGCGGGTCAGAAGATTTTTCTTCTTGTTGATGCAACGGAATTTGCCGACAACAGCGCCAAGGCGCTCATCGGCAACCAACTGGCGGGCGAGATGAATGACTGAATCCGCTTCGGGCGTGTTATCGGCGTCAAATATTCCGATGACAGTGTGACGGCAGAGCCCAAGTCCCTGGTTCAAAGCCGCTGCCTTGCCCCGCGCGGCAAGCGCCAAAGGGACGTTAAAGAGCCGGACCCTTGAATCCTTGGAAGCAATCGTTTCTACGATGCTCGCGGTATCATCCGTACTGCCATCATTGATGACCAGAAACTCAATTTTTTCCTGGGGATAATTGAGATTCAGCAGTGCATCCAGCGTCTTTGCAATCACCATCCCCTCGTTGTGGGCGGGAATCATGATGGAGATCGCGGGAAGTTCCGGGCCCGTGCGCTCGAGCTGTTCGCGCCGGCGCCGTGCTCGGAATCCATATACGTAGCCCAACATGAACAGGATGAACTGATAGCCCAGCATAAACCAGATGACAACAACACTAAAGACAAATGTGTAATTCAAAACCAGATGCGAAAACATGATCATTCCCTTATTTTGGCTCCCGCCATTGGAAAAAGGCTTTTACGATTGCGTGCTGTCGCGAACCGCGCGTGCGAAGGTGCGGCGCAACAGAATGGCCATATACAAAAGCCCCAATAGTCCGCAAGCGACAGTCCCAAAAATAACGATCGCCGTCGCGCTGTAAAGGCTCGTTGTATTAACGATTGTTGAGGCCGTGCTGTCGGCGATGATTTTCACCCGGTGCTTGCCGCTGGGGAGCCGGATGTTCCAATTGCCGGCGTATGCAACGGGCTGCAAATCGGTTATCCTGCCGTCAATTTGGACTTCGTGAGGTTCCCGATTCAGAAGCGCGATCGCCCGGAGCGGAGAGTCGTAGGAAAATTCAAATCCCTGCTGCGTGGGCGTGAGTGAATCCATGTCTCCGGAAAAACGGAGCAGACGGATATCCAGGACGGACTTATCCATCAGTTGAAACCGGCGTTCAACTGGTGAAATCTGATATTTTCCCGCAGGCATGAAGACGGAACTTTCTCCCCAGCCGGGCCAAATTCGGCCATTCACCTGATAATTCTGCCACAGGCCGGGAGCATTCAGGATGATGGCGTCCTTTGATTCCACTGTCCAGGAAAGGCCGGCTTTCTCCAGGGTGACATCATGCGCCAGCACCCTGGAGAGCACCTCGATATCCTGGTAGGGCACAGTCCCTTCGCTGTAAACTGCAACCCTTCCAGAAGCCTGTCCCGCGGCGATCACGGTCTGGGCAAGCTCCATCCCCATGGCCGTCTGTGTGGGAGAATGCGACTTTTCGATTTTGCGGTCAGGAACGACATTGATGTCGAACATCAGTCGTTTTCTGTCCTTGATCAGCTTGAGATAGGTCTCCGTAAATTTCTGGTACCGGTCTGGGCCCTCAGCCCAGAAATGGGAGGGATCTTCGACCTGAAGCACAAACGGATAGCGATCCATGAGCGGGAGAATCAGGCGCGAGTCCACGCCCGTATCCCTCTTGAGGGTTCTCGAGTGCAGACTGTCAAGCATGGTAACAATGACTTCCATGTCCCGGGCTTTGGCAACCGGCGTGATCCTGTCCAGCAAATCCCGATGCCACTCCAGCACCCGCTGCGACCGATACATTTCGAATTTTTTCAAAGCCGCCCGGTTGCGTTGCCAATAATAAGGCGAACTTGACGAGAAGAGCAGGATCGGGTCGAAATTGTACTGGGCAAGGAACCCGGACCGGGTCGTTAATCCCATGGGCAGATAGGATTTGGGAGTTTCGGGGCCATTCACCGAATCGTAATTGAGTTCGGCGATGTTGACGCCATCCCACTCATACTTATTCAGAAAATCGACCGCAAAATCAAACACTGCGTTTCGGCATTCGGGAATATCCAGATCCATGTGATGGCGCCAGCCCACATGTCCGTCTTCACCCGTGGCTGTCTTGGCCCGCCACTCCGGATGCTCCTCCCAGAATTTCACGCTCACATGTGGAAACTCGAACCACGCATAGACCAGGATGCCGTTTCGGTGACCGACATCGACCAGATGCTGGTAGTTGTAAGACCATTTCGGCCAGAACTGGTAGGCGGCCGCATAGATGACACGGACCCCCATTCTGCTCCACTGCTCGGCAAGCGTGTCTTCCGCCCCCTGCCGCTTGGCTAGCGCCGGATCGAAATAGAGCTCAAGCTGTTTGCGCTGGGCTGGCAGGTTCAGCTTAAAGCCCTCGCGAAGGTAGTGAATAAAATAAGGATTTCGGGTG
>CAIVVZ010000442.1 GCA_903909505.1 uncultured Desulfobacteraceae bacterium
AGCACGTGGACTATATTGCCACGCATATGCTGCCCTACTGGGAGGGCATTCAGATGGACCGGGCCGTGGATTATATTGTTGATCATATCAATTTGCTTAAGGATACCTTCCCGGACAAACCCGTTGTCATCACCGAGGTCGGCTGGCCCAGCAATGGCAGAACCCGTAAAGCGGCCGTGGCATCGACTGCAACCCAGGCCACGTTTCTGCGCCGGTTTATCGCGCGGGCGGAGAAGGAGAAATACATCTATTACGTGATGGAAGCCTTTGATCAGCCCTGGAAATCGGTCACAGAGGGAGCGGTCGGGGCCTACTGGGGGGTCTTTGATGTGAAGCGGGAACTTAAATTTCCCCTGACCTCACCTATCGTTGAAATTCCGGAGTGGCGCACCCTGGCCGCCATCTCCGTGGCGATTGCGGTCATCACCTTTGCACTGCTTCTGATCGACAGCCGGACGCTTCGGAAACGCGGCCGCAGCTTTCTGGGACTCATCGCTTTTTCAGCCGCCACAGCCGGCGTGTGGATCGTTTACAGCTACACCCGGCAGTATATTACGTTAACCACGGGCCTGGTCGGCCTGCTAATGATTATCGGCATGATCGGCGTCGTGGTCGTCCTTCTCACCGAAGCCCATGAATGGGCTGAAGCCTCATGGGCGACCAGACGAAGACCATTTACACCGGTCCTGGCACTCGACGCAGACCTTCCCATGGTTTCAGTGCATGTACCGGCTTACAACGAACCTCCGGAAATGCTGATGGAAACCTTGAACGCCCTGGCGCTGCTGGATTACCCGAATTTCGAGGTTCTGGTCATTGACAACAACACGCAGGATCCTTTGGTCTGGCAGCCGATCGCGGCCCACTGTGCCAAACTGGGAGCGCGATTTCGATTTTTTCATGTGAATCCCCTGGCAGGCTTTAAAGCCGGCGCACTTAACTTTGCCCTTGCCAGGACCGCTCCGGAAGCCGTCGTAATCGCAGTCATCGACAGCGACTACATCGTTGAACCCAACTGGCTGCGGGATCTGGCAAGCCAGTTCGTCAACCCATCGGTTGCGATCGTTCAGGCGCCTCAGGATTACCGCGATGACGGCGAGAACATGTTCAAGGCTATGTGCTACGCCGAATACAGGGGCTTTTTTTATATCGGAATGGTAACCCGCAACGAGCGCAACGCCATCATCCAGCACGGGACCATGACCATGGTGCGAAAAGCCACGCTGGAAGAAGTGGACGGCTGGGCCGAATGGTGTATCACCGAAGATGCCGAACTGGGCCTTAAAATCTTCGAAAAAGGGTATGAAGCCGCTTACACCACAACAAGTTATGGCCTGGGGGTCATGCCCGACACCTTCATCGACTTCAAAAAACAGCGCTTCCGCTGGGCTTACGGCGCCATGCAGATTCTGCGCCGCCATACCGCAAAATTGCTCCTGCCCGGCAGGTCAAATCTGACCTATGGCCAGCGTTATCATTTTATCGCCGGCTGGCTGCCTTGGATGGCGGACAGCATCAACCTGCTGTTTACGATATCCGCACTGCTCTGGTCCCTGGCCATGTGTCTGCTGCCCTTGAAATTTGATCCGCCCCTGGTGATCCTGTCAGTGATGCCGATGTCGCTTTTCATCTTCAAAGTGGCGAAAATGATTTATCTTTACCGTAGCAGAGTTGGCGCCAATATTATCCAGACCTTTGCTTCGGCCCTGGCCGGCCTGTCTCTCTCTCACACCATTTCAAAGGCCATTCTGCTCGGAATTTTTACCCAGACCATACCATTCTTCCGAACCCCGAAACTGGCTCGGACCCATGCCCTGTTCCACGCGTTGCAGTCGGCCCGGGAAGAGGGATTGCTCGCCCTGGCCCTCTGGGTCGCCATCTTCACAGTGGCGGCACGGCAGGGCTCGGATACCCCGGATATATTCATGTGGCTCATGGTGCTTCTGGTCCAGTCGATTCCCTATTCGGCCACGGTGATCATGGCGATAATCAGCGGTTTTTCCAGAGTCCCCGCACAGCTCATTCGCAAGATAACGGCATCCCCCGATGTGGCTTCAGACGCCGGTTTCCCTGCTGAAGCGGCTGATCAAAATCCAACAGCTTCGTAACGTGAAAATAATGCAAGATTTTTCAGATCGTCAATCAAGATGTCGCAATCTGAAAACGGGAATCTATCGGAATAAACAGGCGACTGCCCGCAATTGATCTTGCTTTTTCACGCTACAACCACACGGTTGCGCCCTTGTTCTTTGGCACGATACAAGGCAGCATCCGCAGCACGTACGATTTCTTCAAGCACTTTTCCGTGCTCAGGATAGCAGGCTACACCAAATGAGGCTGTGATTACCCCTAAAGACAGCCCCAGATGCTTGACATCCAACTGCCTGACAA
>CAIVVZ010000443.1 GCA_903909505.1 uncultured Desulfobacteraceae bacterium
TCTTCATCCATCGGGATATAAATGGCGGCAATGGCATTTCCGATCCACCGGCACAATTGCGCTTCCGTCTGCCAGCCGGTAAAGTGAATGTTGGGTGCATCGGAAGCTAGTTTTTTCAATCGCCGCATCTCCGATCCGCTGGATGTCACCACCAATTTCTTTTCGGGCATTTGCCTAAAGGCATCGACGATGAGATCGACCCGTTTGAAATTTTCCAGCCTGGCCAGAGACACATAATGGTCTTTCTGCCCCATCCAGCAAAACCGTTCCGTATTCACCGGCGGATGAATCACGGTTGCCGTCCGCCCCAGATAGGTTTCCAGCCGTTTTTTCACATTATGGGAATTGGCAATGATCCCATCCATTCGGCCCAATGCCCGTTTATAGCGATGCCGCATGAGCCGGACCAGCCCGTAGAATGCCGGCCTGAGGAAAAACGGCAACCGGGACAGGTAGAACGCTTTCAGATCATAGGCAAACCGGGGGATGGTATGGCAATACAGAAGATTGGGGCCCCGGGAACGATTCCGTACTGCAAGCGGCGCATACACCCCGCTGAAGAGAGCCCAGTCATAATCGTTTAAAAACGAGGTCTTTCTTTCAAAGGCATGCATGACTTTCAAAATCCGCCACACGGGTAGGTTCGAAGCCGCATTTAAATCCATAAAACCCGCCTTTGGCAGAATTTCGTCCGGAAAAGCGGCCTTATTCCGAAAGGCACAGCACAGGGGGACATTCGGCAGCGATTCCAGCAGGGTGAACGTCAGTTTTTCAGCACCCCCCGGAACCGCCAGAAAATCATACAGCAGGATGCCTTTTCGCATGAACCTCTCCATCTGACTATCCGTTCATCGGCGATTCCCGGCATAACATGCCGGCTACAGGGTAATAAATGACCGGGATACTGTTTCCATACACATCCACGACATTCCGGCATTCCCCAAAAGATACCAACTCCAAAAAGAAGACGCTGTTTCCTGTTCCTGAATCATAAAATTAAACGAAACCGTCAACGGCAGCAAGACGCGACTATATGCATATTGATCTCCCCAGACACCGGCACCCAGAAAACAAAACAGAATGACAAATCCAATTCCGGTTTTCCATGCATTGGAAAATGATCTAAAATGAATAACCATATACACGGATTGAATCAAAAGAGAGATCGGGCATATCAGTTCAAAAAATAAAAACGGCAAATGCATCCATGCGCGATGAGAAAAGCCATCCAGGAGTTGTTTGACGCTTCCTTGCACTTTATGGAACAGCCCGGAAAAGGGAAACGAAAAATTCCCGGATCCAAGCATCGTTTCCGCTGGCAGACGGAAATAGATATAGATGCTCCAGGCCAGAATCGGGCCAAACACGATCAAGGCAGACATAAGATATTTCCGAATCGCGGAATTGAAATGCTTTCTTTCCGGCCATGCAACGCGTGGAAAGCTCAGGATGGCTGTTTCCTTGAACAAGGCGGCAATCCCGATGAACAAGTTCGCCGTCGCCTGAGACTGTGAAACCAACGCCCAAGTGCTAAATGCGACAGCAGGCAAATCCGGCACGGATCGCGCCAGAGAAGTCAATGTACCGGTTGACCACAGAATCGATATTGCCAACGAACTCCCTCTGGATGTATTCAGATTCCGATACCGATTAAGGGTTATCAGCAACAGTATCCAAAAAAGAAAGTTCAATAATGCATATGCCTGAAGAATCGGAAAGGGTTGTCCCAAACCCAGGCAAAAGGCCAGAAACGGCAGACCGATCCGCCTCGCGCGATAAGCTAACTCGCCATATGTCGCTTTTTTCAGCCCTTCATGCCTCAGGGAAGGATCCACGGCAATCTGTGCATAGAACTGTCCATCATATCCCCATGGCGTCAGATTCGGGAAATCAATCACCCGAATTTCCTGGATTCTGGTATCCTGAAAATTCTGCCCGAAATGAATCAACCGGAGAAATCCGTTTCTTGAATCGAACCCGTTAACGAGAATCAGGATAGGCATTAGAACGAGTACCGCCCAGGGTGCCATTCGGCATATCCATGATTTCTTAACGAAAAACATTATATTTGAAAATACAATACAACGCGTGAAAGCCATCCTTCCATCCGATTTTTTTTCCCTCTTGATACGTTCTCCCATAGTAGCTGATACCCACCTCAAATATCCGGCAGCGGGTTTTGGAGACTTTGGCGACAATTTCAGGCTCAAACCCAAACCCGTTCTCCTCGATTTGCATCCCTTGAATGATTTCCCGACGAAAAACCTTGTAGCAGGTTTCCATGTCCGTCAGATTCAAGTTGGTAAACATGTTTGAAATCAGGGTTAAAAAACCATTCCCAACCCGATGCCAGAAATACAGCACGCGGTGAGGCTTCCCGCCCAAAAAACGCGAGCCGAAAACCACATCCGCCTGGTTTTGAAGAATGGGATTCAGAAGATTGGAATATTCCATCGGGTCATATTCCAAATCCGCATCCTGAATCAGAATAATGTCGCCCGTTGCCGCATGGATCCCGGTTTTTAAGGCCGCCCCCTTCCCCTGATTTTTTTCATGGTAAAGAATTTTGGCAACAACCGGTGCCATCTCTTGGCACAGGACATCTTTTGTGCCATCAGTTGAGCCATCATCAACGATAATGATTTCCTTGTTGTCGTAAGGCGCACGACGAACCGCATCCACAAGGCTTCGTATCGTATTCCTTTCGTTATAGCAGGGGATAATGACGCTCAGTTTCATAAGGCCTCTGGGATGCTTTGATTTTGTTGGATTTCAAATTATCGTGGCATTGACAATCAGTTTAACAGGGGGGATCATCCTGAATGGTTTTTTCCTTCCGGCGCAGAGCGTTGTGAAGGCAGATCATCAGCCCCAACATCAGAAACGCTTCGGTTGCCACCGTGGCCCAGGCAGCTCCCCTGGCGCCGAACTCCGGTATCCAGGCGATATTCAGCCCGATGTTAACCAGGGCGCCCATACCTGCCGCCATGGCGTAACCGCGTTCCCGGTTTTGGGCAATCGCACCCATCGTCAATATTCCGTTGGGCAGGGCAAAAATCAACGCCCCCAAAAGCCAGGGGAGAATTTGAACCGATTCCAGATACCCTTCCCCGAAGATCCACGCCACCAGAGCTTTCCCATACAGGATGCCACATCCCAGGATCAATACCGCAACCCCGACCATGGTCAGGCACATCCAAACCAGCAGGGAAGCAAAATGATCTTTCGTTTCACTGGCCATTCGCAGTTTCCGAAACCAGATCCAACTGAAAGGGCTTGCCAGCAGGATGATGCCATCCAGGACGCGATAGACAGCGGCATAACCCCCCACCTGAGCCGCATCCCCGGTCAAATGCTCGAGTAAAAGGATATCGCAGCGGTTGTAGAGGGCGGTTGCGATGTTGATGGCCATCAGCGAAAAAGTTGCCCGGCGAATTTCCCGGTGACATAATGCGCCGAATCGGGGAACAACATGTGAGACCGGCGAAAAAAAAAGGCTGATAAACAGCCCGAATCCCCACCCGGCCATCACCACCCAGGGCTCGGGCAA
>CAIVVZ010000444.1 GCA_903909505.1 uncultured Desulfobacteraceae bacterium
TCCGTTTCGTGCCCTATGATATTGCCGCGGTGTACCGAAAAATTATGGACGCCGGTTTGCCGAAATCACATGCCGAAAGATTGTGGTGACTGCTTTTGAACCAGCTCTTTCCATTTCCGATCGACCCTTTTCTGTGTGTCATCGATCATCTCATCGGTTATCAGTCCGAATCGCCCCTGAGATCTTAAATACGTTTTTACGGGGATATTTCTTTCGGGAAATACATTGATGGTGTATTCCCAATCTTCTTCAAAGCGCTCATTATCCTTTGAAAACCGCCATTTTCTCACTTCATAGATGGGAAATACATTGGACTGGGTTGCCATGCGCATAACCTGAATCGTATTGGCGGGATCGATGCGCCACCCGGGGGGGCAGGCGGACAAAAGGTGAATGAACTTCATGCCGGAAATCTGGCGCGCCTTTTTGAATTTCCGATACAGATCATCCGGATAGGCCACCGATGCGGTAGCCATATAGGATATGTGATGGGCCAGCATGATCTGCTCGATATCTTTTTTGTATTCTTCCTTGATGGAGCCGGCAGGCGTGGTTGTTGTCCATGCACCCAAGGGAGTTGCACTGGAACGCTGAATGCCGGTATTCATATACGCCTCGTTGTCATAGCAGACAAAAAGAATGTTCTCGTTGCGTTCCGCAGCTCCGGAAAGGGCCTGCAAGCCGATGTCGAACGTGCCGCCGTCCCCTGCCCATACCATGACCACCACATCTTTTTCCCCCCGGACATCCAGGGCCGCTGCAGCGCCCGAAGCAACAACCGCGGCGGTTTCAAAGGGACAATGAATAATCGGAACCTTGAGGCTTGAATACGGATACCCCCCGACAAACACAGCGAAACAGCAGGCCGGAAACACGACAACCGTTCGTTCTCCCAGGGCTTTTAAAGCGATCTTCATGGATATGGGTGCCGCGCAGCCTTGACACGATGTCATTCCCGGCTGCATCAGTTCCTCTTCGACCAACACTTGCCGGGGAATATCAATCTTTTTTTGCATAATAGCCCTCTATTCTTTTAAGCCCCAGAACAAGGGCTCATCGGATGGTTTGTCTTGGGTAAGCACATGGTTGAGAATTCCTTCCACATCCTCCGGGGTGACATCGCGCCCACCCAGACCGGCGACCACGGAATAAATTGGGGGCCGATGGGTCGAGGCATAGAGTGCGGAGCGGATCTCGCTGGCGAACACCCCTCCCAATCCAGGGGACAGATTGCGATCAATGACCACAACCTTTCCGGCTTTTCCCAGAACTTCCCGCCAGCAATAGACGGGAACGGGCCTGAACATGCGCAGCTTCATCAGGCCGACGCTTTCACCCTTGTCCCTCAGTTTATCGATGGCAATACGGGATACCGAAGTAATCGCCCCGGCGGTAACCAGAATAACTTCCGCATCTTCCGTTCGATAGGTCTCGACCAGATCATATTCCCGGCCGAAAACGCGATGAAACTCCCGGCAAACTTCCGGATAGCATTCCAAGGTCTCGCGGGAGGCTTGCTGCAGGGTATACCGGTGCTCATAAAAATAATCGGTGGCAAAAAAACCCCCGAACATCCTGGGATCATCGAAATTCAGGCTTACCGGCGGAACATAAGGCGGAATAAACCGATCCACGAGATCCGCATCGGGTATGTCGACAATTTCAGTGGTATGGCTCAGAAAAAATGCGTCATAGGCAATCATCACCGGAAGCATTACCTTCTCGGCCAGTTTGTAAGCCATGATGACACCATCCAGAAGTTCCTGGCTGGATTCGCAGTAAATCTGAATCCAGCCCGTGTCCCGCTGCGCCAGGGAATCGGTCTGCTCAGCCCAGATGTTCCATACGCCGCTGACAGCCCGGTTGACATTGGCCATGACAATGGGCAACCGGGCGCCCGCGGTCCAGTGCAGCACTTCGTGCATCAAAAGCAGGCCGTTGCCGCTGGTTGCCGTAAAGGTGCGGACCCCGGTGGTGGCGGCGCCGATCAGGGCCGCCATTGCCGAGTGCTCGCTTTCAACCTTGATAAAGCGCGCATCCAGTTCCCCGCTGGCGCACATTTCGGACAATTCCTCAACGATCGTCGTCTGCGGGGTGATCGGATAGGCCGATATGACCCCCACCTTGCTCAGCTTTACGCCATAAGAAACCGCATGATTTCCTTTGATTGCCTTTTTCAATTATTCCTCCAATCTTTCAGCCTTCAGAGACCATGGTCATGGCATGACGCGGGCATTCCGTAAAACAGATACCGCATCCTTTACAGTAGTCATAATCAATGGTGTATCCGAATGATTCACGGGTTCGGTCCAGAATCGACACATCCGGGCAGAAAATCAGGCAGTTATCGCATTCCGTACAGCGGCCGCAGTGCAGGCAGCGCGCAGTTTCATGAATTGCTTCCTCTACGGAAAGGGTCGTAAGATAGGGTTCAAAAAAATTTTTGCGCTGATCGGCGGGTTGAATCGATTTCTCAAATCCTGGCGTTTTGATAAAATAATCGTAAACGATTTTTGTTGAATCCACCACATTCTGGTCATTCCGCTGCACGGGATTCACCGGAGCCCAATTCATGTATTTGGAAAAACTGACGGCAGTGCCGGTTCCGATGCGAATCCGGCTCAGGACATCGGAAAACAAAACGCCCCTTCGGTCACAATCCATGGCAATGGCGGCTCTTTTGCCGGAAGAAATGGCATGGACAACCGTATGCGGGATGTCGATCATATCGCCGCCCGCAAACACCTTCGCCCCTGCGGGATAATCGGATGAAACGGAAAAATCCTCTTGGGTGTGGATGAAGGTATCGGTTGAACGGATGCGCCGGCTCAGATACTCGAAATCCGGTTTTTCCCCGATAGCCATCAGGATGGTGTCCGCCGGTATGTCAAATGTCACGCCTTCCTTGCGGATGGGCCGGCAGCGTCCGCTCTCGTCGGCGGGGCCCAGCTCCATTTCACAGCACACGAGCTTTTCAATCGTGGCATCCGCGTGAAGCGCAATATCCTCGGGAGCCGCCAGAAAACGGAAAATGACGCCTTCTTCCTCGGCTTCCCGGACTTCTTCCGGATGCGCCGGCATTTCCGTCATGGATCTCCGGTAAATAACCGTGGCCTGGCAACCCAGGCGAATGGCTGTTCGTGCGGCATCAATGGCGGTATTGCCGCCGCCGATCACTACCACTCGCTTGCCCAGCGCGACAGTTTCACCCCGGGCCACCTGCTTCAAAAAAGTCAGGGCGCTCATAATCCGGCAGCAGGTGCTGTTTTCCGTCAGCTCCATGGAAAGGCTCCGGTGCGCGCCGGTGGCCAGAAACACATAGTCGAAGGTTGTGGTAAGGGTCTCCATAGGGATATCTTTGCCGATTTCCGTATTGGGCCGCAGTTCAATGCCCATATTGGAAAGTCCTTCAAATTCGGCTGCAACGACCTGCCTGGGGAGGCGATAACCGGGAATGCCCAGGCGCAGCATGCCGCCCAGAAGCGCTTCTTTGTCAAAAATTGTCACCTCGAATCCGAGCAGTCTGGCAAAATAGGCTGCGGACATGCCCGATGGACCCGAACCGACAACGGCCAGACGCCCTATTTTATGAGACTGTCTGTTGTTATCGGGCAGCTCGGGATGGGGAATTGTGGGAGCGAATTGATCCCCGACAAATCGCTCCAGTTCCTTGATTGAGATGCAATCATCCAGAACCGCCCGGTTACAGGCATCTTCACAGAATTTGAAACAAACCCGTCCCAGAATCGCCGGAAAGGGCTCTTCCCGCTTGAGGTGCCAATAGGCTTTTTCATATTCCATATTATTGAGCAACTTGACCCAGCCTTCGATATCGTTCCCTGCCGGGCAGGCGTTCTGGCATGCCGGAATCTTGTCTTCATAGATGGGCTTGATGAAACGCCAGCTTCCGGTTTTATTATAAAGCATGTTTCCCAGGGAAACATGCATCGAGGTGATGTCGCGATACGACTTGAACTCGTGTTTTATCGCCATCTCACTGCGCTTTTTATCCGCCATAAATTCTCTTCCTTTCCTCTGGCTGATCCCTGCGAAACAAAGAACTCTTTTCTCGGAAACCCGTTAAACTTTCACCACCTGATCATAGGCCGCCTGAGCCGCCTGCTGGTTCTGCGCTTTTTTAACCGGCACATATTCTTCAATGGCCTGCAGGACGGCACCAATTCCGACCAGACCCGTGGCTTTTGAAAAAGCGCCTAAAATAGCCGTGTTGACTATGGGGTTGGCAGCAGAACCGAGACGATACAAAACAGCGATGGCAGCCGCATCAATCACGAATAGCCGGTAATCGTCGCCAAATAATTTCTTGTAAATCTCCGGCGCACGGGAAGAATTGATCACAATGCTGCCATTTTTTTTCAACCCATCGATCACATTCACATTTTCAAGCATAGAAGCATCCAGCACCACCACATGATCCGGGTGATAAATTTGATTCCGCAGGTTGATATGATGGTCGTCGATGCGGCAGAAAGCCGTAACCGGCGCCCCCCGGCGCTCCACACCAAAAGCCGGAAATGCCTGAACGAACTTTCCCTCGATAAAAAAGGCGTGCGCCAGAACCTCAGACCCGATGACAGACCCCTGACCGCCTCTTCCGTGGAAACGAATCTCCTGCATGCATTCCTCCAAGATATGTTCGATATCGAATATCGGTTCTTAGTTGGCACCTGACTGGCAAAACTATCCAAAGATGACAAGTGCCCGAAACAGCCAACCCGGCGCATGGTCCCCCCTGTGAAAATTTCTGGTCTTCACTTATCAGGCCATGTTCTCTTTCCGCAACATATTTTTTACACTTTTCGACATGGCTGATCTTTAAATTGCCCGGTATGTGGATTTGTTCCGGCTAACTGCCTTCACCAAAAATGACTGTTGGAGCCCAAAAGAAGGGATGTGTGTATAGCTCGCCTTCCTCGCCGTTGATGAGGCGAAGCTTGGCGGATTGCAGCGCTTCTGTTCGGCTCCCCCCTTTTTTGAGATTCCGATAGAAACCGGTGGTCACCATGATTGCCGACCGGGATTCAACGGACCAGAGGTTAACCACCGCGGCCGATGCGCCCGCATACATGAAGGCCCTCGTCAGCCCCACGATGCCTTCACTCCTGAGGGCTTTTCCCATACCCGTATTGCATGCGGAAAGCGTCACAAGATCAGCATTCAGCTTGAACTGGAAAACATCGGCCATGGTGAGGAAACCGTCCTGCCGCGTTTCGGGGTCCGGATGGGATAGAACCAGAGCTGGCTGCCGGATCTGGTCAACTTCATCCGGAAGAATGCCGTGACATGAAAAAACAAGATATCGATAAGCACTCAGCTTGTTCTCATTATTAAGACGAAACATATTACTCCTGGAAGCGGCATTTCTCAACTGAAGGGGAGTACTTTGATCCGGTGCCTCCATAATTGCCTTAACTTGCCTGGCCTCGTCTTCCGTTTCGGGAAGCTCGGCAAAAAGGCCACCCAGAAGATCCAGATAGGCACGGGCCCGCATGCTGGGTTCCGCGGGGGATTCTCCGGAAGATGGGGTATCGCTGGGAGCTGATGATGAAATATCCTTCTCGGGTTTGGTTTCCTTCAGATTCGAATAGACCGGGTTAGCAAATGCCAGGAGCGGATAGATGGCCTTATCCTTCCTTCGTGCCATGGACTCACGCAAAGACTTCAAAAGGGATGCCGAGGAAAGGTAGGCAACCGGGCTCTCCTCCATAAGATAAGAAAATCCTTTCTCGGTTGACGGACGCGACAATACCAGTGCCTCAAAAGGAAGAAAGTAAAGAGGACCGCTGGGAACGATGTAGACTGTCTTGGCTTTTGTCATCATGTTCCGCGCATTCTGGGGCAGAAGTGAATCGGCAAGCTCGCGCCCTTTTTCCCGAAGCGCTCCAGAGGAATCATGCACGACTTTTGCAATGAAATAATCGGGCTGTTTCCTTTGTATCGCCTCCAAGACCTCCAGCATCTCCGCTCGAAATTGCTTGATCTTCTCATCCAGGACTTCCTCGCCCATCAAAATCCTGGAGAATGCGAAGCTGTCTTTTCCGATCACCCATAAACAAGTGAGATTTTCCATGACGCCATAGACCAGAATCAGCTCTCCGGGGTTCAATACGTTCTTCTGGAGTTCCAAGAGGGTGGCCGGCTGAGGGTACCGGATCGCGTAGTAATCGGGAAAGGACGATTTGATCTCCTCCTTGAGGGCGCGCTGAGCCTCCTTAACCTGCAGGATCTTCTCTTCCAGGGCCCGCACCTGATCCAGTTTATGCGGGTAAGCGGGGATTGCGCGCTCGTAAGAAAGAGAGGTCCGCAGATCGTCCAGATTTTCTTCCAGTTCGGTCTCCTTTTCCATAATCCTCTCCGGAAGTCCGGCGAAGTGCTTCGCGCCGCTGTTTCCCACTTCCTCCAGAATCATTCTGCTCTGTTTGCGTTCAAATATCTCCAGGGACTTGCGATCGTAACCCGCGGAGGGTTGTTTCTGGTGCTGTTTTTCCAGAAGTTCAATGAGTTCGTCATAAATCCGTAGCTTGCCCGACATGTAAAGCGTTCTGGTTTCACCCTCGCTAAGCCCCGCCCGGATGCTCTCTATCGTACTCAAGGCTTGCTCGTAGTGGGCAATGGCCTCATCGGGTCTGTTCATCCGGGACCTTGTCTTTCCCAGTCCCCATTGGGTTCTCTGGAGATATTCCAGGGTACCCAAATCTTCTGAAATCTTCAGGCTTTCTTCAAACACTTCAACTGCCTTGGGGTTCAGACCGAGTTTCAGGCATACGAAACCAATGTTATTGAGCGCATTCGCCTGCCCTCTAAGGTATCCGATCTCCTGACTGATTGAGTTCGCCTGCTCGTAGTGCTTCAACGCCTCATCATTTCGGCCAAGTGCTTCAAAATCACGACCCAGGCAGATAAGATCAAGAGCCTCCTGCCTGCGCCAGTTTACCTCTCTGAAAATTATCAGCGCCTGTTCGTGGAGCTTCAGCGCTTCTTCGAATTTATGGAGCTGCAGATATACGATACCCATTTCGGTAAGGTCGAAAGCTTCGAATCTGCGATTTGCGGTCTCCCGGTGAATCGCGAGCGCCTTCTCAAGATATACCAGTGCCTTGCGGGGTTGCCCGATTTGCCAGTGCACAATCCCGATATTGTTCAGAACGAGCCCCTCCCCATCAGAGTCATGGAGTGCTCTTTTGATCGTCAATGCTTGTTCGAGATATTCCAGTGCCGTCTCGTACTGCGCGCGATCCCCACAAATCCTGCCCTTGATGTTTAAGGCATTTGCTTCTCCCTTGCGGTATCCGGCGCTTCTACTTAGCGTCAGTGCCCGTTCAACGCTCTGCAGTGCCTTCGATATTTGTCCCAGATCCAGATACGTCGAACCCATACCGTTCAGGGAGTCAATCATGCCTTTTTTGTTATCCAAGTTCTGAGACCGTTTCAGAGCTTTTTGATAATGGTCAAGCGCTTCTTTGTAATCAGAGTCGCGGAAGGCTTTATTTCCTTGTTTCAGTTGGCCGGAACCTTTTCCCGTTTTGCCTCCGGAATTCCTGGATTCTTTCTTCTGTTCATTGGAACCTTCCTCCGTACTGCCGTCATGGACCGGCTGCTGCACCTGATGGGTGCTGCAAGACAAAGTTCCCAGTAAAATCAAACAGACTGTCCATCGGATGGTGAGGTTTTTCATGATTCCTCCCTTAATGGCGGGATTACCGTCACGGACGAGGTGCGGGCGCACCGTGTTCCATCTCATAATCGGCTGCTTCTGTCAGGTCCCCTTGTCGCAGAAGTGATATCCTTTGTTGATACGGCAATGAATCATGGGGCGCTGCGTCGATCCGGCTGCATAAGGCGTTCATGGCATCGTACCAAATCCCTTCCTCTGCATAGACAAGGGGGATTCGCTTGCTGTCCGTTTCTTTTAATGTTTTTTGAAAATTCTTCGGGCAGGCGATCCGTTCGATGGCGCCTCCGGAGATGATGTCTTTGGAAGGGTGCTTGGGATCCGTGACCATTGAAACAAAACATTGATATACCACACCGGTCTGCAGGTGAATGCCGTGGTCCGTCAGATGGATGGGGTGAAAACCTGCCCGGGTCTCATCGGCAATACGAACTTGTAGAATGGATTTCATCTCTTTGCCCATGAGAATGGTCAGATCCACGGGGAATTTTGCCGCCTCGGACGAATACCAGTAAAGCGTGGGCTGCTCTGAAAACGTAAGCCCGGTGTGTCTCGGGGCCAAAAAAGCAAAAGTCGGCATTTTACTCTGAGTTCCGCGAGTCCCCCCTGACAGTCGGCCTCCGGGCGCTCCACGCAGCGGCGCCTTGTACAAGGGCATCTCGCTGGAATCCCCTTGACTTTTTTTTGTGATTGCCAAAGGATCGGAAGCAGGGGTCTTTGTTGTTATGGCGCTGTCTCCCAGCGGTTTTAAAGCCCCTTCCTGGGAGAATGATTCGAAGAGAAGTGACGGCATCAACAAAGTCAGCCCCGCAAACAAAGCAAGGATTGTTGAACGGATGGCTTTCATGGTTTTGACTCCTTCATGCGGTAAATGAATTTTGCCTGTTCCAGGCCAGAACGCTATAGACCGTGATATCCCGTTTCTGGCCTTTGAACCTTATTTCTCCAATTTTCCGGGTTACAAACTGCTCGCCAATATATTCTTTAGTTGCTTCACTGATAAGAATCCGGAAAGGCTCCTTCGTTGGACCTGAATCCGCGTGTTCCCTGTCATAGCTTTCCAGTCGGGAGGCGATATTCACATTATTGCCGATGGTCGTGTACTTCAGCCTCTGAGAGCTGCCGAAAGTGCCCGCCACAACAAGCCCGGTATGGATTC
Source organism: uncultured Desulfobacteraceae bacterium (assembly GCA_903909505.1). Classification (GTDB taxonomy): domain Bacteria; phylum Desulfobacterota; class Desulfobacteria; order Desulfobacterales; family Desulfatirhabdiaceae; genus RAAP-1. The sequence goes on from CAIVVZ010000444.1 coordinate 8,853, forward strand.
CGATACGCAGCCCCGCCGTAGGCAGTCCCTGCTCCTTCCAGGATGTGTTGATCCCGTGCATTGCTTCTCCCATGCAAAGCGCGCACCGGACCGCATTTTCGGCATCCAGGCGGATCTCGTCTTCATTTTTGCGGGCCAGGGGAGTCCCAAAATCCGCCTTGATACCATCTCCCGCGTAGTCGTCAACAACACCGGAGTTTTCCATCACCACCTGGGTCATCTTATCCATGTAGGTATTCAGCCATTCGGTAAGCATGATCGGATCCAGTTCCTCCGCAACCGGGCTGAATCCTTTAATGTCCGCGAACAAAATGGTTGCAACCAGTTTTTGTGATTTGGGGCGGCCGCCGGATAGAAATTGGTCCCGCTGCTGCCAGATCACCTCTGCAAGGCTCGGGGAGACATGCATGGAGAAAATTTGCATGAGAAAAGCCCGTTGTTTTTTTTCCTGGTTGGAAATGTGGGCTGTGACGATGATGGCGGAACCGATCCAGCCCATTGCGGGAGGAACCAGGGGGATCCAGAAAGCCATATAAAAAGCAAAACAGGCACCCAACCACAGAACCCCCACACCGGCTGCGGCAAAGAGCGAGAATCGCCAGGGGCTTCGCACCAGAAATCCCAAAGTCCCCCCCAAAAGGCACCACAAAAAAATCCAGGCTCCTTCCATTGTTTTGCTCGCGGTAGCGATGGGTGAGCTTTCTCCGAGCGCCCATCGCAGCAACTGGCTGATGACATGGGCATGAATCACAATGCCGGGGATATTCTGGTCAGCGTCAAGTCTCTTGCTGTAGGGGGTGTAGAAGAAGTCCTTTGCATCCTGAGCAACGGTTCCGATAATAACAATTTTATCCGTCACGACGCCCGGATCGATCTTCCCATTCATCAGATCCGTCAGGGAATAAATGGGAAAGGATTGGATATCCTCTTTAAAATCCAGCAAAAACTGATACCCCCTGGCGTCGGCATGGATGTATGGCCCGTCTTCGGCTTCAAACGGTCTCACGGTTTGCGGACCGAGACGGATATACTCGGGATGGGAATCGTCGGCCATCGGTTTGATCCCATCCTTCTGTAAGTAAAAAAGAGCCAGGCGCAGCGCAAAGGCATGGGCGCTTGTCTTGCCGTCATCCAGAAAGAGCAGGCCCCTGCGAACGATACCGCCTGGATCCACCAACAAATCGTTGAAACCCAATTGCTCGGTATCCTTTAAGATCGGCGGTCCGGGAATACCCCCTTCCCCAAACTTCATTACGGCGATAATATTTGGATTTTCCACCAGCGTTGCGTCAAGAGCTTCCTGACCGGGAGGGACGGAAAGATCTCGAAAAATATCCACGCCGATCGCTCTGGGATTCCGTCGGGAGAGTACTTTCAGCAAATCCGCCAGGACGGCGTCACTGAGTGGCCATTTGCCCTGGCGGCGAATGTCATTTTCCGTGATCCCCACCAGAACGATACGGGGACGGACAGGGGAGATTTTGGGTTGCAGCGCGACGCACCCATCGTAGGCAGCCAGTTCGAGGGATTCCAGACTCCCTGTATGCCGCAGGATCATGACGGACAAAAAAACGAGCAGACTTGCCAAAAAGGCCGAAGCAATCGGAGTCTTAAGAATTCTGTATATTCGCTGCACGTCAGACCTCAAGCTAAATGGAAGCCGCTCTCACATGTTTGGGACCATCACATATTCTCGCCGCGGCGAATCGTCCAGAAATCGTCGGAGAGGTTCCGGTTTGCCATGTAATCATATGGCATGGTGAAATACCCCTTCTTTCCCCAGTCGGTTCCCCATGAGTTGCGGACAATGAACCGTTTGGCTGTGTTGTCATAGCCCACCGCCAGGACCGCATGGCCGCCGAGCATCTGTTCTCCGGCCTTGGGCATATCGACCACTCCGGTTTTTGCCACCTTTTGGGACTCGAAGCTATCGTAAACCGAAAAGCCAAAGACAAAGGGAAACCCGTCTGCCAGGCAGGCGCGCATCTCGTCAACTGTGTTGATACGGGCATAGGAGAGAATCTGGTAGTTGAGGGCTTCCGTGTAGCAGGTTTTGGTTGGCTTGGTCGCAAATTTTGCGATATCGTAGGGCCAGCTCTTTTCGGTGCAAGCCCCCTGCTTGGCCAGGGTTTTGATGCCGTCACGGATCATGGCTCCCGAGTCGGTTTTCACCGAATGCTCGATAACCCGCTCGTTATAGTAGATGAAGAGACGGCTCATGTCGGCAAATGTTGTCTTGCCCTTTTTCATCAGGTACTCCAGGGCGCCTGCCAGGGCATTGGCGGTGCAACTGCCCAACTCCTTTTGGTCCTCAACCGTCGAGCAGCCGGGGCTCAGATCAGTCTTGGCCGGGAGTTTTGCCGGTATCTTCCGGATCGCGCCGTACAAGTGGTCCCGGTTGTCGGGGAGGTCCGGCAGCCAGCCATAGACGATCTTGCGGATTTCGGGAGTGCCTGGTACGGGGGGTTTTACTGTAGACTGTTGTGTTGCCATGATGATTTCTCCTTTCGTAATCCTTGTGGTTGTTGCAAACAACTGTTTGACAATCGTTTAGGGAGAGGTGCTTAAATCATCTTTGTATGGAGCGCATGCGCCAAGGTTTGGGGGCTGCTCCGGCCGGATTCGAGTTGACGGCGCATTGAAAGGGTTCGGAATTGGATATTCAATAGAAACGGACCTATCGGGCAGTCGGGAATTTCCCCGATCAATCAATACCTAGATAGGCTTTTTGTACCATTTCATTGCGTTTCAGATTGGCTGCTGTGTCGGTGACGACGATCTCGCCGTTCTGGATAACATAGCCCCGGTGCGCAATGGAAAGGGCCATCAGCGCATTTTGTTCCACCAGCAAGATGGTGGTGCCCTTCTCGTTCAAGGCCTTGATGATATCAAAGATGAGCTCCACCAGAAGCGGCGCAAGCCCCATTGAAGGCTCGTCGAGCATCAGCAGGCGCGGATTCATCATCAGCCCGCGGGCAATCGCGAGCATCTGTTGTTCGCCGCCCGAAAGGGTGCCGCCATACTGGCTGATCCGTTCCTTAAGACGTGGAAACAATTCGAAACCGTATGCCATCCGGCGCTCGATCTCATCCGGATCATCCACGGTGAACGCACCCATCTCCAGGTTCTCCTTGACGGTCAGCTTCGGAAAGATCCCCCTGCCCTCGGGCACATGCCCAAGGCCTGCAAGGACGATGGCATGCGGTTTCATGTGGGAGATATCCTTACCGTCCAGCAGAATCCTGCCCTGCTTGGGGTGTATTAACCCGGAGATGGTACGCAGCGTGGTGCTCTTGCCGGCGCCGTTCGAGCCGATCAGCGTCACGATCTCGCCCTCGTTGACCTCTACCGAGATACCCTTGAGGGCATGGATATGGCCGTAGTAGCTATGAATGTCATGAAGGGATAAGAGGCTCATGCGATTCTCTCCTCATGCTGTCCGGCAACTGCGCCTCGCCCGAGATAAGCCTCGATGACCTGTGTGTTGGAACGAATCTCATCCGGTGTCCCTTCGGCAATTTTTTCGCCGTGATCCATTACACAGATCAGCTCTGAGATATTCATGACCACGCGCATATCGTGTTCGATGAGCAGGATCGTGATGCCCTTTTCATCCCGGATACGCCGAAACAGACGAATGACATCCTCGGTTTCCTGCGGGTTCATGCCGGCAGCCGGTTCGTCGAGCAGCAGCATGAGCGGATCTGCGGCCAGGGCCCGGGCAATCTCCAGCCGGCGCTGACCACCATAGGGCAGATTCTTGGCAAGCTCATTGCCGACCCCCTTCAGGCCGCAATACGTCATCAGTTCTTCAGCTTTATGTTCCGATTCTTTTTCTTCTCTTTTAAAGAAAGGCAGATGAAAGAGGGTGTCAAGGGGCGACTGCTTCAGGTGGACATGCATGCCCACCATAATATTTTCGATGACCGACATATTGCCGAAAAGGCGAATATTCTGGAAAGTGCGTGAAATCCCGCGTGAGGCGATCTGGTCGGGCCGTAGCCCATGCAATGATTTGCCGTTAAATGTGATCCGGCCTTCATCGGGGTGGTATATACCGGTCAAGGTATTGAAAAAAGTTGTCTTTCCGGCTCCGTTCGGGCCGATGATGCTGACAATCCGGCCCGGGTCCAGTTTGAAGCTGACCTTGTTGACGGCAGTCAGACCGCCGAAATTTTTCACGATGTTGATTGTTTCAAGCAGTGCCATGGTTCTCCTCGTCTTATTCCCTGGTCTCGGCTTCGTCGGAAGCAAGCTCGCGTTTACGACGCTGGGACGGGATCAGACCTGCCGGACGAAAGATCATCATCAGGATCAGAATCAACCCAAACAGCAGACGCTGGTATTTGGCCGGGTCGAGCTGGGTGGACAGGTTGGCCCAGGCAAAGTTGATGATCGGAATAACTGCATCGCTCTGGCGAAGCTGACTCAGATATAAAGAGAGGCCCTGGAGGACCTGCAGGTTCAGGATGGTGACCGTAGCCGCACCCAGGATCACGCCGGGGATGCTGCCCGAACCGCCCAGGATAACCATCGAGAGAACACCGATGGACTGCATGAATGAGAACGATTCCGGACTGATGAAGGTACGGCTTCCCGCAAGCAGAACGCCCATGACCCCGGCAAAAGAGGCGCCGACGGCAAACGCGGCCAGCTTCATCCGGACCAGCGGAATGCCCATCGCAATCGCCGCGGTCTCGTCTTCGCGGATCGCGGTCCATGCCCTGCCGATTTTCGAGTCGTCAAGTCGCCGGGTCACAAAGACAATGACGATGATCACCGCAAGCGCCAGCAGGTAGAACATGACGTTATACATATCGGCGGGAGTGACTTCATGCCCGACGACGCTTCTAAACAGCGCGTTGAAGCCGTCAACAGCCGCCTGCGGCATGGTCGGCCGCTGGATCGGGGTGATCCCCTGCGGTCCGTTGGTGAAATTGAGCGGTTTGTCCAGGTTGTTTGCCAGAACGCGGATCACCTCCCCAAAGCCCAGGGTCACGATGGCCAGGTAATCGCCGCGCAGCCGCAGTACCGGTGTGCCCAACAGAATACCGGTCAGGGCCGCGACAAAAATCGCGGCGAACATGAACAGATAAAAGGCATCTCCGGGCAATAGAAACGGCAGATTGGACGGCTGGGTTCCCGGTGCGAAAGGGAGAACATAAAACTGCTGGGAACCGAAAAACGCCCATAAATAGGCCCCGACAGCATAGAATGCCACATATCCCAGATCGAGCAGACCGGCAAAACCGACCACGATATTCAATCCCAGCGCCAGGGCCGCAAACACGCTGATCTGGAAGATTACCTCCAGGTAGAAGATATTGCGCACTCCCACCACCGGGAAAATGAACAGCGTCAGGACGATACCGACGATCAGCTTGAAGCGGCGATCCGTCTTGAAATAATAAAGTGTGAAAAATGAGGTGATCAACACCAGAAAGGCCAGATTCGAGCGCGGGCTGGTATAGACAAGGGCCGTGCCCAGAACCATATGGGCCAGGATGATAATATGCGGGTAAATCCCCTGTTCCAGTCTTTTGATGCTGTTTTTAATGAATATCAGGTCCATCTTCTCCTCCTTAGGCCTTCTGGGCCACGTTTGCGCCCATGAGTCCCTGGGGGCGGAAGATGAGCACCAGGATCAAGATGCTGAAGGCAAAGATGTCCTTGTATTCGGTTCCGGCCGCGCCCATGGTGAAAACTCCCATGTAGGAACCGGCATAGGTTTCCAGCATACCGAGAACGATGCCGCCGAGAAGCGCTCCTGTCATGTTGCCGATACCTCCCAGGACCGCAGCGGTGAAGGCCTTCAGGCCCGGAAAAAAACCGACGAAGGCGTCGATCCGGGTAAATTTCAGGGCATACAAAACACCCGCGGCCCCACCCAGCATGCCGCCGACCAGAAAGGTCAGCGAGATGATCCGGTTCACATCGATGCCCATCAGGCTTGCGGTGGGGTGATCCTGGGCAACGGCGCGGATGGCTTTTCCGACCTTGGTCGCGTTGACCAGATAGTTCAGCGCCACCAGCATCAGCACCGCTGAGACAATGACGATGATCGATTTGTATGACACGCCGAGGGTGATATGGGTTGCCCCCAGGGTCATTTTGCCAAGGATCACGCGACGATCGAAATTTCCGAAAGTGGGAAAGATGCGGTTGAACTGCCCGGTTGTCAGGCTTTCCACGAGGCGGATGACATCCTGCAACAGAAAAGAGACGCCGATTGCCGAGATCAGCGGTACCAGGCGGGATGCATGGCGCAAGGGGCGATATGCCACGCGCTCCACGGCGACAGCCAGACCCCCCGCTACCAACATGCCCCCAACGATGGCCAAAATCAGATAAATATAGGCCATTACCAGAGGGGCGCCTGCCAGGATACCGAATTTATCCAGCGCAATCAGGATTTCGACCCCGACAAACGCACCGACAGCGAAGATTTCACTGTGCGCGAAATTGATAAATTCCAGGACACCATAAACCATGGTGTAACCCAGGGCGATGGCGGCATAAACAAAGCCGATCGTCAGTCCATCAATTGCGACCTGGGGAAGATTGATAAGGGTATAGGTATAGAGCGATACGTTCAGCCGTTCGAAAAGCGTCTGTCCGACCACGGTCCTGTCCAGAATCAGGGCAAGAACCAGGGCAACGGCGGACAGAACGACCGTGGTGCCCAGTGAGAAAAAGACGAGCTGACCCAGTGGACGCAACAGCTCATGGATGTTGATTGATTTTAAAAACCGTTTCATATATGAACCCGAATAAAAAAACTCCCGGATGCTTTATGAAAGCATCCGGGAGGGATGAGCTTGGAAGGATTATTTCGGCGGAGCGATGTCGAGGGTCTCGACGACCGGGTTATCGTTCCATTTTGCGGGATCGGGAGAGGCGACTTTGATCACGAAATATTTGGCAATCGTCGGATCGCCGATACTGTTGAAGGTGAAGTTACCGGTAATACCGGCGTAATCCTTCAAATCACGGATCGCTTTGGTGACCGCTGCACGGGTCGGCAGTTTGTTGCCGTTAGCTTTGGCGGCAGCCTCAATGGCCTTCAGACAGATACCCATTGAATCAAAACCCTGAGCTGCGAAAGGCTGGGGGGCCGCATTGAATTTGGCTTTGAAATCCGTGACGAATTTGGCGGTTCCGGGGTAAATGGTGGCAGGTCCGGATACGGTGGAGTAGAAGGTCCCGGTACCGTCCAGCAGGGTCTGTCCACCGATCTTGACGGCATCGGAAGAGTCAAAACCGTCATCGCTCAGGAACATGCCCATATATCCTTTCTCACGGGCCTGTTTGAACAGGACCGCCGCCTGGGAATACATGCCGCCGAAGTAAACCAGATCGGGGTTGCCGGCAAGGATCGGGGAAAGCAGAGAGTCGAAATTGGCTTTTTCTTCGGTGCCTTCAAAACCCAGAACCTTCATGCCCTTTTCCTGGGCTCTTTGTTTGAAAAACTCGGCAATGCCCTGTCCGTAAGCGGTTTTATCGTGGACAACAAAGACGCTCTTCACTTTTTTCCCAGCGGCAAAGTCAGCGCCGACAACACCTTGAACGTCATCACGACCGACGATACGGTTGACTTCCATATAGCCGCGGGTGGTGACCTTCGGGTTGGTGTTGGCGGGGGAAACATTGGCCAGACCGGAGGTGTGATAGACCTCGGAGGACGGGATCTGAACACCGGAATTATAGTGTCCGACAACAGCCAGGATCGCGGGATCGGAGACGATACGCTTGGCATTGGCAACACCTGCGTCGGGATTGGCCTGGTCGTCAAACGGGGCCAGTTCGACCTTGAAACCCATTTTGGCCAAGGGTGCGCTCATTTGTTCAAGGGCCATCTCGGCACCGCGTTTGATATCCACACCGACGACTGACTGGTCGCCGGAGAGCGGTGATTGGGTGGCGATCTTGATGATCTGATCGGCAGCGGCGACAGGGCCGCTGATGGCCATACCTGCGGCAATTAGTAATGAAAGAACAACCAATAAGCGTTTTGTCATACACCCTCCTTCTTTGAAATCAGTTAGTCGGTTCATACACAAACATCCCCAAAATGCTTCTCGTAAATAATGTAACTAAAAAATATTGATAACCCATTCATGTCGAAAAAGTCAAGCAGAGTGTATTCTTCCGGAGCATTATTTCTGTATATTGTTGCCATCATCATGCTTTGTAAAAATACCCGTCACTTCGAATAGCTACGAGTCTGTTCAACTGTTAAATTCGGGGCTGTCCTGCAACACGGCAATGATTTGTTTTCCCACCGCTTCGATCTGCCAGGGTTTGATTCCCTCAATCGTGTAAAGCGCCTCGACATGTTGCGGATTTTTCGAAGAAATGGCCGTAATGAGCGCATTGTTGCACAGGAGACCCGGTTCGATCTCCAGGTAAGTTGCCGCAGATTCGCGCCACTTTTTCAATGACATTATCCGGGCGGAAATCCGCGCATCCGGAACCGGTTCATGGCTTCGGGGATAAGCCGGCAATATTGATGGATCAAGTTCCATAGCAGCGTGAATGGTATTCAGCACCTGCTGGCCATAACGATTGAGCTGTTTGATGCTGAGCACCTCAAGGCCTTTCAGATGGTTCATGTCCCGTGGTTTTTCGATTGCCAGTTTCAGCAGCACATGGTTGTGAATAACCTGATAGAGAGGCCTGTCTATTTTTTGGGCAACGGATCCCCGAAATTCCAGAAGCGCTTCCAGTACCGCAAGCGACCTTCGGCCCAGACGGCCCGCACCCTTGAATTTCAAAAAACGGGGATCGCCATTGGCTGCGGGGGCACGGACAAGGCTCTGAATGTCGCATTCCTGAAGAAACCAGTCCAGGCGGCCGGTCTCGATCAGTCTTTCTTCGAGCTTTTTGGATAAGGCATTCAGATAAATGGCGTCTTGAGAGGCATACGCCAGCATCTCATCGGACAGGGGCCTTTGAGACCAGTCTTTTTTCTGGAATTTCTTTTCAAGGCGGATATTGTAAAAGAGGTTCAGGACCGCATCGAGTCCGGTAAACTGCATTCCCAGAAAACGGCATGCCAGTTGGGTATCAAAAAGATTTTTCACCTCAATGGAAAAATCTTTATAAAGGCTGCGAATGTCATAATCCGACCCATGAAACACTTTTCGAATATCGGGATTTGCAAAGAACGGTTTGAGAGGAGAAAGATCACCGGTCTGAAGCGGATCCACCAGAAAACACTCGCGAGGGGTTGCGATCTGAACCAGACAGACCTTTTCCTGATAGTGAAACAGGGAGTCGGCTTCAAGGTCAACGCCCACTATTTCTTCTTTTTCCAGGATCCCGGCTGTGTTTTCAAGGTCCCGCGGGGTCGTAATGAGTTGATGAGGTATTTTCGTGAATTGATGAATCGTCTTTTTCCTTTCAAATAAACTTACAGGCCGTTTTTGGACTGGTCTTTAACCGTGCATTCGACGGTGATTTTATCCTTGAATCCCGGCGCCACCTTAAGCGATGCGGGGCTTAATGCCAGATTGACAATGATGGTTCTGGAAGACTGGATCGATTCCAGAGGGATTTTTTCAGTATAGACGGTGGTGATATTTTTCAATAATTGTCTTCCGCCGATGATCTGTACGACGCTCGGCTCTATGGTGACTTTCTCCATACGCAGGTTTTCCGGCAGTTTTCCGGTCCAGTCCACCTGAACCGGCAGATCTTTTTTATCCGGAACATCCAGGGTGACGTCCACGACATCCGGATAAAAGCTTTTTATAAAAATGCCGGGTGGCAACGAAATATTTTCATTGGTGATGGTATAAGTGTTCTGCCCGACAACCGATTTTCCCAGATCAATCTTTATCCGCACATGGTCCGGACGAAGGGTTCTCATCAGCGGACCCGAACCGCCAAGTTGAATCTTGATGCCGTTGACGGAAGCATCGATGATTTCCATGCCGGGATTCCGGTTCATGTACTCTATCGGTATTTCAAATGTGACCAGGGTGTCCAGTCCCCGGGCAATCGTCAACCATACGCTGGTAATCAAAATAACGGAAACCATAGCGGCAATGCGTATCTCGATCTTTTCCTTTTTCTGGCTGGACGGATCCTTGATGACCAACCCTAGGTGCTGCTGAAGATGTTTTTCCAGATCGTCTTTTTTCAACACCGGGGTAATCGTGGAATCCTTGACGACGTGAACGGTTCCGCGTTCCTCGGAAACCACCACGACCAGGGAATCCGTGGATTCGGCCATACCCACCGCAGCCCGATGCCGCGTTCCATAATAGGAAGGCAGCTCTTGGCGGTGAGACAGGGGAAGAATGACGCCAACTTCGTGAATACGATCGCCTTCGATGATGATGGCTCCATCGTGAACCGGGTTGTCTTCCCAGAAAATACTGGTGATCATTTCCTGGGAAATGGCGCCATCCCAGAGGATGCCGCTTTGAATCTTCTCGTTGATATCTTCCTTGCCGGGAAAAACAATCAATGCGCCGATTCGCTTTCTGGCCAGCGCCATGACACTGTCCGCAATAATCTGAACGGGGGTGTGAATAGACTGATGAGGACGCCCCCAAAACAAGGCCTTGATGTTCTTGATCTGAAGAACGCTCCGGATTTCGTTTCTAAAAACGACAATGATGATTAACGCGGCAACGGCCGTAATGCCCTGAATGACCCAACTGGTTACAATCAGGCCGATTGAAACGGCAAGACGCTGAAAGATCCACAAGAATGCCAGGCCGATAAGTATTCGATATGCATTGGTGATTCTGAAAATCACATAACAGCGGAAGAGGATATAACTGCACAAGGTGATATCCACGACATCTTGCCATCGAATACTTTGAATAAAAATCAGAAAACCGTCCATAACCCTTAATCCGTAACGCTGAATCGAAGAACCTGCAGAATTTGACCCTCCGAATCGGTGATTTCCACCCGCCAGGGACCTTTATCCGATTCCCGAAGCTGAATGGCGCTATAAGTAGTCCAACGGGGCGGCAGAAGCGGAAGCTTTATTTTTGTACTTAAATTGTCCCGATTGTACCAGTTATGCGTAATGACCGTCTTTTCAGGTACAGGGTCAAACAGAGTAAAGCAGACAACCCTTCCGATCCCGATAGAAAACACAACACCTTCGTATAACGGCAGGCGATCCTGGACATCCTCACACATGACCGCAGAGGTTAATATCAGTTTATCCGCTGCAACGGCCCCGCTCAGGCCGTCTTTATCACAAAAGGCGCCAAGACACAGAAGGGTTGCGGCTCCCCCCAGGACCATCTTCCATTTTTGAAAACACACCATGTTGACTCCATTGATTGTTGAGCAAATTTGATGGCTTCGTAAACATTCATAAAACATAGTCGATTTCACCCACCGGGAAAATAATACTTTCCCCTTTGGAATACAGTAAACGAAAGCAGCCTAAATATCAATTGCAAAACCGGACGCATTTTCATATCATTTATAATTTTTACGAGTTAATCAACCTTATGAGTGATGGATTCTCATGACCGATAGCCGCACCCTCTTTGATTTTAGTACTGTCATAGACCGCCGCAACACGGCCAGCCTGAAATGGGACAAGTACAAGGGCCGCGATATACTTCCCTTGTGGGTGGCGGACATGGATTTTAAATCCCCGCCGGCTGTCCTGAAGGCCCTTAAAGACCGGGTGGAGCATGGCATTTTCGGCTACGCCGTTACACCGCAAGCACTTATTGACATTACCGTTTCCATGCTTTTTGAGCAGTATGGATGGCAGGTTCATCCGGATTGGCTCATCTGGCTTCCCGGACTGGTTACCGGTTTGAACGTCACCTGCAGGGCTGTCGGAAATCCCGGAGATGATGTCATGACCGCCATTCCGGTCTATCCGCCGTTTTTATCGGCGCCGATTCATTTCCAGCGAAACGTTGTCACGGTGCCGCTGGAATACTGCGATGAGAAATGGGGCTTTGATTTTGAGAAGCTGGAAAAAGCCATCACCCCGAAAACCCGGCTTTTCATGCTCTGCAATCCCCACAACCCGGTCGGAAGGGTATTTACCCGGGACGAACTGATCCAAATCGCCGCAATCTGTGAAAAACACGATCTGATCGTATGCTCCGATGAAATTCATTGCGGCATGATCCTGGATGCGGATAAATGCCACATCCCCTTTGCCGTATTGGGAAAAGAGCTTCAGGATCGCGCCATCACCCTGATGGCGCCCAGCAAAACCTACAATATTGCCGGACTGGGATGCTCCTTTGCGGTCATTTCAAATGCGGATATCCGCCGGCGTTTTGTTCAGGCCATGGCCGGCATTGTCCCCCGTGTCAATGTTCTAGCCAACACCGCGGCGCTGGCCGCCTATCAGGATACCAGCCAGTGGCTGAAGCAGCTTTTAAACTGCCTGAGAGACAACCGGGACCGGGTGTTCTCGGCAGTATCGCAAATGAAAGGGCTTTCCATTTGCCATGCGGAAGCCACCTATCTTTCCTGGATCGATGCCCGGGATTCCGGACTGGAAAATCCGGCGGTTTTTTTTGAAAATGCCGGTGTCGGTCTATCCGACGGCGCGGAATTCGGCAGCCCCGGATTTCTGCGCCTGAATTTCGGATGTCCCGGCGCCACCCTGGATAAAGCCCTGAGGCGAATGAAATCAGCGTTAATGAGGTAATGGGGATAGCTCAGGGACTGACAGGGGTTTTCCGCTTTCTGGTTTGCTGATAAAACATGAAACTATGTGGCCTGCCGTAAGGACGTTGATTTTATGCAGCTTGATACGCTTATTGTGAATGGAATGGTTGTTACGGTCAATCCGGATTTTGAGATCATCGAAAACGGCTGGGTGGGTATCAAGGACGGGCAGATAGTCACGGTGCAACCGCACCGTCCTGGTTTATTGCTCCCCAACGTCATTGAAACCGTCGATGCCAACGGCGGCATCGTGATGCCGGGACTGGTAAACACTCATACCCATCTTCCCATGACGCTGTTTCGGGGCCTTGCCGATGATCTACCGCTGATGACATGGCTGAATGATCATATGTTTCCGGCCGAGGCCAAATTCATCCAGCCGGAGTCGGTTTACACGGGAACACTTCTGGCCTGCGCCGAACTGTTGTTGTCCGGAACCACGACCTGCTGCGACGGATATTTTTATGAACATTTTGCCGCGCAGGCTGTTTCACGGTCCGGATTACGAGCGATCCTGGGTCAGGGCGTGATCGACTATCCGGCCCCGGGCGTTCCGGACCCCTTCGAAAACATTTCGGTTGCCAGGGATTTCATCCATCGCTGGCAAAATGCGAACCCGTTGATTCAGCCCTCGATTTTCTGCCATGCACCCTATACCTGCTCGGAGAAAACCCTTCGGGAGGCAAAGGATATTGCCCGTTCCACCGGGTCCCTGTTTCAGATTCATATTGCCGAAACCAAGCATGAATATGACTTGATTAAAGACCGTCACAAATTAAGCCCCATTGCCTATCTCGACAGCCTGAATCTTCTGGATTCCCGGACTTTGCTGGTTCATGCGATCTGGCTGGATGACGCGGATATCGATATCGTCGCACGAACGGGCGCGGCCATCTCTCATACTCCGGAAAGCGCCATGAAACTGGGATCCGGCATTGCAAGGATTCCGGATTTCATTCAGGCAAAGATCCGGGTGGGGCTGGGAACCGATGGCTGCGCCAGCAACAACAACCAGGACATGTTTCAGGAAATGGATATCACCGCCAAACTACACAAGGTTTCATCCCTGAACCCCCAGACCATGAAATCCCGGACCGTGCTCGAGATGGCCACCATCGGCGGGGCCAGGGCCATCGGCATGGATCGGATCATCGGCTCCTTGGAATCGGGAAAACAAGCGGATATCCTGATTCTGGACACACATGCCCCGCACCTGACTCCCCTGTATCACCCGGAATCCCATATCGTGTACGCGGCCAAGGGATCGGATGTGCGGGATGTGATGATCAGCGGCAAATGGCTGGCAAAAAGCCGCGAGCTTGTTTCCCTGAATCTGGACGAAATTCTCGACCGGGCCCGGGCCGAAGGAAAACGCATTCAAGAATGGAGAACCCACCGTGAAACGACATGACATTATTCCCTATGCCAAAGGAGACAAACCCGTTGACCTGCTTCTGACCCATGCCAGAATCATCAATGTGTTTTCCGGCGAAATTATTGAAGACAGCATTGCCATTGCCGGCGGGCGAATTGTCGGCATCGGGGAGTATCAAGCCGGGGAAATCCGGAATTTATCCGGCCGGTTTGTCGCTCCGGGCTTTATCGATCCCCATGTCCATATTGAAAGTTCCATGGCCTGCGTATCTCAGTTTGCCCGTGCCGTTGTTCCGCACGGCACGACCACCGTCGTGGCTGATCCCCATGAGATCGCAAATGTTTTTGGGACACTGGGCATTGAATACATGCTGAAATCAGGCGAACATCAGCCCATGAACGTCTATTTTTCCCTGTCTTCCTGCGTTCCGGCCACCAGCATGGAAACATCGGGTGCCAGACTGGACGCGGTTGACCTGATTCCCCTGATGAGCCATGACAGAATTGTGGCGCTGGCCGAAATGATGAATTATCCCGGCGTGATTTATGGTGACCCGGACGTTCTTTCCAAAATCAAGCTGGCCAGACAATACCGCAAACCGGTGGATGGTCACAGCCCCGGCCTTTCGGGAAAAGATCTGAACGCCTACATTGCCTCCGGCATATCCAGCGATCATGAATGCACCACTGCGGACGAAGCCCGTGAAAAACTGATGGCCGGCATGCATATCTTCATCCGCCAGGGAACAGGCGCCCGTAACCTTCAGGATCTGTTGCCGATCGTTTCTCCAAGAACTTTTCATCGCATGATGTGGTGTACGGATGATCGCGACCCCCATGATCTGCTGAGCGTTGGCCATATTGATTCCATGGTTCGGGAAGCCATCGCCTCCGGCGTGGATCCGATCCGGGCCATTCAAATGGCGACCCTCAATCCGGCTGAATATTTCGGGCTGTATCACCTCGGCGCTATTGCTCCGGGCAGACAGGCGGATCTGGTGGTGTTTTCCGATCTCAACGCCCCGGTGATCGAGCAGGTGTATTGCAAAGGCTCAATCGTTGCCGAAAACAGCGCCATGTCGCCCGGCATCTCCGTTCCGGAGACACTGCCACTTCCGCGTTCCATGAGAGTCACCCTCAAAACGCTTGATTTTTCGATTCCCCTGGCCGGAGACCGTATTCGGGTGATTGAAATCGTGCCGAATCAGATCATCACGGGATCGATGATCGCGGCCCCAACCGTTTTCCAGGATACCGCGATCTCCGACCCCGATCGGGATATTCTGAAGATCGCCGCCGTGGAGCGACATACCGGCTCGGGAAACATCGGAAAAGGCTTTGTCAGGGGTTTCGGGCTCAAGCAGGGGGCCATTGCTTCCAGCGTTGCCCATGATTCCCACAACATCATCGTGGTGGGAACCACCGATGAAGATATGCTGGCGGCGGTAAAAACGGTTGTCCTGATGGGAGGCGGCCTGGCCGTGGTATCCGGCGGCAGACCTATTGCGAAGGTTTCCCTGCCCATCGCCGGCCTGATGTCCCCGGAACCGGTTCATGTCATCCGGGATCATCTCGATCGCCTGCTGGCCAGCGCCCGCGAAATCGGCTCAACCCTTCAAAACCCTTTCATGACACTCTCTTTTTTGTCTCTGCCGGTCATTCCTGAGCTGAAGATCACCGACCAGGGACTGGTGGATGTCACGCGGTTTCAAATCGTTTCGCTGTTTGTATGACGGGATATTTTTCGTCATATATGCATTTCAGCCTTCGCCACACCAATGGCAAGTCTGAATCTCTCGATATTCTATCATCCCGAAGAGAGCTACTTCGTTCCGCTATGATTCAATCTTTTCTCAATTTCTTTTATCCGAGGGTTATTGAGAATTTTCATAAAATCTGGATTATTTAACAGTGTGCTGATATCCCCAGCCTGAATCGCACGTATTATCGCCGGATCGCTCAAAAGAGCCTGCAATTCCTGATCGTTCTGCATTGCGTAGATGAGGGCCATGATCCCATCGTCTTTCATCATCCGGTCTTTTAGATCACCCACATTAGGGGCAACAGACCCATTATCGTTGACACTTTGTGGGGGTTCAGCAGGAGAAACGGTCTTGTTTTTAATCGTAGTTTCGTTGGTATCCATCTTGATGGATTGTGTGCTTTTTCGGTAATCAGCCGGAACTCCCCCAAGGGATTCCGAAAAATGAACGGCGCCCTCTTTGTCGGTCCATTTGTATATTTCCGCATGGGCGACAGTTGCCGCCAAAAGTAAAATAAAGAAAAGCTTTTTCATGTTACCACCTACTCTCAAAGTCTTGTCTCTTACCAGCGGATCAACTTCCCGTATCTATGCATGAAACACTACACTTGACCACTGATATTCCCGGAAGCTTAACCAGCATTGCCCGCACCGGATTCAACTCCACATAGTGGGCTGCGGCGATAAGATGCCGTTCGTCCAAAACACATGAGCCGAATCGCCCTGTCTCCTCGGCCATGAAGCGTCGATACTCAAAACGATCACCTCCTTCATCACCCTGAATTCCGGCGCGACAACACCCGAACTTAGCCTCCTCGTCAGGGACATCGACCGGAGCGCTTTGTTGAGTTTACTTACCCCGGTAGCTTTGCTGCAAGGACGTCTACTTTCTCAATTGACGGCGGCTTGGAAAAAAGCTCGCCAGCTTTTGCCATTAGTGCCGCTGCCACTTTACCTGAGAGATGTGCTTGCCGACCCGCCTCATTCGGGAAGGCATCAAATATTCCGAAGGTGGTTGGCCCAAGGCGGATTCCAAACCACGCGGTGGTGGCA
>CAIVVZ010000445.1 GCA_903909505.1 uncultured Desulfobacteraceae bacterium
CCAACCTGGTTTCTCTCTGGGTTGCCGACTTTGACAGGGACAATCTTTCCGACCTTCTTGTGGCGGAAGAAGGATATCAAGTCGGTGATGTTAAACCAACATTTGTACAAGGGGGGCTTTATGTCTATTTTAATAAATCCGCTCCTCTCGGCGATTCCTGTGCTGCCAGTCTTAATCCCAATACCCTTTCGCTTCATATTCCGATAG
The DNA here is from genome assembly GCA_903909505.1 of uncultured Desulfobacteraceae bacterium. GTDB lineage: Bacteria > Desulfobacterota > Desulfobacteria > Desulfobacterales > Desulfatirhabdiaceae > RAAP-1. Next base: position 208 of record CAIVVZ010000445.1, read on the forward strand.
CGGTTTACGGGCCATATCTCCTCTCTGTTGATTTGCAATATGCGGGGAGTTTACACTGGCTTTTGATCAACGTTCAAAACTCCAATATCAATCCGCAAAACTGCCTTAATGGCTATTCAACCATTGATGTCAACACTCTGGGAGTTCATATCCCGAGGCTCTACTATGCTGGGACTATCTACTTTGCCGATTTTAGTTGGCTGCCGGGAACCTATTTGTGGCATCTCAATTAACAAACGTCTGTGAATTTCCTCTGACACCCGGCAGGCTAGAAAAAGCCGTCTGGGCATAATACTGTTCCGTATCGACGAAGTGTTGCAGTTGTGGTTTTCCGAGTGAGGTATTGAATTCGCCGTCTTTGAGTCCGGGGCAGGGGGGAACAGGGGAACGAACCAGTGATCAAGACCAGGGTTCTTTTGCAGATATGACTTTTATTTATGCGGGAGATAGTATATAAGGCGCTTTCTTTAACGGGCTTTGACCGGGTTTGCCGACCGGCGCCGATAAACCGATGTCAACGGCTTTATGGATTCCGGATAAAAATCCGCCTCATTAACAGGCGGATTTTGTTTTTATTAAAGACAAAGAAAATGTCTCGTAAACCAAGGAAAATAAATGAAACCAGAAAAAGTAGCGCAGCGAATCAGATCTTTTATGGAAAAAAAAGGTGTATCCATCGCGGATCTTACCGAACGAACCGGACTGGAACCCGGCTTTATTGAATCCATTCAGTCGAATAATTCCTACCCCTCTCTGGGTCCGTTGCTGAAAATTGCCCGGGCTCTGGGCGTGCGGCTGGGGACTTTCCTGGACGATCAGGTCAGTCAGGATCCGCTCATCGTCCGAAAGACGGACCGGAAGGAGGACTTGGGGATGTTGCGGTCCAAGGAACCATCGGTTTCCATGAAATTTCACTCGCTTGGCAGGGGCAAGAGTGACCGCCATATGGAACCTTTTTACATCGAAATGTTGCCGGAATCGGCCACGGGACACCCGCTTTCTTCCCATGAAGGCGAGGAATTCATCGTGGTGACATCCGGTCAGGTTGAAGTGATTTACGGCCAGGACCGCTATGTTCTGAGCGAGGGGGACAGTATTTATTACAATTCCATTGTTCCGCATGATGTCTGCTGCAAAGGCAGCCAGATGGCATCGATCTATGCGGTGCTGTATATTCCGGAATAAACAGGGAGCAGGGAGAGAATTTATGGAAGAAACGCGGACGTTGCGGTCACTGACCCTGGGACAGATTCTGGATAAGGCCATTGCCGGCCATCCGGACAATGAGGCGATCGTTTATGTGGACCGGGATCTGCGACTGACTTATCGGCAGTTCGGAGAGCTGGTGGATCGGATGGCCAGGGGATTGATGGCCCTGGGGGTTCAAAAAGGGGAAAAAGTGGCTATTTGGTCCACCAATATTCCTTACTGGGTCGCGCTTCAGTTTGCCACGGCCAAAATAGGCGCCGTGCTGCTGACCGTCAATATCAATTATAAACGGGATGAGCTGGCCTATCTGCTTCATCAGTCTGAAACCGAGAATATGTTTCTAATCAACGGATACCAGGACACGGATTATCTTCAGACCGTGTATGAACTGATTCCGGAACTGAAAACCCAGGAGCGGGGGTATTTAACCAGCACCGAATTTCCCAATCTGAAACGCGTGTTTTTCCTGGGACCGGAAAAGCATCGCGGGCTGTTTTCGATTCCGGAACTGCTGGGGCTGAGCGCCATAATCACTCTTGATGCATACCAGTCCAGACAGGCCCTGAATGATCCGCATGATGTGGTCAATATGCAGTACACCTCAGGAACCACCGGATTTCCCAAAGGGGTCATGCTGACCCATTACAATATCGGCAACAATGGGTATTACATCGGACTGAATCAGAATTTTGGTCCCAAAGACCGGGTCTGCCTGCCGGTCCCGCTTTTCCATTGCTTCGGATGTGTTCTGGGGGTGCTTGCGGCCGTTAACCATGCCGGCACCCTGGTGATCCTGGAAACATTTGATCCGGTTCAGATCATGGCATCCATCGAGCAGGAAAAATGTACGGCGCTTTATGGCGTTCCCACCATGTTTATCGCGGTATTGGAACATAAACTCTTTAATAAATTCGATTTTTCATCCCTTCGCACCGGCATCATGGCCGGTTCTCCCTGTCCCATTCAGGTCATGCGGCAGGTCATGGAGAAGATGAATATGAAGGAGGTCACGATCTGTTATGGTCTGACCGAAGCCTCGCCGGTAATTACCCAGACCCGGATCGGGGATGACATCGAGCTTCAGGTGACGACGGTCGGGCGTGCCCTTCCTGAAATTGAAGTCCGGATCATGGATCCGGAAACTCGGGAGGTGTTGCCGCCGGGGCGGCAGGGTGAAGTCTGCTGCCGCGGATACAATGTCATGAGAGGCTATTACAACATGCCGGAAGCAACCGCCAATGCCATTGATCCGGACGGATGGCTCCATTCCGGGGATCTGGGGGTGATGGATGACAACGGGTATGTGTCAATTACCGGTCGACACAAGGATATGATCATCCGCGGCGGAGAGAATATCTATCCCCGGGAAATCGAGGAATTTCTCTATAAGATGGAGGGAATATCCGATGTTCAGGTGGTGGGGGTTCCCAGCCGAAAATATGGAGAGGAGGTTGGGGCCTTTATCATTCAGAAAAAAGGGCATGATCTGCAGTCCAGCGATGTTCAAGATTTCTGCAAGGGGAAAATCAGCCGGTATAAAATCCCCAAATTCATTACATTTGTGAACGACTATCCCATGACCGCCAGCGGGAAAGTTCAAAAATATATTCTGCGACAAAAATCATCCGGAATTTTTCCCGACCAATCGGCGTAGTCGGCTTTTCCGCGCTTTGCGGTGATGAACTTTCAGGAACTGCGCAAGAAGAATTGCAGCGGCCGGCGGCTATTTTTTTGATTCCTCGGTTCCGGTGATCCAGATGTAATCCCCATAAGAAAGGTCAACCGTGCTGCCGACAGGGGCCAGATACAGGGTTTTAAAAGGTGCCTGGGTCCGGCTGAAGGCCCGGTTTGGAATGCCGAATTTTTTGACGATATGGCCGTTTCCGGTCAGAACGATCATTTTACATGGATTGAGATGCCTGGAAACGGCTTCCGCCATGGTATCTTCCCAGGTGCACTGGGCCGCATAAAAATATTCGAAATTCTCTCTTCCCTTGAGCGTATGCAAGTTGAAAATATTTTCAACGAAAGCGCGATGATCCGGATCGGTCAGGGTAATGGTTTGCGGCAGGTGTGCGGCATCTTCGGGCAAGAGGTTGTCGATGCCGCCAACGGCGATTTTGGGAGGAATGTGAAACGGCAGGTTCAGTCCGATGAGAGGAAGATGTCTGTCCCTTATCGTTTTAAAAATATCTCGGTAAAGGTCGAAATCATAACGCCAGTTGGCATACCAGTGGGTTTTCTCTAAAAACGCCTGTTCGCTCAGCTCTCCTTGAGACCAGTTATCCAGAACCGATTGATAGGTGTGATCGAACATTTCCATGCCCACGGCCGTTTGATGCAGCGCCGTCAAATCTTGAATCACCCGGAGCTGAATGCGATGGTGGACCGGATCCGTATGGTTTTCTCCGATATAAATGATCCGGCTATCTTCCAGATCCTTCAGCATTTCCGCATAGGATACCAGGGTTCCGGTTTTTCCCGATAAGATGGAATCCGCCCCGAATTCCATATTCAGACCGGTGATCATGGTCTTTTTGGCGGGTGAGGCGCAGCCCGAAGCCAAAATGACCGTCACCATCATCACCAGGGGAAGGAAAGGGTATCGCATGCCTGTTTCAGCCTTTCTTTAAATATCGATGCTTGATTTTTCCGGATGAAACCCCTATAAATTACCCTGCTTTCCCGCCGCAACGAAACTACGTTGATCTCAACTTTTATTTACGCCACAGGCCAGAAAGAATACCGATGCTGCTGGATCCCAGACCCGTTTACCGAAGACTGATTTTTCCCTGGTACGATTCCGAAATTGTCTGTTTCGCAACGCTGTTGTTTGCGGGATTCGTCCTGCTTTTTGGAGTTTGCGGAATTCATGTGGCTTATGAAACCCCGGCTTTTCGGGAATATCTCTGGATTCCCGGGCTTCTGTTCGCAATGGGTCTGGTGGTTTTTGTATCCGTTGCCATTCGATTGATCAGTCGCTATGTTCAGCGGATTGACAGGTGACGCCGGCCAGGTGCGGATAGAGGACTTCGATAAAATGGTGAAGAATCTTGGCGGTAACTCCCCAGATGGTGACATCCTGAAAGGGATAGAGCAGGGTGTATACATCCGGAAGCCGTCCATGATAGCCCTGGGTGATATGGATGTTCACCAGCGTTTCCAGCGGGATTTTCAGCGTTCTGGAGATTTCGTCCGGATTGTGCCGGATGATTCCGTTTCCGTTCCATAAGCCCACAAAAACCTGAATGTCTTTATGGTTGATCGTTTGAAAATGTCCCAGGCTTCCCACATAATCCACCTGGTCCCGCGAGATGTTGAGCTCTTCCTTTAATTCCCGGAATCCGGCATCCATTGCGCTGTCATCCTCCGGGTCAATATGTCCGCCCGGCAGCGCTACCTGATTGCGCCAGGGATAGCCTTCGGTGTCCGCCTTCTGAATTGCAAGAATCTGGGGCTGGGTCTGATCGAAAA
>CAIVVZ010000446.1 GCA_903909505.1 uncultured Desulfobacteraceae bacterium
AGGCTGAGATTTTTACCGAATGTCATATAGAGTGTGACTCCATTACGGAAGGTCCGATCGGTTTTGAGAAAATTTGTGATTTGGTTCTTCATGGCGCTGGTTTGACTAAAAGTTTGAATAATCAAAACTATGCTGATCCTCTCCTGCTATAAAAGACAATGCCCCGGGGATGGCCGGGGCATTGTAAAAAAAGAAATGGATGGTTAGGATCTGCTCAGCTCGATAAACAGGTGGCTATCATTTGGACCTACATGGCAAGACAATGTAAGTTCACTGCCAGCCAAAGCATGCCAGGTCGCCCCACCTTCAAGGATGAAGCGTTCTCCATCATGATTGATTAAAGGTGGATGCAAGCCACCCAATCCTACGAGAGTATAAACCTCCCCCGGGAATTCATTAGATGTACTTTCAATTATAGGATTAGCCGGTCCTGACCCACTGCAAATAGTATACCTTCCCGGTCCGTCAAATGCAATTTCGGTATCATCCTGACCATAAGCTGCATTATCGATTTCAAAGGTCATCGTTCCCTGGTAATCGGCAACATCAGGACCTTTCTGAGTTGATTTGAAGGTGAACGTAGTGTTATTCTTGTCCTTATCATCTTCAGCTTTGAAAACCATCTGAAGAGGGGCACAAGGCGTACCATACAGATTTTTCTGATTGGAGCTGCAACGCTCAATGACAATCCCGATGTTTTTATTCATCCAGTTCGCGCGGAACTCCCTGATTGCAACAGAATCGCCCGGGTGGGAAAATTCAACAGATTGTTCAATGCCTTTTGCATCGGGATCTCCGGTGCTATCGGCACCGGCCTTGATCGTTGATTGCGTTGCATAGATCTTGGAAATGTAGGCACCGGCGATAAATGCAAGATTGCCTGTGATTACAATTCCTTTGGAATCCCTTGGAGGGTTTGTCTTTACATCATCCCAATCGAAGATGTTTACTTTGTCTTTCTTGTCGCCACCTACGCCCTTATTGTCGCCAGGCTTCAAGACGTTTACTTTTACGTATGTCATGGTTTCTGAAATTTTTTCTGTGAATACTTGAGAAATCCCGGTTAGAGGGTACCAACGGGACCAGCGGCCAACGCCGGCACCCTCGCCCCAGAATTTTATCCTCTTGTGATTTCGTACAATTTGCCGTCCTGTTCGCTCTTCTGAAGAGTGATGAACTTACCGGCTCCAAGAGTCATTGCGGCAGTAAGGGAGAAATTCCCGGCATTGGCAATTGTAGTAGCGTTCACATCACTTCCTCCCATCAGGGTATAGACAACCCCGACAATGGCATCGTCAAGTGCGGTGATAGCAGTTGCAACGGTATTGATGCTGGTGATGAATTTCACACCGTCTTTAACAGTCGGGGTGGCATCATCGGCGGCAATAACCAGGGCATCAGTTGAGAAGGAGATCCGTTTCAACTCAATGAATTTGCCATCAGACCTTTTCTTCAGGATCAGGATATTACCGACAACCGGGTTCCATGCAGCGGAAAGCAGGCTGAAAACACCGGCCTTTGCAATGGTAATGGAATTGGCACCCGGTCCGCACTGGATCCGGATCTCCTGACCAACGGCACAATCATCGATCGCGGTGATTGCAGTTGCCTGAGAATTGGCAACACTGACAAGGGAGGTATGGTTCAGCACCGATGGGGTGGTATCATCGGCGGCCATCTGCAGGTAATAAGATGCAGGTTCGTCAACATCGTTAACGAAAATCATCTGATTGGAAAAATCTGCCGGCATTTCTGCAA
>CAIVVZ010000447.1 GCA_903909505.1 uncultured Desulfobacteraceae bacterium
TCCTGGTGGAGGATAGATATCTTTTTGAAGTTGGGGGAAAAAATAAATCTTTCGGCCAGATCGCCAACATTCCGGAAAGCTATGTGCTGAGAGACGATGAGGAGTATGGCGTCGGGAACAGGATCCCGCTCTGGCTGCTGGAATTTCTGTATTAATGGTCAGAGGGGCATCACATCTACCTGCACCGTATCGTAATATACGGGAGTGTTCAGGTTTCTATCGGGAGACATATCCACGGCAAAATAGAAGGTATATTCTCCAGGGGGTAAATTCATCTTCAGCACTTCAAAAGCCGGAAAAAGTTTGAATAAGGGCGCCTGAATCGTCAACTCGACATTTGCAGACCAACCACCGGGATAGACATAGGAAAACCACCCGAAAGGCGTATCGGCAACTATCCACCAGTCTGCATTTTGACCATCATGAGACGCTGGTTCCAGGGAAACCGATATACTGACCGGAGTGCTTTGAGATACTGTCAATAAATTCGAAATGCCGTTTGCCGTGATCGTCGGTAAAGGTGCGTTGACTTCCACAGAAAAGGATTTTGATTGCAATCCGGTCCCATCTTTCCATATTTCGAAGCCAGCCTCGATGGATACCAGATACCACTCCGGATAAATCATGCCTCTTGTTACGGCGTCACTGATAAACAAGGCAACATTGAAGTTGCTGACCGAGGCAACTGCCGATTTTTTAACATAAGTGACGACTTTATTTTTTTCGTTTTCCCAGACGTCCCAGATTTCCCCCGCAATGGAAACGGTCTCGGAAACCCGTGTGCCATCCGGTTGGATATTGCCTTGATATCTAAGCCATATCATCAACTCAGCGCCATCCGGACGCTGGCCGGGGATTACATCAGAGCTTTTGTTGAACCAGATATCATAGGCAGCATTATAAGTACCATTTGCCGGCTGAACGGTATTCCAATTTGAGATGATGCTGGTAATATTGCCAACCTTGACGGGAGGCGGGAAATCACTTTTTCGGGTACAGTCATTGCCGTAGTGGCACCCCTTGTTGATGAATAGAAACGACGCCGGATAATTATCCGTCGGATTGTTTGCATGGGATTCGATTACTTTAAAGTCTCCGGATACATTATCCACCTCTATACACTGCGTTTCATCCGAACCGAATACATTGTTATGAACGACATACATTGCACCGTTGACACTGACCGTTCCAAATTTATCGCAATTCTGAACGGTCGAAGCCATTACCTGATGAACCGAATTTGATAAAAACATTGAGAATACCAAACACAAGATCACCCATTTTTTTCGCGATTTTGACTGGTTCATAATTCATTTTCTCCTGAGCTGATTTCAAAATGTTTCGGTTTGATTAAGATCAAGGTTCGAACATATCCCAGCGTCACCACAGCATAGCTCTTCAAATTCAAATCCCCCAATAAAGTATTAGAGCAAAAACTAAGATTTCCTAATGAGGCGAAAGCCGACGAGGACGTCCCGGTCGGCGGGGCTGCTGTTGTCCCGGTAGGCACAACGCACGCCTCCCGGTCCGAAGCCCCAGCTCCCGCCCCGGATTACCCGGCGAGCGCCGCCGCTATTAAATACAGGATTCTTTTGCACTGTACTGCTATATATATCGGATAGATATACATCCTCCACCCATTCCCACACATTTCCCAGCATATCATACAAGCCATACGGATTGGGCTGATAACTGCCTACCGGCGCTGTATATTTATTTCCATTCTTACATTTATGAGTTTCATCATCCACATTGGCATATTTGCATGCATCTGATGGATTGTCACCCCAGAATCTGGCCGTTTTCTTCCCTCCCCGGCATCCATACTCCCACTGCGCCTCGCTCGGCAGCCGGAAATCCTTGCCCGTCTTTGCACTCAGCCATTTTGCATATGCACTGGCATTGTCCCAAGATACCCCTACAATCGGATAGTTCTTCGATGTCAGGGCAGTTCCATATTTTTTATAAGAATCATCCGGTTCTGTATTGAGGTTATCTTTTTTTTCAGCCCCCAACCACTTCGGATATTGCCCGCCATCTCTGACAAAATGCATATATTGCTCCACCGTCACCTCATACTTTCCCATCCAGAATCCGTCCAGCTCCACCCGGTGCAGTTTTTCATCATTTCTATGCCCAGTCTCACTCTCAGGGCTTCCCATGTCAAAACTGCCCCCGGCTACCCACACAAATTCCATCCCCGTTACCGGGTCTTTCAAGATATCCACTGCTTTGGGTTCGGACACCTCCTTCGGTTTCTGTGAAAATATCGAAAGGGTCATCCATCGATCAGATTTGAAACCGATTGTAAGCCAACAAACGGTTGCCAGCATTACTACCAGACTTATTATTCCTATCCCCTGTTTTATCTTCATCTGACATCTTTCTCGGAATGACAGCCGGAAATGGACTTTTTCAAGTTCATAAGCGTTTATTGTTTGGAGCGATTTTTTTTGTGGATGGTTGAGAAAACAAGCTATTCTTGTTAAAGCAAAAGAGGTGCCATTAAAATCTATATTTATTTATCGTTAAATAATTTAATAGATTATTGGCAATACAACAAAATTATTTTATCAATCCCGTTGAGTTTTATTTCGAAAACCAAGAAGGTCTCATTGAGAATTTAAATAATCTCAACTAATGAGCTTAATTAAGGGATTTCTCTTCAGGTAAGATGAAGACGGACGGAATTTTCAACCGGAGGAATATATTGAGTATCGAGAGGATTGAAATTTGATGGCTTCGTAAAAAGCTGCCTTATGGCGTCGTTATTCCTGTGGAAGTGCGGGCCGGCACATCGGGCAGCCACAAGTCCACACTTATCGGCATCAAGGGTCCGAGGGGCGCCGGAAAAACCACCTTTGTCAGGCAATACATTGAAGCATCCGGTTATGCTGCAACGGAAGTGCTCTATATCACCGCCGATCACCCCCGAGTCAATGCAGCACGGGTTTTTGACATTGCGGAAGCCTTTGAAAAAATCGGCGGAAAACTGCTTGTGATCGATGAAATTCACAAACAAA
>CAIVVZ010000448.1 GCA_903909505.1 uncultured Desulfobacteraceae bacterium
ACCTCTCCGGCCCGTTTCCTCGGCCTTTTGAAAAGCCTCGGGCAAGGCAATCTCGTCGCAGGCGCCCGTCTTTCTATCTGCGTCATCGGCATCGGTAAAACACGAAGAACCCGTCACGCGCGAATCCATCATGGCCCTTAATGGGATGTAAATATCCTCAATCCGGATGGGCACCCGCAACCGGGTGCGAAACCCCACCAGGGGCATATTTTCATAGAGCGCCTCGGCGCTGCTGCAATACATTTCGATATCGGCTTCGAGATTGGGTTTTGCTGGTTTTCTCGGGACCGAAACCGGTGCTGGTATTTCAACCGGAAGCGACATTGAAGGCGGCCCCGGTTGCGATAACGCCGTATCATTTGTGAAAAGATCAATGACGTAACGGGCAAGCGGGTCTTTCCCCTGCCCCTGAGTCCAGATAGCGTCGGGGTTCCAGGCGCCGTTGATCTCACGGCGGCAGCGGGTTTCAACGGTAATCTGCCGATGGGTAATCTTAAGCAGGTTGTATTGCAGCGGATAGCCGGGATACCAGTCCTTGGTGGGTGCACCAAAGGTGCCCGCACCAACGATCTCGATCTTCCGGCCGCCGGCTGCACTTCGATCATAGCGAAAAAGCTGGCTCATGGCCTTGTGCAGGTGACCGTGAAAACAAACGCTGAAACCGCTCTGAGCCAGGCGCTCCATAACACCGTGATCGGTAATCCGGTCTTCGAAGGGGCTGTCCAAAGGATGATGCCAGACTGCAAACTTCAGATAATCGGCATAGTCCGGATTTTTCCGGATGGTGTCAAGAGCCTCTCCCAGGGCGTTCGGACAAATCCCCGCCCGCGATTTATAGTGGTGGTCCACCTGCCAGGCGGAATTCAGCCCCAGAACCAACAGATTAAGATCTTTCAGATGATAAATGATGCCCTGCCTCTCGGGATATAGAGGATAGGGCTTTGCCGTGATGACCTTATAAAATTTACTGAACGGCAAGAAGCGGTTCTTGTGTGTGTCTTCGTCTCTGAGCTGGATAACCGTATCGCTTTCCTCGATGTAGGAACCTTCCTCCAACTGTCTTGTGAGTTTTTTCCGTTTAACCGGATTGTAGCTGTCTTCAGAAAGTTCCCAATTCAGATCGTGGTTTCCTGGGACGATAATGAGCTTTTCGGGTGTCAGTCCGAATTCTGCGCTGATCCGGTCGATGAAGATCTTCGCCGCATCATACTCTTCTTTCACCGAGAGATTGGCCACATCGCCTGAAATAATCATGGCGTCGAGCTTGTGGCAGTCCAATTCTCGCTTGAGGTCATCGGCCAATTGCCCATACCACAGCAGCCCATCTTCTTTTGTTCCGAAATGCAGGTCTGACAAGTGTAAAATGTGGGCTTTGGTAGGATCTTGATCGCTGGAAAGCTGTTGAACAGAAGGTGTTCTGGGTGAAGCCTCGGCAGAATGTTTATGAATAGTGGGCTTCCTGTGTGCAGACTCGGCGCTGGCGGAAGCGGAAGTTGCCTCATTGCCATGATGGTGGTGAAAATGAATACCGCCTTCAATGCGAGTGCCGTCACCAATTACGCCGATCTTCGCAGCGGAAGTCTCCACATGATATTTCGGAGAATCTTTTCTCCCAGGTTCGGTTTCTTTCAAGGCCTCTGCCAATCGCGTCGCCAACAAGAGCAATTCCGGGTCCTTTTCGGCGTTCCTTGCAGCCAGCTTTTCAGCAAGCGCTTCTTGCCGCTCTTTGGAATCCGGCTCTTTTTCAAGGGCATCAATGGCTTTATCGATACCCAATTTCTCTTTGATGACATTTTTGATGCGATGGTAAGCATCTTTTGCAGCCTCTTTTCCGACGGTTGTCAGGCCCGCAGAAACGGCGGAGACGATAGCAGCTGTTACAGTATCCATATTCCTCAATTTAACTGGCACGGTAATAATTTACGGGTTTAAAGAAGGGAACATTCACTTCCCGTATAAACGATAAATCGCACCGGATCAATGGAGAAATATAAATTTTGCGGTAAGGGGAAAAAGGGCTGAGCCCGCAATCGGACCGGACGATGGATACGGGATGCGCAGTTATCTTCAACAAATCCATCAATTTGGTATTGAAGCGCTTCATTTTACAGTGTCTGTCAGGGATTTACTTTCCGGATACAATTCCGAAATAGTCTTGACTTTATCGGAATATATGACAGAATAGTCGCCATGGAAAGATATCTTACAAAATACATCCAAGAAGATTTGGATAAAAAAATAATACTCCTGACCGGACCCAGACAAACCGGCAAGACCACATTGTCCAAAATGCTGAAAAATGATTTTGATTATTTCAATTTTGACAATCCGGACGACCGCTTGAGTTTACAAAAAAAATCCTGGGATCGATCAAAGGAGCTTGTCGTCTTTGATGAACTTCACAAGTTAAAAAACTGGAAATCATGGCTTAAAGGCGTTTATGATACAGAGAAAACTCCTCCCGCTATCGTTGTTACAGGAAGTGCCAAGCTTGATACATATCGGAAAGTCGGTGATTCCTTGGCAGGCAGGTTTTTCCAATTCAGAATACATCCTCTCGATTTAAAGGAAATTCATACTTTTTTAGAACCTAAAAACCTTGCGGATGAGCTTGATAAACTCATGACTTGCGGTGGTTTTCCTGAACCTTTTCTCAATGGGACGACACGATTTTACAACCGTTGGAAAAAATCGCACCTGGATATTATCCTGAAACAGGATCTGATTGATCTTGAAAATGTGCAACAGATTGTACAGATAGAAACGCTTATCCAGTTGTTAAAAAATAGAGTCGGCAGCCCGGTATCCTTCAGTTCTCTGGCTCGGGATCTCCAATGCTCGGATAAAACCGTCAAACGGTGGCTGACAATTCTTGAAAACATGTATGTCATTTTTCAAGTACCGCCATTCCATAAAAACATTGCCCGCGCGATTCAAAAAACACCCAAATTCTATTTTTACGATACCGGACAGGTTATCGGCGATTCGGGTATTAAACTGGAAAATACGGTTGCCTGTGCACTGCAAAAAGAAATCCATTTCCGGGAAGATTGTTTTGGAGAAACAAGACAGCTTTACTATTTAATGAACAAAGAAGGAAGAGAGATTGATTTCTGTACCACAACCGATGATATCCCTTCGTTAATGATAGAGGTGAAATGGAAAGATGATAATCTGAGTCCGAATTTTGAGATTTTTAAACGCTTTTTTCCTCAGATAAAAATGATCCAGGTAACCAAAGAACTGAACAGGGAAAAAACATTTCCCAATGGGGCTGAAATTCGAATTGCCCATAACTGGCTTTCTGAATTAAGCCTGCCCTGAGGAAAAACAGGAAAATGGTGACTATTAATCATGTCTTTGCGGATTAGTCTTGACTATTCAGCAAATACATGATTAATAGTCGCAATGAAGCGATACCTTTATGATCCCATCCAAGGTGATCTGACCCGGAAAATGGTCATCCTGACCGGACCGCGCCAGATCGGAAAAACTTTTCTGGCAAAGCAGCTATTATCGGAGTTCAAGAGGCCGCAATATCTCAATTACGATGCCATTAGCGATCGACGGATATTTCTTGCCCAGTCCTGGCCGTTGAATACGGATTTTTTGGTGTTCGATGAAATCCACAAGAAGAAGGACTGGAAACCTTCTATAAAGGGCATCTTCGATACCCGCCCCGACAAACAGGCAATCCTGGTAACAGGAAGCGCCCGGCTGGAAACGTTCCGTCAATCCGGAGAATCGCTGGCCGGCCGCTATTACCACTATCATTTTTATCCGTTGTCGGTCCGTGAATTGAAGGATCAATTGGACCCATTTGACGCTCTGGAGCTTTTGAATCGTCTCGGTGGTTTCCCGGAACCGTTTCTTACAGGGTCGGAAACAGAGGCAGCCCGCTGGCAGAACCAGTATTATACGGATCTGGTTCGGGAAGATATCCTTGATTTCAGCCGCGTTCAGGAGATACGGTCCATCCGACTTCTTCTGGAATTGCTGCGGGACCGCGTGGGCTCCCCACTCTCGTATACCTCACTGGCCGTTGATCTTCAACTTTCACCCAACACGGTTCGCAAATATATCGAGATCCTGGAGAGTCTATACATCATCTTTCTGATCCGGCCTTTCCATCGCAACATTGCACGTTCCCTGCTGAAGGAGCCGAAAGTTTATTTTTATGACAGCGGTTATGTACGGGGCGACGAAGGGGTGCGTCTTGAAAATACTTGCGCGGTAAGCCTGTTAAAACATATCGGCTTTTTACAGGATGCAAAAGGTGAAAACCTATCTCTTCATTATCTTCGCACCAAAGAAGGAAAAGAGGTGGATTTTGCCGTTTGCAAAGACGAGAAGCTTGTCCGCATGATCGAAATAAAGAACTCAGATGATGCGATTTCCAGAAACCTTCGCTACTTCTCGGAAAGATTGCCCGATGTCGAAGCCATCCAGCTTGTTCACCAGCTTCGACATGAGCAGGCAATCCAAAATATGTCTGTTTTATCGGCAAGCCGGTGGCTTGCTGAACTGGCGGCATAACCAATATGCTAACCAATCGTGATTGCCTGATTCCGGTCAGTGTTCAGCGGCACCCGATCAAACAACACAACGGAATTTTCGCAGATAATCCACGGGGTGATAGGAGAGTTTGGCCTTTCGCAGGCCCTCGTCATCCAGGTCCTGCTCGCGGTTTACCAGAATATCCGGGTTGCCGAAATGCTCCAGAAACATCTGGTTGATGGCCTGATAAACGCCCTTGTAGTCCGGATTGCCTTTTTCAAAGTGAATGACCAGGGTGTTTGAACCGAGCATTTCAGCAACGGTATAGGCTGCGATATCGTCATTGACCAGAAGCGCGCCCCCGGTAAGGCCCTTCAGGCTGCTCCAGTTTCTCAGCACTTTTTCAATCACCCGGTTTTCCGCGGACAGCATGTCGCTGGCTTCGCAGTCCCGCCAGGTGCACCAGTCGTTCTGAAGCGCCAGGGCTTTTTCCGTCATTTCAGGGCCAAGCGGCTCATATCGCCAAGGGTAGCTTCCCAGAAACTGGTTGAGCAGATTTTTTTTCTTGTGATACCGGTTACCCTTCAACGTAATCAGATCCGCGCCGGCATACAGATAATCCCAGTGCCCGCGAAGCGGCTCGGAAATGACCCGGCCCTCCCCTGCCTTTTGCTTCCACAATTCGGCCAGCTTTTCCGGGACGCGCGTCAACACGGCGGGGCCGGGAAAATGCTTGGAAAGAATATCCGGCCAGTCGGCATGCTGCCAGTCGCCAACCGGCGCCCAGTACACGGGCTCCGGAAACGTCTGCTGAATCCAGACCAGATCGTTCTCCCAGGCCCATATCAGCCCGTATTCATCCGCCCATGCCCACAGGTTGATGAAACTGTAATCGGAAGTGGGCTGGGGGCAGAGGGTCAGCATCCCGGCATAGGCTTCCTGCTGGTTAAGAAGTATGGGTTCGAACGTAAGGGACATGGGAATTCTCCTGTTTCAGACGGGTTTCGCCAAATCGCATGGAAATGACAACAGCGGCGATGCAAAGGGCCAGTGCGCCGGAAAAAGCCGCGGCAGACCCGCTCCACAACCAGAAAGAGACTGGTTTCCCCTTGATGCCGGCCATGAACAGCCGATATACGGGACCGGCCTCCAGAAGGATCACGCCGCCGATCAAGGCAGAGGATAGCATCATGAACAGCATTCCCCCGAAACTGGTCACGCACTGGGCGGGGTTCTCGGATGCAAAATCCGGAAACGCCGCGCCCATGCCGATTCCCATGGCAATCACCGCCGGCGTGAGGCAAAAAATGGTCGCCACCGAAATCCCCATCATGAGCGGGGTGACGCGAAGCAGCAGATTGGTGGCAACAATGAGCGTTTCGGAGAGGACCAGCAGCGGCAACAGATAAATCCAGAATTTAATCCATAAAAATGAGCGTAGCGTAATCGGAGAAGAACGAACGATCCAGAAGCTGCCGCCCTCCATGCTGACAGCCGGAAACGCAAAGCGGGCCACCACCGCAATCAGCACAAACCCGGCCAGGGCCATGTTGAGAAACGACAGGACATTTTGAAGATAAACGGTTTGAATGGGGGATTTTTCGAGCGGGAGTACCGAATAATTGTACAGGTAAATCACGATCAGTGCCCCGACCAGAAAGATCTGGGACCACTGGGTCTGGTCTCTTAAAAATGTTTTGATCTCTTTTAAGGCAAAAGATTTTACCGGGCCGGGAAGAAAGGACAGAAAACGCTCCAGAAATGTTCCCTGACCGCGAAACAGCCGGATCATGGCTTCCTGTGTTTTGGAATATCCCCTGAAATAGGCCGCTTTAGCCGCCCACAGGTTCAGAAACAGCACGAACAGCGCGCAGCTCCAGGCAAGGGCCGCATGAAAGAGGGATTTTGCCCACTGGTTCTGAAGGGCGGCCTTCAGGCTGTCAAAGGCCCAGGTACTGGGAAGATACGGGGACGAAGGGGTCCGGAGCTGTTCCATGTAGCCAAGGACGGTTGAAAACGTTTCCGGGTCCACCAGGCGCTCCGGCCTTGCCATTCGAAACGCCAGGTAAAGAACGATGAAGACGGACAGCCCCAAAAATACCACAATACTCTGAATTCGGGATGCCGGCAGCACCAGAACGACCCCAAGGACAATCAGGGCGCTGATGCCGGATGCCGTCAGGCAGAGCGGCACCAGCGCCAGCAGAATATCCGCATAGAAAAACAGCCCGGGCCGGTACACGGTACCATAAGCGGCCAGTACCAGCAGGGTAAAGACCACCACCATCCAGGCGCTGTCCACGGTGCTTTCAATCCACCGGGCCAGAAACAGGGTTTCAACGGGAACCGGCAGGGCATGAACCAGGTTCAAATCCTTGCTGAGGTAGAGCTTGGACAGGGCCGTTAAAATGGCGCTGAAAACGAGCAGCGAAAAGCACGTGACCAGCACGATCGAAAGGAGCTTATAGGCCAGGATATCTCCGATGTCTTCGGACTTTTGAAAATAAGCCAGAAGCCTTCGGGAAACCAGGTAAATCCC
>CAIVVZ010000449.1 GCA_903909505.1 uncultured Desulfobacteraceae bacterium
CCCATGTTCACGTTAACGTTTTCGGAGGCTGACGCCCTTCGTAAAGTTTTAGGTATCCATCTTGGTGAAGAATGAGCATTTGGGGAACAACCGAAGATTGGGCGGGTTCTGGGCCACATGTCATTGGACATCTTGGTCGAGAAAAATGTTGTGACAAAGGCATTATGGAGTGGTTCGGCTCCAGATATGGGAAACCCATGCAAATTACCGACAGTGATAATGGCGACTTGCTTGATGTGTGGCGGTGTACGGAGTGTTCTAGGATATGGTTCAAGCGACCTGGGATGACAGGCTTCTTTTCCATCAAACCGTGTTCTAAAGACCCCATGAGATGACGGCAAAAACCATATGGCGTCAACGAGACCCTTTCGGTGATGAATGCTGTGAGCCTTCATCTCTGGTCAGGTCTGGCACGGGGTTATGGAGATGTTCTTCTTGTAATACTCTTTGGGTCGAAAAACGCATCGGCGGTAAATTGACTTTGTGGACTGCCAGGGATCAGTTCGGCAACAGGCTCAAAATTGGGAGGACAACGACATGATATTCCGAAACGTATTCGTCAATGGCGTCGGAGTGTCGTTCGACATTGATCCGATGGACAACTGTTGTAGCCCTCAAACCTTGGAAAAAAGAGCATGTGGTGATGAGGCGGTAATCTTAAAAAGAAAATGTTCAAAATGTGGTCGGCGTTGGGCATCGTTAGATGGTAAACGTTGGAAGAGTAGAGAGAAAAGGAGAGCGTTATGATATGCCCGACCTGCAACGGCAACAGAAAGTTGGGTGCTTTGGGATTTAACCATGATCGCCGGGCATGCCTTCCTGTTGTTCTGGACTGTCAGGATTGTCACCAAACCGGAAAGGTCGATGACCGTCATCCGCAGTGGAAGGTTATCGGGATCAGATTGAAGGACGCTAGGATTGACCGTCGTGAGAAGGAAATTGGTTTTCGCGCGACGATCTTTATGGTCGGCATAAATTTTGATCGAGCCAACCGTCTGACCAGTTCGCAAATTCGCGAAATGGCCGCCAACAGCATAGAAATTGGCGCACACTCGATGACGCACCGTGATCTGACACGACTAAGCCGTACTGACCTTCGTTATGAAGTGGTCGGCAGCAAGCAAAAAGTTGAGCAGGTCGTTCGGGCCGAGGCCGGTTATTTTGCTTACCCAGGTGGTTTTTATAATTTGGCTGCCTTGGAAGCGGTGGAATCGGCCGGCTTCCAAGGAGCTTTTAGTGTGTTGCCCGGATTGAATCGACCTGATCGGGACAATATCTATTTACTGCGACGTATCCCCATTTTCCGCTTTACCAATTTTGACCGGCTGTTGGCGAAAATGGAAATTCGTCAGGCGAAGCCCTCCCTTTTGGATTATTAAAAAGACCTCCTGGGTCAATTCACGGAAGTCTTGATTTTTATGCAGCAGAAGCATGAAGGTATCCAACCCGTCAACATTACCCATCTGTCACCTTCTATATAATATTCTCTTGAGCTATGGTTAAACCTGAAAAGTTTCTAAAATTTTTTTTTGCATATTCGGTTATCCACAGGAAATCCACAAGGAGTTACCGAATGGTTCGCGAAAAGTGTAGCATGTCAAATACTCAGCCGAAGGAGGTGGACCTCTCAGCCCCTCACGCCATTATCCCATAAACACATAAGGCATGGGGCACAAGGCAAGGCGGGGAACAACCCTGCCTTTGCTTTTTCACTACCCTACTACGCAGTGGCTCCCAAACTTGCTTCGACCCAGATCAACAATGGGCCGGGGCAGGTTATGCTGATAGGCAAACCCGGCGCGATGAAGCCGCGCCGGGGA
>CAIVVZ010000450.1 GCA_903909505.1 uncultured Desulfobacteraceae bacterium
CGTTCGGAAGAACAAGCTGAGAGTTATATCTGCGAGAGACATGAATAAGAAAGAAAGGAGGGTCTACCGAACCCATGAAGAAGAAGATTCCCCAGTTTAAGAATGAGGACGAGGAAAGGGATTTCTGGCAAAGCCACGATTCAACCGAATATGTTGATTGGAAGAAGGCGGAACGACTAACCCTTGCCAATTTAAAACCTTCGGTAAAGACCATTTCGCTACGTCTTCCAGAGTCCATGCTTGAAGAGTTGAAGCTGTTGGCCAACAAGCGTGACGTACCCTATCAATCCTTGGTCAAAGTCTTTCTATCCGATAGAATCGAGCAGGAACTCGCAGGCATAACAAGGTATCATAAGTCGTTCCACCGGATCGCCCAAAAGACGGGCTCCCGATGACCATCGTGTTGGGCGGAATTAAATTACGCCGGCATCGGATTTTTTGATCCATCCGATCTTGCCTTCTGAAAAAGCGATCCGGATATACTCATCCTTTTCCTTGTCGATCTTTACCTTTGCGCCGGCGTGAAGTACAAAGAGCTCGGTTGCATCATCGGTCAGCCCGGAACGAATGGATACCCTGGCCGGCAGAATGACGCCTTCTTTGATAAAGTCGGCCTCATAATCATTGTAGACAGCCGTCACGGTGAGGATGAGCCCCAATGCCAGCATGACATGGCCCAGCGTTTGGAAGCGTTTTTTTCTTCGGATCACCCGGACCGTCATCAGGACCCAGAAAATCAGATTGAAAATGATCGCTGCCCATTGAATATCAGTCTGCGATAACAGATATTTCCAGAAAAACAAAATCCGGACAAGGGGAAGTTCCTTTTCCCCTTTTTCATCCTTGGTGAGAGATTGGGCGTATTCGTGGTTGAATTTGAGATCCGGATCATGTGGCAAGAGCTTTAACGATCGCTCGTACCACAACATGGCATTGCCGATATCTCCTTTTTTCAGATAGGCGTTCCCGAGATTATAAAAGAGCTTGCCGTTTTTTATCCCTTCATCGGCAACCCTGGAAAAGGCGGCCGCTGCTTCGGTAAACCGGTCTTCTTTGTAATCCTTGATGCCGTCCAGAAATGTCCGGGCGGTGTCGTTGGCTCCGGCGATCTGGGCTGAGCCAAGGATCAGCAGGGCAAATAAAAGAATGCGTTTAAATCCTTTCATCACGATATCTTCCTTACCAGTTCCCGGGTTTCCGAGAGAAAGGTTTCTCGGCTTCTTGAATCCATCTCCTGGCCGCTGAATCTGGCGGAATCGATTCTCTCGATCAAGCGGGTGGCTGAGCTGGCATCCGCTTCCGAAAACCCCGTGGACTTTAAAATACTTTCGGCTTCGATGTATGTCAGGGATTCGCCCTTGACTCCGGCTTTGGATAGCAGGATTGAAATCAGAGACCGAGATAGGCAGGTTAAGAATTCTTCCGCCGAGACATCGGGCTTGCACGCATCCTTCAGCGCCTGATCCGCACGCTTGGCCATCAGGCGGGATGGGTCATCATTTTTTGTCGTGCGTGTCAGGTAGACTTTCACTCCCAGACAAAGCAGTGCCGGTGCCAGAAGAAGCGCCCAAAACCAGGCCGTGGATAGGGTCTTTTGTGTTTCCAGGGCATTCATGTCTTCTTTCAGGGGAAGAATATCCCGTCCCGTGAATTCCACGTTCTTCTTCAAGGGTTTGACCTCGGAGGCCGGGGGGGAATAGACCTCCAGCTTGTCCTTTTCCTTGGATGGCTGGACGGTGATGGAAACGGGGGCGGTGCGCCGGGTTTGATATTGGCCGCTGGACACATCAAAAAAATTGAATACAATGGGCTCCAGCGTGTATTGGCCTTCTTTTAACGGAACCAGTGCCGTGCGAAACACTTTTTTCCCGGTATATCCGTTCACGCCGGGTTGGATATTGTCTTGGGGTGCATCCTTGTAACTCTTAAACGCATCGGGAATGGCAATTTCCGGGGCTGCCGCATCCATGATATTGCCGGTTCCGCTGACGGTTACGGATAAGGTGGCGGATTCACCCACGTTCAATGTGGTTTTATCCACTTCCGATTGAATCTGAAACGCGCCCACGAGCCCGGAGAATTGTCCTTTGCCGTTAAAGGGCGGCAGAGGCTTGACTGTAATGCTTAACGGCTCTGTCCGGATGACCCGGGGCTCCAATTTGTTCTGCCCGAAAAAAGGATCATCCATCATGCCGAACGGGCTTCTTCGCGTGGTTTGACGTCGAACCAGATCGCATTCCAGGATGCCCGGATCAATCGTTTTTGGGCCTGCGCCGAGGGGAACCAGTAAAATGGTCAGGTCCGTGACATTGTATTCCCGTCCGTTCATGACGGTTCGGTAAGTTTTTCGGCTGTTTTCCACTTCGTTTGCCGTAAAACCGGAGAATTCGGGCTTCTGCAACCGGGCATTGGTGATCTGAACCGCATTGAACAGCTTGAAAGTATAGAGAATCGGCTCGCCTTCATAGGGACTTGAATTGGAAACTTTTCCCTCTGCAAAAACCTCTTCACTGTCTGTTTTCTCCTGGGTCCTCGGAGTGACCGTAACGACAATCTCTTCGGTTTTCTGAGGGGTTTTGTCCGTCATCACCGTCAGGGGGGGGATCACCAGTCGCCCTTCTTTTAAGGGAATCAGCGTGTAGGTATTATTTACTTCTCTTGACATCCGGCCGTTAATGATCTGAACGCTGGTGCTCGTACCGCCGGATAGCACCTTGAAATCCCGAATGGAAGAAACATCCACCGTACCCTCTCCGCCTTTAACCGACACCGTGAGTTCAAGGGATTCCCCGGGCCCGATCTGGGTGCGATCCACAACCGCCTGAATCTCTGCCGCATGAACGGAGACGCAGAGGTTCAATACGGCAAAAATGATCACCAATATCCAGCAAATCCGCATTCTTCTGCCAAACATTACCAGTCTTTCTCCACGTTGGTTTTTCCGTAAGCGGGAATCATTGCTTTTCCGGGTTGATCCTTCAGACGGTTCAGGAGTTGTTCAGCCTTTTTTTTCTCTTCGGAATTATCCGGATCACCGGCAGGCTTTGATGGTAAAGCCCCTTGTTCTTTTTTGTCTTCGGGTTTTTTCGGCTGCTCTTTTTTTTCGGCAGTCTCTTTTGAAGCGTCGGGACCTTTTTCGTCCTTATCGGTCATCTCATTTCCAAAATCTGGTGAAGACTTGTCTTTGTCGGCATTCTTTTCATCCGTTTTGGACTGCTCCTCCTGGCTTTTTGGGGGTTGTTCTTTCTGATCCGATTTCTTCTCTGGGTCCTGTCCCTCTTTTGACGGGTCCTGTTTCGGTTCCTTCTGTTCAGAATCCGATTTCTTGTCACCCTTTTGCTGTTGATTTTGCTGCTCTTTGACCTGTTCCATGACCTGTTTGACATATTCCAGATTCTGCTTGGCCTGAATATCGTCGGGGTTCAGTTTCAGGGCATCCTCATAATTTTTCAGGGCATCTTCGAATTGTTTTTTTCGAAAATCGGCATTGCCGAGATTATAATGGGCTTTTTGCTGAAGCAGCTTATTCTCGGTCTTCAGGGCTTCTTTGTAGTTCTTGGCGGCAGCCTCGTAATCTCCGGTATGGTAATAGGCGTTTCCGATGTTGTATAAAATATCCGGTCTGTCCGGATGGTCAAGCTGGGCATCGATAAAAAGCTTCAATGCCTTGTCGTAGGCTCCCTGGTTATAGGCGTCGATGCCTTCCCTCAACGGATTTCCGGCATGAACCGGCACGCTCCACAACAACAGGAACATCATTCCTAGTACAGCGGCCTTTTTTCGAACAGCAGGTACAAACAATTCGGCCCCCAGGGCAATGACGGCAAGGGCAAGCACCCACTGAAAGCGATCTTCCCAGATTTGCTTTTTGTCCGTGGAAAGGGTTGAAGCCTCCATTTTTCCGCGGATCTCCTTTGTATAAATCACATCCAGGTCCATGCTGCCGGCGACGGAGCGCACATAGGCCCCGCCCGTGAGAGCGGCCATTTTTTTCAATGTTTCCTCATCGATCCGGGTCAGGATGATGTTTCCGGACCGATCCTTCTTGATTCCACCTGTTTCCGCGGGAAGGGGAACGCCTTCATCGCTTCCCACGCCGATGCAAAACAGCTTTACCCCGGCCTTGCGGGCGCTTTCCGCAGCTTCCATGGGATCGGCCTTGCCCGTGTTCTCTCCGTCTGTTATCAGAATGATGGCTTTCTGGGAAGCCGTATTCAGGTCAA
>CAIVVZ010000451.1 GCA_903909505.1 uncultured Desulfobacteraceae bacterium
GAATCTCGTCACCAACGGAATGATGCCGAACAACCGCAATGCCGGTTTCTTCCAGTTTTTGGGCAATATACGCCGAATTGCTGTCAACAAGCGTGCCGGACCGGATTTCATCTCCGGTGGCCAGAATTTCTGCGATCATGGGGATAACTTTTGGGAGTATGTGGGTATGAAATTATGAGAGGACAGATGACTTGTCCGCCAACTGTCCTCTGTCCTCTGTTATCGGGCATCAAACCTTATTTGGTGAGCTTGACGACCACGAAACCGGCGTTCATTCGCCAGATAAACATCTGAACAGCGTCGTTTATTTTCAGCTTGGACATCTGAGATGAATAATCCTGCACGGATTTGATGGCATGATGATTGATTTCCTTGATTACATCCCCGGCCTGAACCCCGGCTTCCGCTGCCTTGCTGTCGGGCTCGATGCGTTCAACCAGGACACCCTCGGTAGGAGACAGATTCAATCGCTTGGCAATCTCCGGTGTCAGATTCGTTACCCGAATTCCCAGCTCATCTTCACGACCTTTTTCAGGGCTTTTGGAGGCCAGCTTATTTTCTTCAGGGCGTTTGGCAACCTCAACGGTAAAGGTCTGTTTTTTGTTGTTCCTGAGAACCTGTATCTTGACCTTTTCGCCGACGGAGATTCCGGCAACCATGCTAGTCAGATCTCTGCTGGTTTCCACCTTGCGGTCATTGACTTCAAGAATAATGTCATTTGCCTGAATGCCGGCCAGATCCGCCGGATCACCCTTGACAACTTCCATAACCAGGGCGCCTTTTTTGTCCTGAACGCCGTAGTATTCCGCCACGTCATCATTGATATCCGAAATGACAACCCCAAGCCAGCCACGCGTAACTTCCCCCTTGTTTTTAAGCTGATCGATCACCCCTTTGGCCAGATTGATCGGAATGGCAAAACCGATTCCCTGGCCGCTGGCGATGATGGCGGTGTTGATCCCGACGACCTGCCCCTGCATATCAACCAAGGGTCCGCCGCTGTTGCCCGGGTTGATGGAAGCATCGGTCTGTAGAAAATTATCATAGGGACCCGAGCCGATCACCCGGCCCTTGGCACTGAGAATACCTGCCGTAACCGTCTGCTCCAGTCCAAACGGACTGCCGATGGCCATAACCCACTGCCCGACTTTCAGATTGTTTGAATCGCCAAAAGCGATCACCGGCAGGTCGTTCCCGGAAGGCACCTTGATGAGGGCAAGATCGGTGGAAGTATCTCTGCCGATGATTTCGGCGATATATTCTTTTCCATCCTTCAGCTTGACCTTGATCTTATCCGCGTTTTCAATCACATGATTGTTGGTGACGATAAAGCCGTCCTTATCGATGATGAAACCAGAACCCAGGCTTCGTTCCTTATGGTCTTTCTGGGGCTGTTCACCAAAAAACTTTTCAAAAAAATCATTGAACCGATCATCATTTCCATAGGGATTCTGGTTAAAATGGCGATAGACCCGGCCACCGCCCTGAACGGTTTTCTCGGTTCGCACGTTAACAACCGCCGGGCTGACCATCTCCGCAAGGGAACTGAAACTCTCTGGGACCATGACAACATCGCCGGTTTTGGCCTCTGCGCAAATAGAGGTTCCCAGAAGGAAAACCAAACCGATCAGAACAGTTCCAAGTAAAAAGCCGGAAATAGAATAACGCCAGTTAAAACCACCGTGTTGACCAAGCATAATCGCCTCCATCATTATGAGTAATGTTACCGAATGGTTGCAGCAAAATACGACAAAACCCGGCAAATCCGAGCATTCACCATCCTGCTACAGCATTGGGTATCAAGATAATTCAGCTTCTCTTGATGTCAACTCTGATACGATTCCCTACTCCAATTCCCTGACATAGATGATCCTTAAATCATAAAGGATACTTTTCAGCATGGTGGCTTCGTCCTGAGTCAGATTCCCGCGCGTTTTTTCCTCGAGCATGGCCAGAACGTCAATCGTCTGTTTGGCCAGGAGTAAATTCTTGGTCCGCCTGCCCGCGCCAGGCTCGTTGATGATTCCCAGATTCGCCAGAACAGCCGAATTCAATGAGACGATAAATGTGGAAAAGGTAATGATGGGCAGCTTGAAAGAGGATTTTTCCTTGGTGGAATCGCCGCTTTCCGTCGTTACTTCCGGCATGATAATTCTCCTGATAAACGGTTATGAACTCAGCCTCAAGTGAACACAAAAATAATGCTTGATAATGAACTGACATCAGCTCGGAGCTGCCCGTAGGGCCAAACTAAAACTCCAGAGGAATCGCCATATTGACCGAAGGCAGGGAACGCAATTCATCAATCACCAAATCCGGAATGGGGGTATCGGTGCACAGAAAAATGATATTCCGGTTTCCTTCCTCCTCCTGCCCGACCTGCATCCGGCCGATGTTGATCTTATGTTTTCCCAGGCAGGTTCCGATCTCGCCGATAGAGCCCGGCTTGTCGATATTGTGAATCAATGCCAGATGGCCGATCGGAATCATTTCCAGCCTGAACGTGTTGATGCGGACGATCCGGGATTCTTTTTTGCCAAAGAGGGTGCCTGCAACGGTATTGGTCATCTCGGAGGTAATGGCTTTTACGGTAATCAGATTGACGTAATCCTCGGACTCAAAACTGACCGTCTCCGTAATCTTAATCCCGCGTTCCTTGGCAATGATACGGGCATTCACAAAATTCACATCGTCCTTGACCGCGGCCATCAGAATCCCTCTGAGAACCGCGGTTGAAACCGGAGTCAGATCCAGACCCTGAAAATCTCCCGCAAACTCGATGATGACTTCCTTGAGAGGCCCGCGAATAAGCTGGGACTGAAGCTTTCCGATCTGATCGGCCAGCGACAGAAACGGCCCCAGCTTGACCAGCAGCTCTCCGGTGATCGAGGGAACATTGACCGCGTTTCGAATGGTACCATTTTTTAAATAATCAATAATCTGCTCGGCAATGGCAACCGCCACATTGGTCTGGGCTTCCTGGGTGGAGGCGCCCAGATGCGGCGTGCCGATCACCCGATCCAGTTCAAACAGGGGGGATTTGCCGGGAGGTTCCGTTGCAAAAACATCCAGGGCAGCGCCGCCGACTTTTCCGGTCTTGATGGCATCGACCAGATCCGCTTCCTCCACGATACCGCCACGGGCGCAATTGATGATCATGACCCCGTCTTTCATCTGATCAAAAGCGGATTTATTCAAGAACCCGAGGGTGTCTTTCAATTTGGGCACATGAACGGTAATGTAATCGGAAAGTGAATACAGGGTTTCCAGGGAAACACATTCAAAGCCGGCTTTTTCAATGAGGTCCCGGGTGACAAACGGATCATAGACAATGACCCGCATTTTAAGCCCCCTGGCACGGTCCGCCACGATCGATCCGATTTTACCAAATCCGATGACCCCCAGGACTTTATTAAAGATTTCCCTTCCCTGAAGATTCTTTTTTTCCCATCTGCCCGCTTTTAAAGCGGCAGTTCCCTGAGGGATGTTCCGGGTCAGTGCAAGCATCATGGAAATGGCATGCTCGGCCGTTGTCACCACATTTCCGCCCGGTGTGTTCATCACGATGACGCCCTGCTTGGTTGCCGCCGGAATATCGACATTGTCCAGTCCGATGCCGGCACGGCCCACAACCTTCAGGTTGACTCCCGCCTTTATAATCTCCGCCGTCACCTTGGTGGCACTTCGAATCACCAGCGCGTCATATTCATGGATGATGCTTTTAAGCTCATCCGGAGACAGCCCTGTCTTGACATCCACCTCGATCCCCTCTTCCTTTTGAAACATTTCGATGCCGATTTCACCCAGATTATCACTGACCAGTACTTTCATTATGTTCTCCCTAACCACAACTTGATAGAATAATATTTGATGGCTTCGTAAAAAGCCCAATATCCACGTTGAGCTTCATCCTTCGTCATTGCAGCGTACTCGTCTCTTACGCCTCAATCCTTCAGGAATCGCTCGCCTTGATCTTGACCGGCGTTCCGCCTGCGGAACGCCGGTACTTTGCCATCCAATTTTTGACTATTTACGAGCTCAGCAATAAAGCAACTTTATTACGGGTTCGTAATATAGATTCACGACAAAATCAATTAAAATACAATACCGGCATATCCCACAAAACTTTCTCCGGGGCTTTTTTCATGGCTGGTTGTATATGTCACCAGCTTGGATCGAACCGCCCCCAGTGCCATCCCCGCGGACAGCGCCGCGGCGGCAGCCCCCGCGCAGCAGGCATTGTGATTTTTCCGGGCCTCTTCAATGATGCTAAGCGGATTCATGGATAAGATGGCGTCAATGACGCTACGATCGTTTGAATCGCGGGCCCACTGCAGGGCGGCCTTGCCCCGGCCCTGCGGGGTATAACCGTAGTTGGGACCATAATGCGTTAAATCCGTTGAGCCCAGAACAACAATGTTTAATCCCATTTTCCGTGCCACAGCAGCCACGGTTTTTCCCATCTCGACCGATTTTGGAGAAGGCGGAGCCCCAATGGGAACAATTTTAATGTGGTTCCAAAAATACTTGATAAAGGGGAGCTGAACCTCAATGGTATTGTCCGGAACATCGTCTTCGGATGCTTCGGTTTCAAACGGAGCCAGCAGAGACAGCTCCCGGGCAAGTGGTTCGTGAATGGCGACATTCCCCAAGGGGGTTTCCCAGGCTCCTTCTTTCATGATGGTAAAGGGTGCGTCCGGATATAAATGGGTTCCAAAAATCACCAGCGCATCCGGCGAAGAGACCCCACTGCTCAACAAACGGATGACATCGCAGGCAATGCTCCCGGAATAATACCAGCCTGCGTGGGGAACAATCCCCCCGACAACCGGACAGGACGGGTCAGGCAATACGGTTGAGTTTTTGATAAAAAATTCAATCTCCTGCCGACACCCCGAAGCCGTGCCCGAATACCATGTTCCGGACAGCATCGCTCGTCTGGTTTTCATAACGCCTTACCTCCCTTCTTGACCTTTGTCATCAGGTTTACTATGTAAGATGGACTTTAGTCAAAATCGTTCTTATTGTTTATCACCTTTTCAGGGGGATAAAATCAACGTTTTTATTTAATGGGAAAAGTATCAGGAGGCAGTTATGTGGGAATATACGGATAAGGTAAAAGATCATTTTCTCAATCCCCGAAATGTCGGAGAAATTGAGAATCCGGATGGGGTTGGAGAGGTCGGATCACTGGCTTGCGGAGACGCTCTGACCCTGTATTTTAAACTGGATGATCAGCAGCGGATCAAGGAAGCCAAATTCAAGACATTTGGTTGCGCCAGCGCCATAGCCTCCTCTTCCGCCCTGACCGAAATGCTGATCGGCAAGACGCTGGAAGAGGCCGAAACAATAACCAATGAAAACATTGCCGATTATTTGGGCGGATTGCCCAAAGAAAAAATGCACTGCTCGGTCATGGGACGGGATGCCCTGGAAAAGGCCATCACCTGCTATCGCGGAAGCGCCGAAAAAAAAATCGAAGGCGAGATTGTCTGCGAATGTTTTGGCGTTACCGACATTCAGATTGAACGGGCTGTCCGTGAAAACCATTTGACGACCATCGAGCAAGTCACGGATTATGTCAAGGCAGGCGGCGGGTGCGGAAACTGCCATGAAAAGATTCAGGAGATCATCAATACGGTTCTGGGCAAAGAAGCGCCGGCCAGAAAAAAATCGCCGGTACTGACCAATCTCCAGAAAATCAAACTGATCGAACAAACCCTGGAACGTGAGATCAAACCGGCCTTGAACAAGGATGGCGGGGACATCGAGCTGATTGATGTTTCCGGAAACATCGTACAGGTCCGGCTTCGGGGTACCTGCGCAACCTGCAAAAAATCACAGATTACACTCAAGAATTATGTTGAAGCCAAACTTCGCGAACTGGTAACGCCCGAACTCGTAGTTGAGGAGGTAACCCTATGAACCCGCTCTATTTTGATAACAATGCCACCACGCGGGTGGCTCCCGAAGTGGTTGAAGCCATGCTTCCCTATTTTACCGAATACTACGGGAATCCTTCCAGCATGCATACATTCGGGGGAACCGTGGGCCGTCAGATCAATGACGCCAGGACAAAACTGGCCGATCTTCTGGGCGCCTCCCCTGAAGAAATCGTTTTCACCAGCTGCGGCTCGGAAAGCGATAACACCGCCATCATGGCGGCTCTTCGATCCAACCCGGAGAAAAAGCATATCATCACGTCCCGGGTCGAGCATCCGGCAATCAAAAATCTTTGCGAATACCTTGCCAAAACCGGTTATCGGGTCACCTTCGTTCCGGTTGACCACAAGGGCCGGCTCGACATGGATTATTTGACCCATCATCTGACCGATGACACGGCCATTGCCAGCTTCATGTGGGCCAATAACGAAACCGGCGTGATTTTCCCGATTGATGACATTTCTGGGATTCTGTCGGAAAGGGGCATTATTTTTCATACCGACGCGGTTCAGGCCGTTGGTAAGGTCCCCATTGATGTCAAAAAAACCCGGATTGACATGTTGTCGCTTTCCGGTCACAAGCTTCATGCGCCAAAAGGCATCGGCGCACTGTATGTGAGAAAAGGCACCAAATTCTCTCCCTTTCTGATCGGCGGTCATCAGGAAAAAGGCAGGCGGGGCGGTACGGAGAACGTGGCCTCCATTATCGGCCTTGGCAGGGCCAGTGATTTCGTGATCGCCCACATGACGGAAGAAAATACCCGCGTTAAGTCCCTCAGGGACAAGCTGGAATCGCAACTTGTTCAGAAAATTCCCAACACCTTTGTCAATGGCGATACGGACAGCCGGCTTCCCAACACGACCAGCATTGCCTTTGAATTCGTGGAAGGGGAGTCCATTCTGCTGATGATGAACGAATTCGGCATCTGCGCATCTTCCGGCTCCGCCTGTACTTCCGGATCCCTGGAGCCGTCGCATGTGCTTCGCGCCATGGGCGTTCCGTTTACCGCGGCACATGGAACCATCCGTTTTAGTCTCAGTATTTACAATACCGAACCGGAAATCGATCTGATCGTTGAAAAGCTTCCGCCCATCATCGCGCGCCTGCGGACCATGTCTCCGTTCTGGAAAGGAACCTGTGGCTTCGCCGCTTGATCCGGCATCTTTACAACATCCATACATTTCACCCCCAAACATGAAAAAGAGTACTTCCCCCTTTGAAAAAGGGGGACCGAGGGGGATTTGTCATCAAGGTATGAAATGAAAATTGCCATTGCTCAGATCAATCCGGTTATTGGAGACTTTTCTCACAACTGCAATCGCATGATCCGCTACTCGGAAAAAGCCAGAGACCGCAATTGCGATCTGATCGTCTTTTCCGAATTGGTGATTCCGGGGTACCCTCCCCGCGATCTTCTGGAGAAGACGGATTTTATCCAGTCCAACCTTGACGCCCTGCAAGACGTCATGCAACAGATTAAGGATATCGGCGTAATCTGCGGATATGTGGAAAAAAATCCCGCGGATCAGGGAAATCCGCTCTTTAATGCCGCGGTGCTGTTTGAAGATGGTCGAATGCTTCATAATGTCCGCAAGAGACTGTTGCCGACCTATGATGTGTTTGATGAAAGGCGGTATTTTGAGCCTGGCGAAGAGAGCCGGGTTTTTGTTTATAAAGGGCGAAAGATCGGATTGACTATCTGTGAGGATGCCTGGAACGATCAGGATATTTTTCAAAAACGCTTCTATCCCATCGATCCGGTCGCGCTTCTGGTGCAGGACGGGGCGGATCTGATCATCAACCTTTCCGCGTCCGTTTACCATGCCGGCAAATCCGATTTCAGAGCCCGCATGCTGGGATCCATCTCCGGAAAATACGGCGTTCCCCTGATATATGCCAATCAGGTTGGCGGTAATGACAGCGTATTGTTTGACGGAGCCAGCATGGCCTTTGATGCCAGCGGCGCAAAAATCGCTCAGGCAGCGGATTTTGAAGAAGATCTGGTGGCCGTGGATTTGAAACTCCCCGGCAGCCGGGAAATTCATCCTGTTTCGGAATCTTTGGCCGCTTCGGTGTTAAAAGCCCTGGTGACCGGCACCCGGGATTATGTAATAAAATGCGGTTTTTCCCGAACGATCATTGGCCTCAGCGGCGGGATCGACTCCGCGCTGACCCTTGTGATCGCGGAGATGGCGCTCGGCAGGGAAAACGTTTCGGCCGTGTTCATGCCATCGCCTTATACCTCGGTGGATAATTACGAGGATACCGCAGAACTCTGCCGGCGGCTTGACATCGAACTGACCACCATTCCGATCGATGGCATTTTCAGGGAATTCACGGCCGTCCTGTCCCCCGGTTTCAAAACCGATGATCCGGGAATTGCCGAGCAGAATATTCAGGCCAGAATTCGGGGAACCCTGCTGATGGCCATTTCAAACATGAACGGCAGCCTGGTGCTTTCCACCGGAAACAAATCCGAACTTGCCGTGGGCTACTGCACGCTCTATGGCGACATGAACGGCGGCCTGGCCGTGATCTCGGACGTTCCCAAAACCCTGGTGTACGATCTATCCCGATACATCAATTCCCAAAACCCCGTCATCCCCGAGCGCATCCTGGAAAAAGCACCATCTGCCGAACTCAGACCGGATCAGACCGATCAGGACGATCTGCCGCCGTATGAAGTGCTGGATGCCATCCTCAAAGCCGGCATCGAAGATCTCAAGTCGTTTGAGGACATTGTCGCCATGGGCTTTGATCCGATTCTGGTCCGGGACATCCTTTCCCGGATCGACCGAAACGAATACAAGCGCAACCAGGCGGCTCCCGGCCTGAAAGTCACCTCCAAAGCCTTTGGATACGGCAGAAGATATCCCCTGGCCAAACGCCTGACCGGACACTAATGATCCCGACACAATCCACAGGAGGTAAAAAAATGGACAGACGCGATTTTTTTAAAACATCGTTTTATCTGAGTGCATTCGCCATGGTACAACTGGCCGGAATCGGCTGTTCACGCCAGTCGGGAACCACGGAGCCGCCATCAAGTTTATTAAGCCCCCTTCCCTACAACCAGGACTCACTGGAGCCCTACATTTCTTCCCGCACCATCGAATTTCATTATGGCAAGCACCATCAGGGATATGCCGCCAACACCTTGAAACTGATTGCCGGAACGAATCTGGCGAAACTGCCACTTAAGGAAATCATCCAAAAGTCGCATGAGATTAAAGAGCTTGTTTCCACTTACAACAATGCCGCTCAGCTCTTTAACCATAATTTTTATTGGCAATGCATGAAACCAAATGGCGGCGGAAAGCCTCAGGGCAAAATCCTACAGGCCATTGAGCAATCTTTTGGCAGTTTTGATGCGTTTGCAAAAACATTTTCGGAATCCGCAGCCTCCCAGTTCGGCAGCGGCTGGACCTGGCTGGTGAAAGACGGAAATCAATTAAAGGTGATCAACACCAGCAATGCCGATACACCGATCATCATGGGAATGGTTCCCCTTTTAACCCTTGATGTGTGGGAGCATGCCTATTATTTGGATTATCAGAATCGCCGGGCTGACTATATTCGAGGATTCATGGAGCATCTTGTCAACTGGGAGTTTGCCGGGAAAAATCTGGAACTGGCCGGATGATTGCCGAACGATCGATTGAAAAATATGAAAACTGTCTTTCTGAACTGGTCTTGACATCAGTCGTACCAGTATTATTTTTCAGTGAGCCGAATCATCATCAGGTAGTTATGGAGCAGAACCGAAAGAATTTTATAATGAATTGAAGGAGATCCTTCTGGCACATGAGCAACACCCATTCCACTCGAAAAAAAACTGAAAAATCATCTTCCGATGCGGATACCCTCAAACCCCTTGCTGATGAAAAATCTCTCGAAATTGAAGCTGTTTCCGATCCTGTCAAGGAATTGGAAAATCGATGTGAAACGGCTGAGCAGGAGTCCCGGCAGCATTATGAGCGTTTACTCAGGGTCTCTGCGGATTTTGAGAATTTCAAGAAACGCTCGTTCAGGGAAGCTGATGATTTCAGAAAGTACGCCAACGAACTGCTGCTTCTAGAGCTGCTTACGGTCGTGGATAATCTGGAACGCGCCATTCAATCCACTGGCCAATCCACCAGCAGCGAAAATAACGCAGCCGGATGCGTCATTGAGGGTGTTGAGATGACCCTGAAGGCCCTGCTGAAGATTTTTGATAAATTTTCAGTCAAACTCATTGAAGCGGTCGGCAAACCCTTTGACCCTAATTTTCATCAGGCCATGATGCAGGAAGCATCGGATTTACACCCTGAAAACACCATCATCCGTGAATTTCAGAAAGGATACCTGCTTCACGACAGGCTTTTGCGGCCTTCCATGGTGGTGGTTTCCAAAGGACCCGGCAAAACCGAATAATAACCATACGGCAGCTCGCGCATCACTTGTTCCGGCTGCAATACATATTGTTAAAGATATTTTCTTTTATATATTCAAGGAGGATTACCCATGGGCAAGATTATTGGAATTGATTTAGGAACCACCAACTCATGTGTGGCCATTATGGAAGGGGGCGAGGCCAAAGTATTGACCAATGCCGAAGGCGGTCGCACCACCCCATCGATTGTGGCGATTTCAGAAAGCGGAGAGCGTCTTGTCGGGCAGATAGCCAAACGCCAGGCCATTACCAACCCGGAAAATACCGTTTTTGCCGTTAAACGGCTGATTGGCCGTAAATTTCAGACGCCGGAAGTGCAAAGAGACATCAAGGTTCTTCCCTATAAACTGGAAGAAGCCAGCAACGGAGATGTTCGCATTAATCTGCGGGACAAGAACCTGAGCCCGGCGGAAATTTCTTCGTATATTCTGGCCAATATCAAGAAAACCGCCGAGGATTATCTGGGAGAGCCCATTACAGATGCCGTCATTACGGTTCCGGCTTATTTTAATGACAGCCAGCGCCAGGCCACAAAAGATGCCGGGAAAATTGCCGGACTGAATGTGCTCCGTATCATCAACGAGCCGACTGCGGCATCGCTAGCTTATGGGCTGGACAAGAAAAAGGAAGAAAAAATTGCGGTTTTTGACCTGGGTGGCGGCACATTTGACGTATCCATTCTGGAGATCGGCGAAGGTGTATTTGAAGTCAAATCCACAAACGGCGACACCCATCTGGGCGGCGAGGATTTTGACCTTCGGTTGATTGAATACCTGGCCAGCGAATTTAAAAAAGAACAGGGAATCGACATTCGAAACGATAAAATGGCCCTTCAACGCCTGAAAGAGGCGGCGGAAAAAGCCAAAATGGAGCTTTCAACCTCCATGGAAACCGATGTCAACCTTCCGTTCATTACCGCGGACGCCAATGGCCCCAAACACCTGAATATCCGGATCACCCGGGCAAAGCTGGAAGCCCTGGTTTCGGACCTGCTGGATAACCTTGAAGGCCCCTGCCGAATGGCACTGAAAGATGCCGGCATGACCCCCAGCGACATTCAGGAAGTGGTTCTGGTCGGCGGCATGACCCGCATGCCGGCGGTTCAGGATCGGGTAAAACGTATTTTTGGCAAGGAACCCCACAAAGGCGTTAACCCGGATGAGGTTGTGGCCATCGGAGCCGCCATTCAAGGCGGGGTTCTGGGCGGAGACGTCAAGGATGTCCTGCTTCTGGATGTGACGCCGCTGTCACTCGGTATTGAAACGCTTGGCGGCGTGATGACCCGATTGATTGAAAAAAACACCACCATCCCCACCAAAAAAAG
The DNA here is from genome assembly GCA_903909505.1 of uncultured Desulfobacteraceae bacterium. GTDB lineage: Bacteria > Desulfobacterota > Desulfobacteria > Desulfobacterales > Desulfatirhabdiaceae > RAAP-1. The sequence goes on from CAIVVZ010000451.1 coordinate 11,700, forward strand.
CCAGGTGTTCTCCACAGCCGCTGACAACCAGCCCGCGGTATCCATCCATGTGCTTCAGGGCGAACGGGAAATGGCAAACGGGAACAAAACCCTGGGCCGTTTTGAGCTGATCGGAATTCCGCCCGCGCCGCGAGGCGTTCCGCAGGTCGAAGTGACCTTTGACATTGACGCCAACGGCATCGTGAATGTTTCCGCAAAAGATCTGGGAACCGGCAAGGAACAGTCCATCAAGATTACGGCCTCCAGCGGGCTGAATAAAGATGAAATCAATCAACTGATCCGGGATGCCGAACTGCATGCCGAAGAAGACAAGAAGAAAAAAGAGCTGGTCGAGGCGCGTAATGCCGCGGACACGTTGATCTATTCCACAGAGAAGTCCATGAAGGATCTGGGGGACAAAGTGGACGGCGCAACCCGCAGCCAGGTGGAAGCCGCGGTCACGCCGCTTAAAAAAGCGATGGAAGGCGATGACATTGAGCAAATCAAGCGCCTGACCGATCAGCTCATGCAGGCATCTCACAAGGTTGCCGAAGCCATGTATCAGAAAGCGTCTCAGTCCGGTGATCCTGCTGAAGGCACCGCGGGAGGCCCCGGATCAGAGGGACATTCGTCAACAAAACCCGCTGATGATGATGTGGTGGACGCGGATTTTGAGGAAGTCAAAGGGAAGAAATAACCGCTCGACAGACTGAAGACAGATAACAGACGACTGAAGGCTGAAGGAATATGGGCACGGTTGCAACACCGATTTTGCTTATAGCCTTCAGCCTTTTTTTATCTTTTATCTTCTGTCGCCTGCTTCTTGTCATCCATCATCTGCCTTATTCGATCTTGAAGCTTTCCGCATTTCCGGCATATTCTTTCCGCAGCTTTGGCTTTTCAATTTTTCCCGTTGGATTTCGCGGAACTGTTGCAAATATAATCTTGCGGGGTCTTTTGTACCGGGGAAGATTATTGCAAAATGCATTGATTTCATCCTTGGTCAGATCCTGACCCGGTTTTACCTGAACAATTGCGGTTGCAATCTCTCCCAGACGAAAACTGGGAAGACCGATGACCGCAACGTCCTGAATTTTGGGATGAGATTGAAGCCAGTCTTCGATTTCTACCGGATAAATATTTTCCCCGCCGGTAATGATCACATCTTTTTTTCGGTCCACCAGCCAGATAAAACCCTCTTCATCCTCTCTGGCAATATCCCCTGTCATGAGCCACCCATCCACCAATACACTCCGTGTTGCCTCCGGATTACGATAGTATTCCTTCATCACCCCCGGACCCTTGATCATGAGCTCTCCGGGATTTCCTTTATCAACAGGGTTCAGATTGGCATCAATGATTTGATATTCCCAGTCAAAACCCGGCCGGCCGATGGCGCCGACCTTGTGCATGTTTTCCAGGCCAAGATGCACGCAGCCGGGCCCCGTGGACTCCGTAAGTCCGTAATTGGTATCGTATTCATGTTGGGGAAAGACCTTTTTCCATTCCCGGATCAGGCTGGGCGGAACCGGCTGTGCCCCGATATGCATCAGCCGCCACTGATTCAGATGATAATTCTTCAGTTTTATCTCACCGCTTTCAATGGCAAACAAAATATCCAGGGCCCAGGGAACCAATAACCAGACAATGGTCACATTTTCCTCGGAAATTATCTGAATAATCTGTCGGGGTTCAACACCTTTTAAAATCACCGCCTTTGCGCCGACAATAAAATTGCCGAACCAGTGCATCTTGGCGCCGGTGTGATAAAGGGGAGGAAGACAGAGAAAATTATCGGAATGGCTCTGGCGGTGGTGGTGATTTTCAACCACGCAGGCAAATTCCAGATTTCGATGGGTCAGCAGCGTTGCCTTGGGCGCGCCCGTGGTACCGGATGTAAAATAAAGCCCGGCTTCGTCGGTCAATTGGATCATGATTGCCGGATCTTCGGGCGCAAAGGACGCGATCACATTCGGATAAGGTTCCGCATAGGCGGGTCGGATCGACTCGTCCCCGACAAACCAGTAAGTTTCAAGGAATGAATCCATTTTCGCCTTGATGGTTTCAACCCGTTCGATGAATTCCGGACCGAATATAAAAGCCTTGGCCTCAGCGGTTTCAACACACTGCAAAATGGTGGCGGCATCAAAGCGGAAGTTCAGCGGAACCACCCACGCGCCGGTGCGCAGGATGCCAAAATAGATGGGAAGCCATTCAATGCAATTGGTCATGAGCTGAACGACTTTATCACCCTTTCGGATTCCGCGGCTGATCAGGGCTTGGGCGATCCGGTTGGAACAGTCATCAAATTCTTTCCAGGTGATTTCCACCCTGCGGTCTTTCGCCGGTTCCCGCTCGATCAATGCGGTTTCCGCCCCATACATCCGGGCGTTTCTGGCCAGTATTTCTGTAATCAGCATAAGTTTCCTTCTTTTGTCATGAATTTTTACCCTGCCAGGAATCGCGATTTACCAGCGTTTCCTGTATCATTGAAAAAGTTTGCGATTTTTGAAGAGACCATAAAGGAACAACCAGTTCTTCGGGATGGGGATCTCCGGTCAATCTCTGAATGACCATTTCTCTGGGAAGCAGTTCCAGAACATCGCAGACGATATCCACATATTCCTGCTGCTCCAGACACCGGTACTGCCCCTGCAGGTAAAGGGCTTCAAGCGCTGTTCCCTTGACGACATACAACAGATGAAGCTTGACGCCGTCAATTCCCATGCCAGCAATGGTTTTGGCGGTGTCCAGCATCATCTCCCGGGTTTCTCCGGGAAGCCCCAGGATCAGGTGGGTACAGATTTTAATTCCCCGGTTCCGGGTCAATGCCACGGCTTTTTGAAAACTGTTAAAGTCATGTCCCCGGTTAATCCGCCGCAGGGTTTGATCGTGCGCGGACTGAAGACCGTATTCAATCCATACCAGATACGGGTCCGTATAACTTTCAAGAAGATCGAGAATCGCCGCATCCACGCAGTCCGGGCGGGTTCCGATAGCCAGGCCCACAACTCCCGGAACCATCAGCGCCTCATCATAGAAGCGTTTTAAAATGGAAACCGGCGCATAAGTATTGGAAAAAGATTGAAAGTAGGCTATATATTTCGTGGCCTTGTATCGTTTTGCCATCAGCACCTTGCTGCGGACCACCTGTTCGGCAACCGAAATCCCTTGAGCAAACGCGCCGGTGCCGGACCCCCTGGCATTGCAATAAATGCAGCCGCCCGTACCAATGCGCCCATCCCGATTGGGGCAAGTCAGACCTGCGTCAATCGAGATTTTCTGGACCCTGCAACCGAAGATCTGTCGCAAATAGGAGTTGTAGTCAGTATAGCGTTTATCCATGATTTGACTTTTTTATAAAGTTATTATTTTTATCATACCAAAGGGCTTTTACCAATGGTTTTCTATACAAAACATTACGATATTATTGTGGTCGGGGCCGGACACGCCGGCTGTGAAGCGGCTCTGGCTGCGGCGCGAATGGGATGCTCGGTTCTGCTTCTGGCAATTGACCTGGATAAGGTTGCAACCATGCCATGCAGCCCTTCCATCGGCGGCATGGCCAAGGGTCAGCTTGTCAAGGAAATCGATGCGCTCGGCGGAGAAATGGCCAGAATTGCCGATCAAACCGCCATCCAGTACCGGACATTGAATACCAAGAAAGGCCCCGCGGTTCACTCTTCCCGCACCCAGAATGACAAAAGCCGGTACCATACCCTGATGAAATCCGTTGTCGAGCGCCAGTCGAACCTGGATCTGAAACAGGCCATGGTGGAACGACTGGTAATTGAAGGCAATGGAGTTATAGGCATTGAAGATCACACCGGCTTTGGATATCGCACTCAGTGCGTTATTCTGGCAACTGGCACGTTTCTGAGCGGACTGGTTCACGTTGGATTTCGGTCCATGCAGGCGGGAAGAGCCGGTGAATTTGCCTCCTACAGCCTTCCGGAACATCTGAAAGCCCTGGGGTTTACCCTCGGACGGATGAAAACCGGAACCCCCCCGCGGCTGAAAAAATCCAGCATCGATTTTACAAAATTTGCGGCCCAGGGATCCGAAGAAAATCCCAAACTGTTTTCATATTTTTCCAGAAAAATTGCGCTGCCTCAGGTAGAAAGCTTTATGGGTTATACCAATCCGAGATGTCATCAGATTGTTCAGAACAACATCGGGCGATCAGCGCTTTATGGGGGCGTTATTCAGGGAGTTTCCGCCAGGTACTGTCCGTCTTTTGAAGACAAGATCGTAAAATTTCCCGAAAGAGACCGGCATCATGTCATACTGGAAGCAGAAGGACTGGATACGGAAGAAATTTATGCCAGCGGCCTGGGGAACAGTCTTCCCCTGGAAGTACAGATTGAAGTGGTCCGCTCCGTGGACGGCCTTGAGAATGCCGAAATTATGCGGCCGGCATATGCGATTGAATACGATTATGTCAATCCGATTCAGTTGAAACCCACACTGGAAACCAAATTATATTCAGGCCTTTATCTGGCCGGTCAGATCAACGGAACATCCGGATACGAAGAAGCGGCTGCCCAGGGGCTGTGGGCCGGTATTAATGCCGCCTGTAAAATTCAAAAAAGGCCGCCGTTTATTTTGGACAGATCCCAGGCTTATATGGGGGTGTTAATAGACGATCTGGTCACCCGGGGAACCCGGGAGCCCTACCGCATGTTCACATCCCGGGCAGAATACCGCCTGATGCTTCGCGAAGACAATGCTGACCTGCGTCTGATGGAAACCGGCTTTGAACTCGGACTCATTGACCACAATACCCTGACAGATATCAAAGAGCGAAAAAGAGAAATTGAAAATGAGATTCAACGTGTCAAGACAACGGTCATCAAACCCACGGATGCCGTCAACGCCTATCTGATCGGCCAGGAGACCAAACCCATTGACAACGGAATTCATCTGGATCATCTGCTGAAACGGGCGGAACTGGACTACCGGGTTGTGGAAACTTTGGCGCCCGCCGCACAGCCCCTGTCTTTTAAAATCAGTCAGCAGGTTGAGATTGAAATCAAGTATGAAGGCTATATCCAGCGACAATACCGGGAAATCGATAAATTCAAAAATCTCGAACGCATGAAAATTCCGGAATCCTTGAATTACGCTGACATTCATGGACTTTCCAATGAATTAAAAGAAAAACTTGAAGCAGTGAAACCCGCATCACTGGGTCAGGCATCCCGGATTGACGGCATGACGCCTTCCGCCATCTCGGTATTAATGATTGCGCTGAAGGTATTTGACAGACATGCAGCACTTTCTACTTGACTAATATTCTTGACATGTTACAGCTATAAACATATTGTTAAACGATAAAGTAAATCAATTTCCAGGAAAAAGACAAAGGATTAGCCCTTCGAATCTTTTCTTTTCCCGCGCATGTCGATCCTGAACAGGCTGGGGAAAACCATCAGGGCAGGCATCGTTCTAAAAGAACAACAATAACCATCAAGGATTTTTACGATGGCTGAAACAGATTATTATAAAGCATTAGGTGTTAATAAGACCGCTACCGATGACGAAATCAAAAAATCGTACCGGAAACTTGCGATGAAGTACCATCCTGACCACGCCAAGGAAGACAAGGCTGCCGAGGAAAAATTCAAGCAGGTCAGCGAAGCCTATGCGGTGCTGAGTGACAAGGAAAAACGCCAGCAGTATGATACCTTCGGCTCCAGTGGATTCCAGCAGCGATACTCGCAGGAAGATATTTTCAAGGGGTTTGACATGGAAGACATCTTACGCGGGTTCGGGCTTGGAGGCGCTGGTGCTTCTACGGGAAGAAAAGGTGGGGGAAGGAAATTCTCTTTTGGGGGGGGATCCCCTTTTGGAAATTTTTCCGGCCAGCAAGCGCCCATCAAAGGATCGGATCTGGTGTACGAATTGCCGCTCACACTTCAGGAAGTTGTTTTGGGTGCCAGCAAACAAGTGAGCTTTCAACATGGCCCCCAGTCTGAAAATTTAACGGTCAAAATTCCCAAAGGGTTGATCAGCGGCAAAAAATTGCGGATCTCCGGAAAAGGCGAATCCGGTCCTTACGGTGGCCCTGCCGGAGATCTATACATCAAAGCCAAAATCCTTGATGATCCGATGTTTGACGTCAAGGGCCACGACTTGTACATCAAACGCAGCATCAAACTTACCGATGCGATATTGGGCATCACACTGGCCATTCCCACAATTGATGGGAAAGAACTCAGCCTCAAAATTCCCGCCGGGGTCAAACACAAAACACAGATGAGGCTTGCAGGCAACGGTCTTCCCTATATGAATGAAGAAATCAGAGGGGATCTGTATGTACAGATAGATGTCCAAATGCCAAAACATTTGAACAAGGAACAAAAGAAGCTAATTGAACAATTAGCGGAAACGGGTTTGTAATGATGACGACTCCAGAGCTAGTTCCTGTACTGACCAAAGAAGAAATTCAACAAAAAATAATTGTTCTCGCTGGGATGATTTCCAGAGATTATGCGGGAAAAGAGCTGTTACTGATTGGCATTTTGAAAGGGTCTTTCATTTTTCTTTCGGATCTGGTCAGACATCTTTCAATTCCGGCGCAGATTGATTTTATTCGTGCATCCAGCTATGCCGATACGATGTCTTCCTCCGGCACGATCACATTAACCCAGCCTGTCCAGATTGATGTTAAAAACAAGCATCTTCTTCTGGTTGAAGATATCGTGGATACCGGTCTGACATTATCCTGTATTAAGGATTATTTTCGATTGCAGGGAGCTGCATCCATTAAGATCTGTGCTTTTATTGATAAATATGAAAGGCGAGAGGCGAATATTCCGGTTGACTATACATGCCACACAACCCATGAAGGATTTCTGGTGGGTTATGGCCTGGATTATGCTGAGAACTACAGGTGTTTACCGGGCATATATCATCTAAAAATGTAACCAGCGAGGCAAAATGTCATGATTGTAACCTGTGAAGCGTGCAGTACAAGATTTAACCTAAAAGATGAACTCCTCAAACCATCAGGTACAAAAGTACGATGTTCAAAATGTCATAAAGTCTTCAGGGTTTATCCGCCCATTACAGAGGAGTTCTCTCTCGCGCCTCCCGCGGAGACTCCCGACATTAACCTCGAAATTTCTTCCAATTCTCCCTCTTTTGAATTTTCTCAACTCAATGAACACGAAGCTCTGAAGATTACGCTTTCGGACCATTCTTCTAAAACGTCTTCTTCTCCAAAAGAATATTTGGATATGACCGAATACGATTTTACGGAAATCGACAAATTGATTCAGTCGGATAAACCCGATAACTCAGAGTTCCATGAATCAGAAAATGATCTCTTGATTCTCCCGGAAGATCTGGCGCCTGAATCCTCCGTTTCAGGTGTTGAGCCTCCTGGGGCTCAAATTTCTTCCGAAGAAATGGATAAACTGCTGGAAATTGATCTTTCGAATCTTTCACTGGATGATCTCGGCTCTGATTTGCAGACGTCCCCTTCTGATCAAAACTTTGAAAATCAGCTTACAGGTATGGACTTGACACTTGATACAAAAACAGCGTCTTCCGAGTCAAAATCGCTGGAAGTGTCCTTAGATGATTTTGAAAAATCGCTGGAAATGAACTTTGCTGATATTTCACTCATGTCTCCTGCTGATGAAAAAACAGCTCCTGACCTAAAGATGGATGTTGCCGAAGCAGAGACTGAAAAAGGTCATAAAGCCAAAGATGATCTGTTCTCTGAAGATGAGCTCAGTGGATTTAACGACATTGAAGACCTGGATCTGTCCGACATCGATACCCTTTTGGAAGAACGGGACGCCGACAAATTCACAACGTCTTTATCTAATGGTACTGAAAACTTCAAACGTTCCGAATCGTTGATTGTCCCCGCATCTTCGGACATTGAAACCGATATGGCGCTCGAAATGGAAGATCAGTATCTGACATTTGACGAACTTCAATTGGATAAGGAGGAATCAGAATCCGCCACGCTTCTGGAAGTAAAGGAATCTTTTCCTCAAGCAATCGAAAAACCTGAACCCCCTGTGGATGCTTCACTTCAGAAGGAATCCAATATTCATAATACTGAATCGGGTGATGAAGAAAAACCCCTTTCAACCGATGCAGTAGTCGAAGAAGAACCCGAAGAAGTGCAATCCGCGCCCAAAAAAGGAATCAGTCCACTGATGATTGTTGCGCTTATCCTGGCTGTGATAGCAGGATTGATTTATGGGGGGTATACGCTGATGAACTCAATGGGAATTCCCATTCCGTTTATCAGTAAGCCAGTACCTTCCAAAGTTCAAGATCCTGGAAACTTCAAGATTAAACCATTTGATATCAGCAGTAGGTTTATAGATAATAGCAAGATCGGAAAATTTTTCATTATTACGGGAAAAGTCAAGAATGAATATCCCGCTACCCGCGGTTCTATTCAGGTGATCGGAAAACTCTACACCAAGGATAAGGCCATGGCAAAAGCGGAAACCGTATTCTGCGGAAACATTATTTCGGATATCGATCTGGCCAATGCCGAGCAGGCAATCATCCAGGAACGGCTTCAGAACCGTTCCGGAGACAACGGCACCAATGAAAAAGTCGCACCCGGGGATGCCATTCCTTTTATGATTGTTTTTTCAAATCTTCCGGACAATCTGGAAGAATTTACGCTGGAAGTCAAGGCATCCGTTCCGTTATAATCTGATTTTTTGCTTGACGAACAACTGACAAGTTGTTATATAAATTAAGTTTGCGGCTGTTTTCAGAAAGAGAAATTGTTTTTTCTGAATCCATCAATTGGCGATGTAGCTCAGTTGGTCAGAGCATGCGGCTCATATCCGCAGTGTCCGGGGTTCAAATCCCTGCATCGCCACCATCGCATAATCCAGTATCGTCCGATACTGTCCATAAAGGCCCGAGAAATCGGGCCTTTTCATTTTTTTCTTGTCCAACAGAATCCAATAAGGTATAGCTAAATCCAAAAGGTTTGGGGGTATGCATAGGGGTATTCTACCCTTTACCCTACAGAGATACCCCCAATAAATGGAGGGAAATCCTATGCCTAAACGGATTACGCCACTTACCGATACCAAAGTTAGAACGATCAAACCGACAGAAAAGCCTCAAAAACTTTTTGACGGTGGGGGTCTTTTTCTACTGGTCACTCCGACAGGCGGCAAGCTTTGGCGGCTCAAATATCGTTTTGGGGGAACAGAAAAGCTGTTGGCCCTCGGCGCATACCCCCAAATATCGCTTGCCGATGCCAGACAAAAGCGTGACCAGGCAGGCGCCTTGGTGCTCAATGGTGTTGACCCCAGCGACACAAAGAAAGCACAGAAGGCGGCCGGCTCCCAAGAGACTGAAACCTTCGAGGTCATTGCCAGGGAGTGGCATACTAGGTTTTCGCCGGCTTGGGCTGCCAGCCACGGCAACAAAATAATCCGGAGGCTCGAACTCTATGTTTTCCCTTGGCTGGGAAACAGACCGATCAAGTCCATCACGGCGCCGGATCTGCTGATGGTACTGCGGAGAATTGAGGCCAAGGGCACACTTGAGACGGCGCACCGGACTCAACAAAACTGCGGGCAGGTTTTCCGGTATGCCGTAGCCACCGGCAGGGCCGAGCGTGACCCATCCGCCGATTTACGCGGCGCGATCCCTCCAGCATCTGGAAAACACATGGCCACTATCACCGACCCCAAAGAAATTGCTGGACTGCTGCGCTCCATTGACGATTACCGGGGCAATATCGTTACACGTTGCGCGCTGCAATTGGCCCCCTTGGTTTTTGTCCGACCGGGTGAACTTCGACATGCCGAATGGTCAGAGTTCAATTTTGATACAGCGGAATGGAGAATCCCTGCGGAAAAGATGAAGGCTGCCGTCATGCACATCGTCCCATTATCAAGTCAAGTGCTGGGTATCTTGCGGGAGATACATCCCTTAACCGGACATGGCAGGTATGTATTCCCGAGCCCCCGGACCGATTCGAGGCCGATGAGTAGCAATGGCATATTATCAGCACTGCGGCGTATGGGATTTGCAAAGGATGAGATGAGCGGCCACGGCTTCAGGAGCATGGCCAGCACGTTATTGAATGAACAAGGATGGAACCGGGACGCAATCGAGCGGCAGCTTGCCCATGCTGAAAGAAACAGTGTCCGGGCGGCATACAACTACGCTGAGTTCATGCCGGAACGTAAAAAAATGATGCAGGCCTGGGCAGATTATCTGGACGGGCTCAAAACTGGCGCGGAGGCGATCCCATTAAAGATGATTGGCACAAACAATTGACCATTTTCATATAAAACCAGTGTAATGGGATAGGCGCCACCTGGACCGTGGTGCCGACAAGCGATATCATAGAGATCCGCTTCCCATTATTTTTTTTCGAGGGACAGGATCGAGGCTGTATGGATAACGACACGAATGAAAACATTTGTCCGTTTAAATTTTCAGCAATAAAAAGAAAGCCTGGTGAAAAAGGACCTCTTCTTCAAGACCAGTTAGACCGAATACTGGAACATCATGTAGAGGAGATTATGAGAGGAATAGCGTTTAAGGAGTCTAAATTCAAAGATTTTGTTGCAAAACACTTTCAATCGTTATTTGATGAAAAAGGAAAAGCAATCGCTCCTAAAGATTTTTGGCGTGACTTACATTTTCCAGAGATAAAACATTCTTTTGTCTCAGACCTCGAAACACTTATAGGCATGACTAAAATCAAATACCGCGGATATAATACAGTACCCAATGAAAGAGACAGAAATCGTATCAAGCGTGAAAAAATAATAATTAACCACCTTTCAAAAGCAAGCAAGCATCTTGAATTACAAAGTTATGAAGTTGCCGTCGGCGCCTGGCCATTTATACGGGATCAATTTAACTTCAGAATTGAAAGTCTTAAGACAGAAATTGAAAACGCATTTTTTGAGACGAATAGGATTTATTGCGAAGTTGATAATGAAAAAAAGGCGCTTGTGGAAAGCGCTCTCCTTAGAAAAGAGCTTGCTAAGATATTTAGAGAGTATGGGCTCAAGAGGAAAAAAACCACATGGCCTTCAAATGAAGGCAACATAACCCTTTTCCATTCGATTTTATTCATTGTCACTTCAGCCGCACATCAAAAAAACGAAAATCGAACCAAAGTCATCAAGTCAATATATTTTCCAGAATTATCTTAACACAGAAAAAGCCTCACACATAAACAAAAACCTTCGATTATAAAGACCAATAAGTTTCCGACTCCCTGTTTTTCCATTTTTTTCCATTTCGATACTGGCGCCTTCCTGCATCAAGTCAAACAATTCCTGTCTTCAGGGAGAAAATCCCTTTTTTTGACATGAAATGATGTCATTAAAAATAATATCGTTTCGTTGTCTGCTCAACTATAAGGGATAAAAATCAATTTTAAAATAATTGAATCTTATTGGAGGGATGAATAATGATACGAACAGTTAATTCCAAAGAGGCTGCAAAAATTCTACAGAAAAAAGAACAGACACTCGCCAATGATCGTTTGAACGGGCGGGGCCCCGCGTGGTCAAAATTATCCGGAAGGATCGTTTACCTGGTGGAGGATCTCGAAGAATATATAAAGGAGCACCGCTTTAACCATAGAGACACAAAACGCCTTATGCATAGATGATTATGATGGCCTAAAAGTTCAACCCAAAATCAAAGGATGATATGGTCATATGAAAACATCTTCGTTAATCCCAATCCCAAAATCAGGACTCCTCAGATTATCCCAAATTCTCGGTGATCCAAAAAAGGGCATCCCGGCACTCATCCCAATTTCAAAATCAACTTGGTGGAATGGCGTCAAGAGTGGTCTTTACCCTAAACCTATCAAAATTTCAAAAAGATGCACCGCATGGTTGGCTGAGGAGGTCTGGGCGCTAACAGCCATGCCCAGCAAGAAAGGACTGCGCGATGAAAGCTGAAGAGCCTCCTAAGCGTGAAATAAAATCGTTATCGATGACCCCAGAACATATCGCACTTTTAAGACAACAACAAGCACTCTTTGCCCAAATGGCAGATATCATTTTGCAACTGGAAGCCATCACAAAAGCGCTACTGCCACCTGCTGGCAATCGGAGAAAGATCACCCACCAGAAATGGTGTCGTGAACTTGACAAGATGCTTGCCGAAAAAAAGAAAAGGAAGAATACCACATGATCTATAGTAGTTTTTGGGTTATCTATCATATGGTGGTGCAGGTTCGGACGATCCTTAGACCGCCCCCCCCCGTCCCTTTGGTTGGGGAAAGCAAATACCTCCGCCCCCACAACCCCCTTTATAAAGGATCAACCCAAAAGTCTAAAGCGGTATGGCCGTGCTAAATATTAATGGGTCCTTCCTGGGGTTTTATTTGTTACGGGCTGGCAACCCTCTTTATTTTCGTCCGGATAATGGAATGGAATGGAATGGAATGGAATGGAATGGAATGGAAAATGGAAACTTTTAAGAGAAAAAGGATTCAAAATGGAATCGACGATCGAAAAGATTCAAAAAGATGTTGATGAGCGCGTTAAACAAGAATCGTCCGGTGGCGAACGGGTCAAAAACGGGCCGGAAATTTCAAGTCAGTTCATAAATAATTGCTTGGGAGCCAATGAGCTGGGTGACGCGCAACTCTATATTTTCTTGTACAGGGGAAAGCGGCTTTTCAATCAAACATCAGGTGAGTGGATGATGTGGGCCGGACATCATTGGGATATTGACAGAGGATCTTCTGATGCAATGGCCGCTGTGGAAGGTGTAGCTTGTGAATATCTCAAAGAGGCAAGGTCCTTGGTTGACAAAATCGAAAAGGAAGTTGACTCCGAAGCCAAGCGGAGAATGATTGAACGTCAGAAACAAATTTATAGGCGTGTAGACCGGTTACGCTCGGTTCGTGGATCATCAAACTGCCTCTCGTTTAGCACCAAATGTTATGACCGACTTATCACGACGAGCGACGAGTTCGACAAAAAACCATGGCTTATCGGATTCAATAACGGCGTAGTTGACTTACAGACAGGAGAACTCTCCCCGGGAAATCCAAGCGATATGATCTCCAGCGCTTGTCCGCATGATTGGGCCGGGATCGAGGAGCCCTGTCCGATATGGGACCAGGCCCTTCTTGACATTATGGCCGGCAATCAAGAGATGGTGGATTTTTTGCAGCGGCTGTTTGGTTACTCGATTACCGGATTATCCATGGAACATATTATGCCGGTGTTATGGGGCAAGGGCAGAAACGGTAAATCCCTGATTGTTGAAACCATACGCTATGTCATGGGACCCATGGTTTCACCAATTCGGTCAGAAATGCTTCTGGATCAATCTTTCATGAAATCATCGTCAGGCCCAAGCCCTGATATTATGAGTTTAAAAGGCCTTCGTATTGCATTCGCCAGCGAGACCGACGAGGGCCGCAAGATCAGCCCCAGTCAGGTCAAACTGTTGACAGGTGCCGACACCATGGTTGCCAGAAATCCACACGACAAGTACGAAACACGATTTTCTCCCACACACACGCTTTTCCTTCTGACCAACAACAGGCCCCACGCGCCGGCAGATGATTTTGCATTTTGGAAAAGGACATTACTAATCCCGTTTCAAATCAGCTTTGTTGAAAAACCATCCGCTGAGGATGAGCGCCATATTGACAAATTTTTGGGTGAAAAACTCAAGAAAGAGGCATCCGGAATTTTGGCCTGGCTGGTTCGTGGCTGCCTTGCCTGGCAGGATGCCGGGCGCCTTGACTTGCCGGATTTGGTTAAAGAAGCTACGGGGGACTATCGGCGCGGAGAGGATTTATTGGCTGATTTTATTGATGAGAAATGTCAATTGGATGAATGTTATAAAGTGCGGGCCTCCGATATCCTTGACGCTAATTTAAATTGACCCGCCTTTGCTCATTAAAACTGACCCACCTATAAATCCATTTTTTAGCCCCCCTTCATAGTTTTGAAAATCCAATCAAAAGAAGCATAATCAAATAAGATACAGGTCTATCATAACGTTTTGTATGAAGATTATGGTTTATGATCTTCCCATGGAGGGAGAGCATGGACCGGGAAAAACGCTGTAAAAATTGCCGACGATTTTTGGATCTGAATCCCCACGCCAGGAATCATGAATATTGTAAGCGAAAGGCCTGTCAAAGAGTACGAAAGCGTTGCTGGCAGCGCCAGAAAATATCCAGCGATCCAGATTACCGGGAAAATCAGAAGAATGCTCAAATAAAATGGCGTGAGAATAATCCGGATTACTGGCGCAAGTATCGCCGAGAGCATGAGAAATATCGTGAAGGCAATCGTGTTTTGCAGAAAAAACGTGATGCAAAACGGCGTGACCGGCATCTTGCAAAGATGGACGCGTCAAGCGATAAAATACAAATAAAACAAGGTGGTTACTACTATATTATACCGGCATCTTCAGATCTTGCAAAGAAGGACGCGTCAGCGCAAAAAGTTCTATTGATACCGGAAGGTTGCAAGAATTATGCGTCATCTTGCAAAGAAGGACTCGATTTACAAGCAAATCAGCTTTGTTTAGGATGCATAAAAAAGGAGACAAAACCAGATGATCTGTCCACTTCGTCCCGATCGAGTCCGTAAAATATGTGGCACATTTGCCTTTATCGAGCACCGCTTCGTGCAAGATGGGTTCTGGTCCGATGTGGATTGCCACGGTCTTTTGCTATACCTGTTTCTGGTGATGGTGGCCGACAGGTATGGCCTGTCCTATTACAGCTACGATAAAATATGTACGCTTTTACGGCTGACGCTCGATGACTACATCCTGGCCAGAAACAGCCTCATCGATAAAGACTTGATTGCATTTGACGGCCGGCTTTTTCAGGTGCTTTCATTACCGTCTGAACCCAAGCGGACAAAGGTGGAACTGCTCAGCCGCCGAGAACAAATGGAGCGAGAGGACCCGGCGACGATTCATCAACTGATCGAAAAGTCCTTTAAAAGGCACAGCACTGTATGAGCTTGCTCGAAGCCATCGAAATAGCGCATCTGAATCTGCGGTATGCTCATACCCGCATCCGCAATGTTAAGGCGGCGGTTCGGATGGCTGAGGCCATCGAGCGTTTTGGACAGACCTCTCCGGTGCTGGTGGTGCCGGGGGAAGCCCCTCCGGAATATATCCTGATTGACGGTTATCTGAGAGTTGAGGCATTGAAGCGCTGTAGCCAGGACATGGTCCATGCGCAGATTTGGCCGGATAAAGAAGCCGGAGCCTTGATCCATGTACTTGCTCAGGGGCGCTCATGGGATATATTTGAACAAGCCGCTCTGTTAAAAGAGCTTTACGTACACCACGAGTTGACGCAAGCGCAAATCGCCCGGCTTTTGGGAAAAGACAAAAGCTGGGTATCGCGGCGGATTTCTTTTTTAGCCTTGCTCCCCGATGAGATTTTAGCTGCGGTTCGAGATGGCAGCATCTCTTCCTGGAGCGCCCATCGGGTGCTGGTCCCGTTGGCGCGCGCCAACGGCGAGCATGCGGCAAAACTGGCTGACAATCTGAAAAAAGAGAGCCTGTCGACCCGCGATTTGGCTCTGTTTTTTGATCACTATAAAAAAGCGAATCGAAGCACGCGGCAGAACATGGTCGATCAGCCGCATCTTTTTCTAAA
>CAIVVZ010000452.1 GCA_903909505.1 uncultured Desulfobacteraceae bacterium
CCAGGATTTGCTGGAGCAATACCCCCGCGTTACATCTATGTTTATCGAGCGTAGAATGCTGTGCGTGGGATGCCCTGCCCAGGCTTTCCATACCCTGGAGGAGGTTGCCCGTATTCACGGCGGCACGATTGACGACATGTGCGCCGCCATCCGGGATGCCATCAGCAAGTGATTTCGAGGCACTGGATAATCTGGCCCCGGCGACCCAAAAAGCATCCCGCACTCAATTTAATTTCACACAAGGTGTAACTATTGATATCGCTTGTAAAAAGTTGCAAGCGACGCATCCGTACCGGCAGATTCATAAACGCAATATTTTTTAAAAAAAGGAGCAACACCATGTTTTGTTTTCAATGTCAGGAAACCGCCAAGAACACCGGCTGCACCGTTAGGGGCATGTGCGGCAAGCCGGAAGAAACCGCCAATCTTCAGGATCTTCTGATCTTTGTCTTGAAAGGGCTCTCCATCTACGGCGACAAACTCAAGGAACTGGGCGCTGCGGATCGCACCAACGATGATTTTATCGCCCAGGGTCTTTTTGCTACCATTACCAATGCCAACTGGGACAATGAGCGTTTTGTGACCAAGATAAAAGATGGACTCAAGCGACGGGATCAGATCAAAGATAAATTCCAGGCCGCATACAGGGAGAAAAACGACCGGGATTTTGATGCGGCCCTGCCCGAAGCCGCCACATGGGCTGCGGATAACGCGGCGGCTTTCGCGGAAAAAGCCAAATCCATCGGGGTGCTGGCCACTGAAAATGCGGATGTCCGTTCCCTGCGGGAGCTTTTAACTATCGGTTTGAAGGGAGTTGCCGCCTATGCCGACCATGCCGCCATCCTGGGATTTCACCGGGCCGAAATCAATGATTTTATCATGGAAGCCCTGGCATCCACCACCCAAACACTGTCCGTTGATGAGATGGTTGCTCTGGTGATGAAAGCCGGTCAGACAGCCGTTGCCACCATGGCCCTGCTGGATGAAGCCAATACCACGACTTATGGTCATCCGGAAATCACCCAGGTGAACATCGGGGTGCGCAAAAATCCGGGGATTTTGATCAGTGGACACGACCTGAAGGATTTGGCGGAACTGCTCAAGCAGACCGAGGGAACCGGCGTCGATGTCTATACCCACGGAGAAATGCTTCCGGCCAACTCCTATCCGGTTTTCAAGAAATATGCGCATTTTGTTGGCAACTACGGCAGTTCCTGGTGGCTCCAGAATCAGGATTTCGAGACCTTTAACGGACCGGTTCTACTGACCACCAATTGCATCATTCCCCTGAAAAAGGAAAACACCTATCTGGACCGGCTGTTTACAACGGGCGTGGTGGGCTTTGTCGGCGCCGGACACATTGCGGACAGGCCCGAGGGCGGGACCAAGGATTTCTCGGCCCTCATCGAGCTGGCTAAAAAATGCCCGGCGCCTACCGAAATAGAAACCGGAACGATTGTCGGCGGGTTTGCCCACAACCAGGTGCTGGCTCTGGCGGACAAGGTGGTGGATGCCGTAAAATCCGGGGCGATCAAGCGATTTATCGTCATGGCAGGCTGCGATGGCCGCCATAAAACGAGAAGCTACTTTACGGAGGTTGCCGAAAATCTGCCCAAAGATACCGTAATCCTCACCGCCGGGTGCGCGAAATACCGTTACAACAAACTCAAATTGGGCGATATTGGTGGCATTCCCCGCGTACTGGATGCAGGTCAATGTAACGACTCCTATTCCCTAGCCGTGATTGCCTTGAAGCTAAGGGATGCATTCGGGCTCAAGGATATCAATGAGCTGCCGATTTCCTTCGACATTGCCTGGTATGAACAAAAGGCAGTCGCCGTACTGCTGGCGCTTTTGTCTCTGGGCGTCAAGGGGATTCGCTTGGGGCCTACCCTGCCAGGCTTTCTTTCTCCGACAGTGGCCGGCGTGCTGGTGGAAAAGTTTGGTATTCAGCCCATTGGCACGGTTCAGGAAGATATCGCGGCGATGATGGCAGGAAAATAACCATAAAACGCTAACCTTAAGGAGGTAACACATGTTTGTCGTAATTATTTCTTTTCCGCCCATAAAAGCTGGCAAAGACGCTGCGTTTAAAGAGTGGTTTGCCTCATCGAACGAACCATTTTCAACGTTTAAGGGCTTTATCGGAAGAAGGCTATTAAAACCGATGGAGGAAGGCAACTACGCGGCGATTGTTGAGTTTGAAAATCGCGAGGCTTTCCTGGCAATGCACAGCAGCCCTGCCCATGACATGGCGGGTGAGCAGGTCATGCCGCTGTTTGACGGCAAGCCGACTCCCCGTTTTTATGAGGTTGTCATCGGATAGAGCAATCAGGACCCACCATAGCCCATGAAAATGAAAGGGATAAAAATGAAAGAACAGCAATCCGACATGACCCTCTCCCCGTGGTGGCGCCGTAGCGTAATGTTGGTTTTTGTTTGCGGCATGGCTGTGTTAATCTTCATGTCCGTTCAGGCCTACCGATATGCGCCCCCGATTCCGAAAAATGTGGTCGATACCGCCGGCAGGATTATTTTCAGCGGTGCGGACATCGAAGCCGGCCAGCAGGTTTTTTTGAAATACGCCCTGATGCAGAACGGAACCATCTGGGGCCATGGTTCCTATCTGGGTCCGGATTTCTCCGCGCAGTACCTTCACGGGTTATCCATCGATACCGGCAAGGCGATCGCCAAACAGGAAGGCATCGATTTGTCGTTGCTGAACGCCGAGCAGCAGCATTCACTGATAGACGCCAGGATTGCCGGACTTCTCAAGGAAAACCGCTACGATCCCATATCAAAAGAACTGACCTTCACGGATCCTGAAAAAGCTTCGTATCAGCGGCAGCTCAAAGTCTGGAGCGATTATTTTCTCCATCCTGAGGACAATGCGGGGCTGCCGGTCAAATACATCCACGACCCCGGGGAGATTCGCCAGTTGACGGCCTTTTTTGCCTGGACAGCCTGGGCCAGCGTCTCCAAACGGCCGGACAAACCCTATTCGTATACCAACAATTTTCCCTATGACCCGGTGGTCGGCAACCGTCTGACGGCAGACGCCCTTCTCTGGAGCGCCCTGAGCGTTGCCATGCTGCTGGCCGGGCTGGCGCTGGTCCTGTTTACATTTGGCAGATTCGACTACCTGGGCTGGAAAGGCGACCCCCGTGACTTTCATCCCCATATGCTGCCGGGCGGCGCCACCGCCGGCCAGAAGGCGGTCATCAAGTATTGCCTGGTTGTTTCGCTGCTTTTTCTGGCTCAGGTTTCGATTGGCGGGGCTCTGGCGCACTACCGCGCGGAGCCCGGCAATTTTTACGGCATTGATCTGGCCCAATACCTGCCGAGCAATATTCTGCGCACCTGGCATCTTCAACTGGCCCTCTTCTGGATCGCCACCGCCTATGTTGCCGGCGGGTTGCTGCTGGCTTCTTCACTGGGCCAGGATGAACCCCGCGGGCAAGCAATCGGCATTCATATCCTTTTCTGGGCGCTTGTCGTGCTGGTTGTCGGCAGCATGCTGGGTGAGTTTCTCGGCATTCACCAGTTTTTCGGAAAGTTATGGTTCTGGTTTGGGCACCAGGGATGGGAGTTTCTGGAACTGGGACGCTTCTGGCAGGTCATTCTGGTTATCGGGTTAAGTTTCTGGATATGGCTTCTCTACCGGGCCACGGCGCCGGCTCTCAAGGACCCCGAACGCAGGGAAATCGTCACGCTGTTCATGGCAGGGGCGGCAGCCATTCCCTTTTTCTACCTGCCGGCCTTTTTTTTCGGCAGCACCACTAATTTTACCGTCGTAGACACCTGGCGCTTCTGGATCATCCACCTGTGGGTGGAAGGCTTTTTCGAGCTGTTCGTGACCGTTCTGGTTGCCGTCACCTTTTACCAACTGGGGGTTGTCCGCCGTACCAACGTGGTGCGGGTCATTTACATGGATGCCATCCTCTTTCTGTCCGGCGGCATCATCGGAACGGCACACCACTGGTATTGGACGGGGCAGGCCAACTTTACGATGGCATTGGCGGCCATGTTTTCAGCACTCGAAGTGGTTCCGCTCACCCTGTTAACGCTTGATGCCTGGGATTTTATTAAATTGACCGGGACCAAGGAAATAACCGGGGCGCCGGAAAAAACGATTCCGCACAAATGGGCTTTTTACTTTCTCATGGCGGTGGGTTTCTGGAATTTCGTGGGCGCGGGCATCTTCGGGTTTTTGATTAACATGCCGGTTGTCAGCTACTTTGAAGCAGGCACGGTATTGACATTGAACCACGGCCATGCCGCCCTGTTGGGGGCTTTCGGCATGCTGGGCATGGCGCTCATCGTGCTGACCCTGCGCCATGTGCTGACGGAGAAGCAGTGGGTACTGCCGGAAAAGTTCATCAAGGTTTCTTTCTGGGGTTTGAACATCGGACTGGCGCTCATGGTGATCACCAATTTGTTTCCCATCGGTGTCATGCAGCTATGGGATGTGCTCACAAATGGTTACTGGCATGCACGGAGTCTGGAATTCGTCGGGCTGGACCGGATCCGGATGCTGGAATGGTGGAGCATGCCTTCTCACGTGGTCTTGATTGCTTTTGGCGTCTTACCGATCGTGATCGCTTCCGCATTGACCTACCTGAAGATAAGAAAAACCTGATAGCAGACCCAGATATCAAAACTGGGAACGCTTGTCCGCAATGACAAGATGGAATGGAAGATCCCGTCGAACCGGGTTTTCGGGTCCGGCGGGAAACACCTTAACCAACGAAGGGGGAAGCAGCCATGCATGATACTTCTAACGGCAATACCTGTAGCCCGGTGGATATTTCCGAAAAGGATATCCTTGCCGCAATGAAACATATCCAGGGCTATATCGATATCAGCCCCGGTGACTTCAAAGAGGTGTTTCAGGTGGCTTACAGCCATGCCATCCAACGAATCATGAACTCCCTGACAGCCGCCGATATCATGACAAGCCCGGTGAATACGGTCGGGATCGAGATGGACCTTCGGCAAACCGCTACGTTTCTGGCTGAAAAGCGGATTTCCGGCGCCCCTGTCGTGGATTCTGACGGCAGGATTGCGGGCGTTGTGTCCGAAAAGGATTTTCTGTCAATCATGGGAGTCGGCAAACCGGAATCCTTCATGCAGATCGTCGCCCACTGCCTGAAAAACAAGGGCTGCATGACGGCGGATATGAAAAATCATGCCATCCGGGACATCATGACGGCGCCGGCGATAACTGCCGGGCCGCAGATTACGGTCGGAGCGATTTCGGCTCTGTTCATCGACAGGCAAATCAACCGCATCCCCATTGTCGATGCCGACGGAAAGCCGATCGGCATTGTCACCCGCACGGATCTGGTTCAATCCAATCTTTTAGCCCGATAGAGGCCGGCCGCCATGAAATTCTTCCAAAAAATGAGAGGAAAGGGCCAGAGCCCGCCACGGGTGAGTTTTGTTGAAGTGTGCTGGTCCTGGATCGGCAGCTTCATCGGCATTGCCGCGGTTGCCCTGATACACTACAAGCTCGACGACCGGAACGGCCTGCTCATGCTGATCGGATCATTCGGCGCTTCGGCCGTACTCATCTACGGGGCCGTTCGCAGCCCGCTGGCGCAGCCGCGAAACCTGCTGGGCGGCCATATCCTTTCCGCCTTCATCGGGGTGACGGCCAGTCAATGGCTGGGCGGATACCCATGGCTGGCTGCCGCAATGGCTGTTTCCACCTCGATAGCCCTGATGCATCTCACCCGAACGCTCCATCCCCCGGGAGGCGCTACAGCCCTGATCGCGGTGATCGGCGGAGAGAGCGTGCACCGGCTGGGGTATCTCTATGTCGTGATGCCTGCGGCCCTGGGGGCTGGCGTTATGCTCATTGTCGCCCTCATCGTCAACAATATTCCAAAGACTCGGAAATACCCCGAATTCTGGTTCTAAAAAAATTCCAACAGCGGACCGCCGCCGTTTCCATTGCGGATTTGGCTGAACTTTATGAAAAACGATACACGACAAAAAAATGAGCAGTATAGAAAGACCTGTTAATGCGTTAATGCCCATCAAAACGCTTCCATTAACTCAATCGGATAAAAAAACATCGCTGCTATACCTGAAGCAGCCCCACTGGATGTGTTTTGCCACCCTTGCATCAGCGTTAAGTTTAATACCTTCAAGCACTTTGTCGCTGAAGACCTGATACCCTATTCGATCAACAATGTATCCTATGTGTTCTTTGGGGAGGGTTTTATCAATGTGTTCATCAATGAACTTGTATGTATTCTTGATAACCTGTACGACGACATCTTCATCCGCATCTGAAAAGCGACCTTGCCTGGCAAAACGTTTCGGACCCAGGATTGTGTAATCCGTCTTTAGTTTGACGATCAGATCATTGAAGGTGGATTCTGTCAGTTTCCATCCCATGTCTTACCCCTTTTATCTTTACCTGTATACATGCGTAGTCTTCCATACACGAAATGTCCTCAACATCCCTGCTGACTGGATGGTAAAGTGGCTCAGCACTAAGAGGATACTCTATAATATATAAGGGATTGATGATTATTGAAGGATGTTTTCCGCCTTGAATTTTATTTGATTTTCAGGTATCCAATGAATCGACTTCCTTCACGAACTGAATTTGAAATTCTACAGTATTTGCCTGATATCTTTTTTTTCGTTCCGTCTGTTTCACGAACTCTATGCCGGAGCCTGTAAAAGGCCTGCTTCTGACAAAACGCCGGGAGGCCAACGCATGTCCCCAAGGTTACCCAAGATGATTTTTGCAATCGTTGTTCTGGCCGCAGCAGGGGGTTTTTTCGTGATGTTCGGCCCCCCCAAACTCATGGCCAAAACCGAGTCACCGGACTTCTGCGCTTCCTGCCATATGATGCAGTCCCAGTATGAAGCCTGGTTTCATACGGGCGCGCACCGCGGCATCAAATGCATCGACTGTCACCTTCCCCACGAAAATATCGGCGCCTATTACATCTGGAAGTCTATTGACGGCATGAAAGACATGGTTGTGTTTTATTCCGGCAGCGTGCCCGAAACCATCACGCTCTCGGATCATGGGGAGAAAGTGGTGCAGTCCAACTGCATCCGCTGCCATGAAACCACGGTTGAAAAAATCGATCCGGAGCGCATGTGCTGGCAGTGTCACCGCTGGCTTCAGCATAGCCAGGCCGGCGACAGGCTCATGAACTGACGCCCTTACCATTCATTCTTTTTAATCGAAAGGAGATGCCCGATGTCTGTTTCTGTTCATCCCACGGTGATTCGCGTATTTCTGGTTTTTGCCATGTTGACGGCACTGGCCGGATGTCAGCCGTCCAAGCCGGAACCCAGACAGACCGTTGTCATTCCGGACGGGGAAATCGATCCATCGGTCTGGGGCAAGGCCTATCCCGAGGAATACGAACTCTGGAAGAAGACCGCCGATCCCAAAGCCAAGCGAATCAGCAAGTACAAAACCGGCATGGACGGGGGGCTTGTCACCGTGGACAAATTGTCTGAATTTCCCTATATGGCGCTGCTCTTCAACGGCTGGGGATTCGGGGCCGAATACAACGAACCTAGGGGCCACGCCAACATGATCCGGGATCAGTTGGCGATTGACTCCACGCGTCTTAAGGCCGGCGGCGTCTGCCTGACCTGCAAAACGCCCTATGCCCCCAAACTCCAGAAAGAAATGGGGCTGGATTATTACCAAAAGCCTTTCAAGGACGTACTGGACAAGATTCCCGAAAAAGACCGGGAGCTTGGCGTTGCCTGTATCGACTGCCACAGCAACAAGGATATGACCCTTAAAATCTCCCGCGGATTCACGCTGACAAAAGCCCTTCAGGATATGGACACCAATCCGGATACCCTGACCCGGCAGGAAATGCGCACCACGGTCTGTGCCCAGTGCCATGTTACTTACGCCATCAACAAGGATGCGGAAGGCAAATCCACCGGCGTCTATTTCCCCTGGCAGAACGGAAAATGGGGCGCCATTACCATCGAGGACATCATCAAAAGGCTCCGCAGCGATGAAACGGTCAAGGAATGGAAGCAGACCGTAACGGGTTTCAAGCTGGCCTTCATCCGTCATCCGGAATTCGAGTTCTGGACGAACAACAGCGTACATTTTAAAGCCGGAGCTTCCTGCGCCGATTGCCACATGCCTTACACCAGGGCCGGCGTGTATAAGGTTTCCGACCACCGGGTGATGAGCCCTGTCCAGAACGAGATGCGGGCCTGCCACCAGTGCCATGCAGAAAGCCCCGACTGGCTCAAGGAAAGGGTTTTCTCCATTCAGGACCGCACCATGTCCTTGATGCTACGCTCCGGATACGCCACGGCAACGACCGCCAAGCTTTTTGAAATCACACATAAGGCCAAAGAAGCCGGAAAGACCGTTGACGAAGAACTCTATAACAAGGCAAAGGATTTCTATGAAGAGGCTTTTTACCGGACACTGTTCATGGGCGCCGAGAATTCCATCGGATTCCACAACCCCCAGGAAGGCCTGCGGATTCTGGGGGATTCCATTGCGTTTGCCACCAAATCGGAAGGCTTTCTGCGACAGCTTCTGGCAAAAGCCGGGGTCGATGTCCCGATGAAAATCGATCTGGAGTTGATGAAATATGTCGATGAGCGGGGAGAGAATAAGATAAAATTCAACCCGTCCCTGGAATTCAAAGATCCCATGGGGCTTCAGGACCGGTTTTAGCTCCCACCTTGTCCCCCCGGACAGTCAGCCGCCGTCATCACCGGCTGGCTGTCCGGATTTATCTTTCTCAAAAGAGCTGCCTCTCAAAATACATTCCGTAACTCTTTATTTTATCCCAGGATCGTCTTTACATCCGCTTTATTTATCATCTTTGCGCCAGCGCAAAGACCCCGGGCATGGATGATGCTATCATCCGTTCATGATAAAGATTGATTCGAAAATATGCATCCAGGAATTGCTGGAGCGCTACCCCCGTGCGACAACCGCGTTTATCAAACACCGGATGCTGTGTGTAGGATGCCCTGCACAGGCCTTCCATACCCTGGATGCCCGTATTCACGGCAACACAGTTAACGACATGTGCGCCGCCATCCGGGAAGCCATTCAAACAGAAGAAAAACCATGAGGTTATTGTCCATGAATCGACGCACGCTGGCGGTGCTTATCCCGCTGGCAGCCCTGTTCGTTTATGTGGCCCTGCGGTCCGGGCCCCTGACACCGATTCCGGTGACCGTGACAGCGGTTGAAACCCGCTCCATCACACCTGCCCTGTTTGGCATCGGCACAATCGAGGCCCGCTACACGTACAAGATCGGCCCGACGGTTGCCGGCCGGGTCCGACGGCTGGACGTGCAGGTGGGCGACAGGGTCCGGGCAGGTCAATTGCTGGGGGAAATGGACCCGGTGGATTTTGATGACCGCATTGCTTCTTTAGGCGCTGCGCTCAAACGTGCGGAAGCCGCAGCGCTTTCGGTCAAGGCCCAGGTTCTGGAAGCCCTGGCTCGAAAGACCTATGCCGATGCTCAGGCAAGACGTTATGAGCAATTGCTGCAGACACGCCTTGTAAGCGAGGAAATGGCCGGAGCCAGGAAGCAGGAACGCGACACGGCCGATGCCGGGGTAGCCGCTGCCCGCGCCGGCCTGGATGCCGCAAATCAGGCATCTGCCAGTCTGCGCGCGGACCGCGATGGTATGATCACGCAGCGCGCCAATCTGCGGCTGATCGCGCCGGTCGATGGCCTGGTGACAGCCCGGAGTGCGGATCCGGGCACTACAATGGTTGCCGGACAACCGGTGGTGGAGATGGTTGACCCAACGAGTCTGTGGATCAATGCACGCTTTGATCAACTGGGCGTATCCGGTTTAAGCGCCGGACTGCCGGTTCGCATCGTCCTGCGTTCATTGAAAGGGCGTGAACTTGACGGGCGCGTGTTTCGTGTGGAGCCGCTGGCGGATGCCGTGACCGAAGAAACTCTTGCCAAGGTGGTGTTTGAAGCGTTGCCGGAACCCTTACCCCCAATCGGGGAATTGGCAGAGGTGACGGTTGCCCTGCCAGCGCTGCCTGCTGAGATGATTGTGCCGAACGCCAGTTTGCAGCGGGTGGATGGCCACATGGGTGTCTGGTTGATCCAGGACAACACCCTGCATTTTGCGCCGGTTAAGGTCGGTGCAACCGATCTGGACGGGCAGGCGCAGATTCTTGAGGGAATCAAATCAGGGGATCGTGTGGTGGTCTACAGCCGGCGTGCGCTCACTGCCCGCAGCCGCATCAAGGTTGTTGCGCGTTTGGAAGGAGTTTCGCCATGATCAGTCTGGCGGGGCGGGATATCCAGCATGCCTGGGGCAAGTTTGTCTTTACCGGTGTGGGGCTGGGGCTCTTGATCGGTGTTACGCTGACCATGGCGGGGGTGTATCGGGGCATGGTGGATGACGCCAAGGCGCTTCTGGATAACAGCGGCGCCGACCTGTGGGTGGTGCAGCAGGGTACGCTTGGCCCTTATGCCGAATCTTCCAGCCTGTATGACGATGCCTACCGAGGGATCCTCGGCATGCCGGGAGTGACCCGCGCGGCCAATGTCACTTACCTGACCATGCAAGTGCGTCATGGCGGAGAAGATGTTCGCGCCATGGTGGTCGGCGTGGTGACCGGAAGGCCGGGCGAACCCGGGCAGCCCGGTTATCTGGTGTCCGGAC
>CAIVVZ010000453.1 GCA_903909505.1 uncultured Desulfobacteraceae bacterium
GCCATGTGGTTTGATATGGAAGCCAACAAGGATTTAAAGTGCGGGATGTTTTATGAAAAACGAAGAGAGTGATTCATATGTTTTTGGGGGAACGGATGAGATTTATTCCAGTTCCAATCGTATGATTCAGTGGGTTGGAAATCGGCTGACAGACGCTGTCCGGTTATTAATGGCCAGAATAAACGCTAGAACTTTGTTCGGCCTCAATGTAGGTTGCGGTGATGGCCAAAGGCTCGCTCGTCTGGCTCAAAGCGGGGTGAGCCGACTTATGGTGGCTGTCGAAATTGATCCGGCTCGAATCGGATTTGCAAAACGACGTTATCCGTTATGTGAGTATGTCAGGGCCGATATTTTTCATCTCCCGCTGAAATCTCAAATCTTCGATTATATCGTTGCCACCCAGATTCTGGAACATCTGACAGACCCGGCGTCAGCACTCAGAGAGATCGTTCGGGTGGCAAAGCCCCATGCATGGATCATTCTTTCGGTTCCCCATGAGCCTTTTTTTCGATGGGGAATTTTTGTTCGAGGCAAATACAGACACCACGGGGGCAGAGATCCTTCCCATGTCCAGTTTTGGAGCCGGGCTGAATTTCGGTGTGTTATCAGGGAGTTTGTTGAAATCAGGGAGGAACAATGGATTTCAACATTTCCTTGGCTCCTCTATCTGGGCAGGTTGAAATAACGAAAAAGCATATTGGATTTTTTATCGGTATCTTAAATGGCGGGCAGGGTTACCGGCAACTACTGAGAACTCATCGACATCTTTCGTTACTATGGAGCCAGCGCCGATGATAGCCCCTCTGCCGATTTTGTTGACACTGGCCAGAATGGCCGCTCCTGCCCCGATCCATGCATCACGTTCGATAATTAACTGCGAATACTCCACCGGTTGATCTTTTTTTAGCGTTCGATCAGATATTTTATGGCTATGGGTAGTGATTGATGCCCGTCCAGAAATCCAGACATCGTCCTGAATAATCAATCCACCGGAATAGTCGATGAAACAGTCATGAGAGATTCTGACATTATTACCGATTTCCAGATAAGGTCCATTAAAATTTTCCGGCGAAACCAAAAACGAGCCATAAAAGATATGGCAGTTTCTTCCTATCTTGACGAACCTCCGCAGACAAAAAACTTTGAATGCACTGATGCCGGGTGTGTCAAAAACAAACAATGACAGACAATGCTGAATCAAACGGAAAATATATTCTCTAATCAATTGACGCCTTTTCCCCGATATCAGCTCGTTATACCGATACCCTTATCATCTTCGAAGCCAACGAAAATTATCGGAATTTGCTTTTTACCAGGACAGTTGCTCCAAGGAAATACTTATACAAATCCTTCCAGGATGTTACGTGCTTTAAAAACTGAACAGCAACTTTCGGTCTCAGATAAAACTCAGCAATTCCCGGACAAGCTCATTATTTAGAATAATAAGCAGATCAGTCATAAAAATATCAGAAACTACGTCATTCGGAAACAAAATGCGCAATATCAGGATGTTTGCCTGTCATCCAATGACTCGTATTGGACGGTTA
>CAIVVZ010000454.1 GCA_903909505.1 uncultured Desulfobacteraceae bacterium
GGATCGAAAATAGTAATTAGAAAATGATATTAGAGCATTTAAAAATGACGAAAAGCTATTTAAAAAAACCTTCAAGATTCAATAACCTGCCGGTTGTTGAGGTAAAGAATGAGCAATACAGGGTTGAAAACGGGTGGAATGATATCTGTGCCCGGCTAACCGTGGCAATCCACAAAATTCCGAAAAAGAAAAAGCTCGTGGTCGTCGAAACATATCAGGGGGTCATCCATGAAGAGCTGATTGCCAAGCTTCAGAATGGATTAAAACCCGCCAGATTTATTCAGGCTTCAGATTTCATGCTGCCTGAGGAGGAGATCATAAAACTGACTTTCCCTGATGTTACCAATGACCGGATTTTTGGGTTTCTGACCCGACTCACTATGGATGCTTTTTTCGATCCCGAAAAAGTGAGAGTCATTCAAGCTGAAATTGAGCAGATAAAAGAGGGAACGATTATAATTTATGGATGTGGTGCATCATTGCTTTGTCCAAAATCCCCTTCATTAGGAGGGAGTTTGGGGGAGGCTCCTCTTCTGGTCTATGCGGATATGGCCCGGTGGGAAATTCAGCTGCGGATGCGTAAACACCTGGTGGATAATCTGGGGGTAAAAAACCGGGATACTTCAGACTGGATGTTGCTTTATAAACAGGGATTTTTTGTGGATTGGCGTGTTTGCGACCGGCTGAAAAAGACCTTGTTTGACAAAATGGATTTTCTGCTCGACACCAACAAAATAAATGAACCAAAGGTGGTGGAAGGAAAGGCAATTCTTGAGGGAATGGAACTGGCTATTAACCGACCTTTCAGTGTGGTGCCGTTTTTTGATCCGGGGCCATGGGGTGGACAGTGGATGAAGGAAGTTTGCAATCTCGATCCATCGGCTCCCAATTACGCCTGGTGTTTCAACTGTGTCCCGGAAGAGAACAGCCTGCTGCTTAAATTTGGCGACGATGTTATTGAAATACCATCCATTAACCTGGTATTTCGGCATCCACGCGAATTGCTGGGCGATCCGGTTCACGGACGTTTTGGGGATGAATTTCCCATCCGGTTTGATTTCCTGGATACTATGGAAGGGGGACATCTGAGTCTACAGGTTCATCCGCTTACCGAATATATTCAGGAAAAATTCGGGATGCACTATACCCAGGATGAGAGCTATTATATGATGGAAACCGGCGATGACGCCATCGTCTATCTGGGCCTGAAGGAGGGTTCAGATCCTGATGCGATGATGGCTGAACTGGAAGAGGCCCAGGCAGGTGGGAAATCGTTTGATGCCCAAAAACACGTGCAGACCTGGCCGATGAAAAAACACGATCATGTGTTGATTCCTGCCGGAACGATTCATTGCTCAGGGAAAAGCAGTATGGTCCTTGAAATCAGTGCAACACCATACATATTCACGTTCAAACTGTGGGATTGGGGCCGTCTGGGTATGGATGGAAAACCC
The DNA here is from genome assembly GCA_903909505.1 of uncultured Desulfobacteraceae bacterium. Classification (GTDB taxonomy): domain Bacteria; phylum Desulfobacterota; class Desulfobacteria; order Desulfobacterales; family Desulfatirhabdiaceae; genus RAAP-1. The sequence goes on from CAIVVZ010000454.1 coordinate 1,455, forward strand.
AGGCCAATCAATATCGAACATGGGAAGAAGGTGATCCAGTGGGATCGGACCACCCAATGGACCAAAGAAAATCTGGTAAACCACATTCGGGTGGTCGCAAAGGGTGATGGCTGGATCGAGGAGAGTACCGGATTGCATGAACGGGAGTTTATCGAAACGCGCAGGCACTGGTTCACTAAAAAAGTAGACCATCACACCAACGGCGGGGTTCATGTGATTTGCCTGGTCGAAGGTGATGAGGTGATCGTAGAGAGTCCATCTAATAATTTTGAACCGTTTGTGGTCCATTAC
>CAIVVZ010000455.1 GCA_903909505.1 uncultured Desulfobacteraceae bacterium
CGTGCATAAATCGGGTCCAGGGCATGTTCGGCAACGATGAACGCGGCGATTCCGCCCTGTTTTTGGGCACTGGCAAGCGCATGAAGGGCCAGCGTGGTTTTCCCCGATGATTCCGGACCAAATATTTCAACCACCCTTCCCCGGGGAAGGCCGCCGATACCAAGGGCCTTGTCCAGAGCCAAAGATCCGGTGGAAATCGTGGGGATGTCCTGTACGATCCGGCTTCCCAGCTTCATGATAGAACCTTTACCGAACTGGCGCTCTATCTGACTCATCGCCGCATCAACGGCTTTTTCCTTTTCCGGCATGGTAATCATGTGCCCTCCTTCTTTTTTGTGAGCGATTGCATTTTTCTAACAAAGATCGTTTGCGGGACCGCCCAGCACCACGCGTCCGAGCGGTGTGTAAATTGAGCCGGACGGCGTCAACCGGCTTTGAATCAAATGAACGGCATCGACCGTAAACGTATGTGACTGAACCTGTCCGGTTTCTCTGAGCGCTTTGACCAACATACCGGCATCCAGCCGGGCCTTGATTCTGCCCAGCGTCAGATGCCCTTTGAACGGCCTTTCCTCAGGCTTGAACCGGCCCTTGCCGAATGCAACCAGCCGGGTATCCAGATCTTGCTGAAAGGCGATCAGTCGAGGCATATCACCCGTTAGCCCCAGCCACACCACCCTCGGACGCCGAAGGTCCGGGAAAACCCCCAGTCCACTGGCGGAAAGGATCAACGGAACTATCCGCCGCGCGCATTCGGCTATGACGGCAACTATCGGATCGATATCGGCAGGCTCGATATCGCCCAAGAATTTCAACGTCAGGTGAACATTCCCGTGCGGCACCCAGGCAATGCGCAAGCCATGGGCCTTAAGCGTTTGTTGAACCTCAAACACGAAACCTGCCAGGGGCTCGGGAAGTGTCACGGCGATAAAGGCTCTGATGAGATCCGGCATGACAGGGTTCCGTTTAGAGGGGCAGGGTAAACTGCGGCTCGCCCAGCATGAATTCGCCACGGGAAATCCATTTCTTCAGGGTTACCGCGATTTCCCTGGCCCGGACCATGCTGGACAGCGGAACGGTCTGAACATCCACGCCGTTTAACTGGATCGTTCCGCTTTTGAGCTCCGCGTAACTGACCTGGCCCAGGCTTCGGGAGATGCCATTGGGATAATCATGGCCATAGTCCAGAATCTGGGTGAAGATTTCTGCATCCGAAACCCCGGTATATTCAGCTATCTCCTCATTCAAAACCGGAATTGGGATTCCCAGGCCAACCGACAGCGAACAGCCATATCCCAGAATACTCACTCCCACCAGCCAACGGGGACTCATTTTTTTCAGATCCCCCATGACCCACAGGGTTCCGGCAGGGGTTACCGGAACCCCTCCGGCAGTGCGTTTGGCAGAAGGCTTGTGCTGGGTTCCGTGCCAGGTCACATAGCCTTCCGCGCCTCCCAGGAATATTCGGGTTCCCAGTCCGATGGTTTGGTAATAGGGATCATTGAACAGCGGGCTCAATGATCCAGCCGTACTGTAGTTGGCGTTTCCGGCCCGGGGTTTGAGCGTCCCCATGTACGTATAAACGGTTTTTTTGGTCAGATTCACGGCGCAGTTATAATTCTGGTATCCATTTCTCGGATTACAAAGCATGGCATTGGGAAGGGTTTGAAGGGTGATTTCCTTTTCAACAAACCGGTTGGGATAACAGTCCGTTCCGTAGGCCGTGGCTTTCAGGAATACCCGCTTTCCGGCAACCAGATCCTGAATCACATGCCCGCCCCCGTAATTAAACTCGCCGGGATAAACCTTGTTCAAGGGATCATCCTCACAGGGTTCCGTGGCGCCGATATAACAATCCACGGCGGCAATGCCGCCGTAAGCCGGAACATTGTTCATCCAGACCTTGGACGCCTTGATGCCGGGCGTCGAGTGGCCGAAATTGATAAATGCGCCGGACGAGCACATGGGCGCAAAAGTTCCGGTCGTCACCACATCCACGTACCGGGCCGCCTCAACCGGGCCCTGCTGTTTGACAATATCCGTCATTTCTTCGGCGGTGACCACCACCACCTCACCGGATCTGATTTTGTCATTAATTTCTTTATAAGTCTTGGTAACTTTGTGTTTTTTCATGAACGAAAAATCTCCAAAAGAAAAACAGGCTGAAGGTAGACAGACCAAAGGCTTTTTTCGAATCCATCTGTCTAACCACCTGAGCTTATCATCACTTGATGGTGGATTGCACTTCTTTAATCTTGTCGGTGATGTTGTTTTTTATCCACCCTTCATCCCACCATTCAATCGGGTTGACAAATGTATTTCGGACCAGCATGGCATAGTGCAAATGGTCTCCGGCGGCCATGCCGGTGCTACCCGTATATCCGAGAATGTCGTTTTTGGAAACCATCTGGCCCACCTTGACATTAAAGCTGTTCAGGTGAGAATACATGCTGAAGAGCCCGAATCCGTGATCCAGCAGAACCGTCTTGCCATAGATTCCGACGAAATCGATGAACACCACCCTGCCGCTGTTGGCGGCAGGAACCGGAGAATGCTGGAGGGATGCCAGATCCACGCCAAGATGATCCTGCTGGTCCACCTCTTTACCCTCATACAGATAGGTCCGGTGATCCGCAAATCCGGCTCTGGGAGCGGAATTGGGGAGTCTGGTAAAGCTTCCTTCCCAGTACAGCTTATTATCGCTGGATATAACCGCGGATGAAATCATCTGATAATTGGTTTCGCGAAGTTCTTTATTCACCTTTATGAATCTGGCCAGCATGGGATTCCGGCTGTCCGGCGGAACTTCCACATCAAATTCAGGCATTTTCTGGTTTAAAAAACTGTCGCTTAAGGAAATGGTGTCTTTTTTGAAAGCCTTTCGTTTGACATGATGTGAAAAACCCGATTTCGTCGTATTTCCCGCCTGATCGATTGCCTTGATGAAGAGTTCGGTTTCCGGCCCCTGTAAATGATTCAGCGCAATAAATGCAAGATGGATCCCAGGATCGCTGAAATACCCGGCCTGGCCCGGATAAAACAGATCCCCGACCATCACGCCATTGACCGGACAGGGTTCGGAGAGCCGGTAGATAACCAGGCCCGCCCCTCCCTGATTCAGGTTGTGAATTCGGTTCAGAACCACAATTTCCGGAGGCCGTGTATCAATTTGAACCTCTTTTTCGATCGCGGTTTTATTGCCGTGAAACCAGCCCCGCCAGGAATTATCCCGGACCAATACCCGGAATATGGCCTTGCCATCAACAATTCCCAGTTTTTTGACATCCACCTTGAAGGGAACAGACAGCATATGGACAGGCGATGAATCGGATGATCCTTTCAGCGGATAAAGATCGTCCCGAAGGACTGTTTCCTTACCGTTCTGCTCGATGGTAATCCAAACTTTTCGAATGCCGCTTTCGGCATCGGACAGATTCAGAACAAATTCCTGGGAAGGATTTAAAAAAGAAGGAATTTCCGTGGCAATAACGGGTTTTTCCCCTTCCAGCCGGCTCCGCAGGAACCAACCCGATACCAATACAAGACACACCAACCCCGGCGCCATCAGGCGAAGGAAAAAATTTACAGGATTACGTTTATTTTCCACTGCGTTTCAATCCACCTTTTTGATAAACCACAATACATTATCAGCGCAACAAACCCTGACGGTGCTATCTTCCCTTTTTTTCCAAAGGGGAAGATCAACGGGAGTTCCTTGACATCCTGACTTCCGACTCCAATGCTTTGTTTTTTTCGCATGAAATGGGATGGCAAAGTAAAAAGTTCAAGATCAAGACGAGCAAATCCTGAGGAGAGAGGCGTACGGCCAGTACGCCGCAACGACGAAGGATGAAGCTCAACGCAGATATTGGATTTTCTACTTTGCCATCCAATTATTATCAATTAACCCGATGCTTATCAAGGTTTGTTTTTTTCCGCCGCATGATTTCAGAGCCCTCATCATTTCTTGACTTTTGCCTGCTCGAGCTATAAATTAAAACATCATGAAATTATTGGAAAGTTGGGATATCGGGCAGACAAACCCCTTCATATTAAAGTACAGTGAACAATCATGAATTTCAAAACAGCATTCAACGAAATCTCCATGGGCCCTGGCACTGAGCTGGTCTTATTTGCCGGACCCTGTGTCATCGAGGACCACAAAACCACGCTATCCATTGCCCGTTTTCTAAAACAGATGACCAGCGAGCTGGGAATCCCGTTTGTTTTTAAAGCCTCTTATGACAAGGCCAACCGGACATCGCTGCAATCTTACCGGGGCCCTGGAATGCTTGAAGGCCTTCGAATCCTGGACAGCATCAAAAAAGAATTATCCATCCCCATCCTGTCGGATGTTCATACGCGATCGGAAGTGGAATCCGCGGCTCAAGTTCTGGATATCATCCAAATCCCCGCCTTTTTATGCAGACAAACGGATCTGATTCTGGAAGTCGCTCGAACCGGAAAACCCGTTAACATCAAAAAAGGCCAGTTTCTGTCACCCTGGGATATGTTTCCGGTAACTGAAAAAATCACATCTACTGGAAACCGCCAGATTTTATTGACAGAACGCGGAAGCATGTTCGGATATTCAAATCTTGTCGTGGATTTTCGAAGCATTAAAATTATGCAGAATACGGGCTTTCCGGTCATATTTGACGCCACGCACAGCGTTCAGCTTCCGGGCGGCGCCGGCAAAAGCTCCGGTGGTCAGAGAGAATTTGCACCACTTCTGGCAAAAGCAGCCGTTGCCGCGGGCGCCGACGGCATTTTTATCGAAGTTCATCCGGAGCCCGATCACGCCAAATGTGACGGCCCCAATTCCTTACCCTTGACGATTCTCCATGACCTGATTTCCAGGCTTATAGCGATTCGCAGACTGGTATCCGAAGTTAACTCATCGGGCGAATAGAATGCTTATGGAACATCAACTTATAATAGATAAATTAAGAACAATAAAACTGTTATTGCTGGATGTCGATGGTGTCCTGACGGATGGCAGTATTATTTATGATGATTCGGGTTCACAGATCAAGGTGTTCAATGTCAAGGACGGCCTGGGTATCCGCCTGTTGATGCTTTCCGGCGTTCAGGTGGGAATCGCCACGGGGAGGCGTTCCAAAGCCCTCCTTCATCGATGCGAAAACCTGGGAATTTCACTGATTCTGGATGGACTTTCAACAAAAATAGATGTTTTGAACGCTGTTTATCAGCAAACCGGTATTATGGCGAATGAAATCGCCTTTGTCGGCGATGATCTCATGGATCTGCCGTTAATGAAAAAATCCGGCGTTTCCATCGCTGTTGCCGATGCCCACGAACTGATCCGCTTGCATGCCGATATGGTTACCCGTGCGCCCGGCGGAAAAGGAGCGGTAAGGGAGATTTGCGAGACGGTATTAAAAGCCAGAAACCAGTGGGACGATGTTATCAATCGGTTTATGGTATGATGATAGATTACGGCACTTGAAAATGATCGCATTCCATCGCACGATTAACCCACGAAGGAAGATCACGATTGCCCTGATTGCTTTCAGCTTGATCACTACGGGAATCATTGCGGGGATTTTCATAAAGAACCGCTATCTGAGTCAAGACCCCGTCAAATTGATAACTTCCATCCAGCAGAATGCCATCCTGGCTATTGGCAATGTTCATCAGGTGTCCACGCGGGATGGGATCAAAGAATGGATTTTGGATGCCAGATCCGCCCATGTTATTGACGAAAGCAAACAATTGATGTTAGAAGATGTCACAGTCGTTTATTTCGTAAAGAACGGCAAAGAGGTTCAGTTGACTGCAAGCCGAGGAATTCTGAAAACCGAGACCAAGGATATTGAAGTCACCGGCCAGGTGGTATTGACCTATTCCAATTACACGCTAAAAACCGAACAAATGAATTATGATCACGGACGTCGGATGCTTTTTTCATCCTCTCCCGTAAAAATCATTGGAGACGCCATCAATTTAACAGCAGATTCCATGAAATATGACTTAACCGCCAACCAGGCCTGGTTTCAACGAAATGTTGAGGTATTGTTGCGTGAAAATCCCATTTAGTCTAAAAAAAAGCCGCCAATGGCAGTTGGTTTTTCTGAAAGCCCTGATGTTGTTCTTAGCGATGTCGATACCGAACGGGAATGTATCCGCATTTGATAAAGGTAATGAAAATAGCAGCATTCAGATAAAATCAGACAATCTTGTGGCTTATAATGAAGCCAGTTATGCTGAATTTTCCGGCAATGTCAGCGCCGTACAGGGGACGACACTGATCACGTCAGACAAGCTCACAATCTATTACAGTAAGGCGTCTGGAAATAAGGGGAAGAAAGATACCGGCGAAGAATCCATCAAAAAAGTTGTGGCTTCGGGAAATGTAGTGATTCAATCTGAAAATCGTACAGCCCATACCAGCATGGCCGAATATACCCCGGCTACGAAGGTGGTCGTTCTGAGCGGACCCGGTTCCAAGGTAACCAGCGGAAACAACTATGTATCCGGCGATAAAATTACTTTTTATGTAAATGACGATCGCGTTATCGTTGAGCGCAGCAAAGAAAAGCAGGTAGAGGCTGTTTTTTATTCCGGCGAGCTTGATAAAAAGCCCTGACACCTTTCACTTGAAGTCATCCGGACCATGGCCTTATTGTCACTGAAAAACCTGATTAAGACCTTTGATGGGAGACGGGTCGTCAATTCCGTCAGCATGAATATCGCCAGCAGTCAGGTGGTGGGATTGCTGGGTCCGAATGGGGCAGGCAAAACAACGACATTCTATATGGCTGTCGGAATGCTTAAACCCGATTCCGGTCGAATCTTTCTCAATGAGGAAGATGTAACGTCTTTTCCCATTCATATTCGGGCCCGAAAAGGGATTGGGTATCTTCCCCAGGAAACATCCATATTCCGAAAACTTACGGTATGGGAAAATCTGATGGCGATTCTGGAACATCAGCCGATTTCCCATTCCGAACAGGAAACCCGGGCGGAAAGGCTTTTGGATGAATTGGGGATCAAACATCTGTCGCAGCAGAAAGCCGTATTGCTTTCCGGCGGAGAAAAACGGCGGCTAGAAATTTCCCGAGCGCTTTCAACCAATCCGTCTTTCATTTTATTGGATGAGCCTTTTGCAGGCATTGATCCGCTTGCAGTCATCGACATTAAGGCCATCATTGAACATTTAAAAGAACTCGGAATCGGCGTTCTGATCTCTGATCACAATGTCCGCGAGACGCTAGGCGTCTGTGATGAAGCATTCATTTTAAACGGCGGAGAAATTATTGAAGCCGGAACTCCCCAGCAGATTGCATCCAGTGAAGTCTGCCGCCGCATTTACCTGGGGAATGAATTTACGCTTTAACCCATAACCCATAACCAGATACCAGATACCAGATGGCTCTTGAATTACGCCAACAACTGAAATTGTCCCAGCAGCTGATCATGACCCCTCAACTGCAACTGGCCATTAAACTCCTGCAACTGTCACGGCTGGAGCTTTTAGAGACCATTCATCAGGAGCTTCAGGAAAACCCTACTCTTGAAGAGACACTGGAAGACGGTTCAACGGATCAGACAGAAGAAGCCCCTGAAATCATCCCTCCCGACATCGGCTCCATATCAGGTGAAATTTCAGATCATAAAACCGTTGAAGATACGGATTGGAGCAGTCTGATCAATGAATACAGCACATCGGGAAGAGTCACCTCCGAAACCGAGAAAAAAGACGCCCCCAATTACGAATCTTTTATTGCCCAGAAAGAATCGCTGCAGGACCACCTTTCCTGGCAATTGCTGATGACATTTCCGGATCCGGAAATAGAAAACCTTGGCAGTTTGATCATCGGCAATCTAAACGCAGACGGTTATCTTGAACTGAGCCTGGATGAACTTGTCCGGACAAGCCAATCCTCTTCCGAAAAAGCCATCGAGGTTCTACAGATGCTGCAGACATTTGATCCTATCGGCGTGTGTTCCCGGGATCTCAGAGAATGCCTGCTGATTCAGGCCAGGCATTTCAACCTGGAAGGAACGCCGGTTGTTGATATTATTTCAAACCACCTTCACCATCTGGAGAGAAAAAACTATAAAGCCATCAGCAAAGCCCTAAAGCTCTCTATTGAAGACATCGTCTCGGCCGTCGATATCATCAAGGGTCTGGAGCCCAGGCCGGGACGTCTGTTCAGCTCCGAATCCCCCCAGTACATCACCCCGGATATTTATGTTTACAAAGTTGACGATGATTTCGTGGTGGTCCTGAACGATGATGGCATGCCGAAACTCAAGGTAAATTCGTTTTATAAGGATGCCATACAGCAGAAAAAAAAAGTATCCGATCAGACCCGGGATTATGTCCAGGAAAAAATGCGATCCGCCACATGGCTCATTCGCAGCATTCATCAACGTCAGAAGACGATTTATAAGGTCATGGAAAGCATTTTGCGGTATCAGCGGGAATTTTTCGAGAGAGGAATTTTACACCTTAAACCCATGGTGCTAAGGGACATCGCCGATGATATCGGCATGCATGAATCCACCATCAGCCGAGTGACCACCAATAAGTATGCACACACCCCACAGGGTATTTTTGAATTGAAATTTTTCTTTAACAGCTCTATTAACCGAATGCACGGGGAAGCGATTGCCTCTGCCAGTGTGCTGAATCAGATCAAGCAAATCATTGGCGGTGAAGACCAAAAAAAACCATACAGTGATCAGCAGCTTTCGGAAATGCTGGAAGCCGCCAATATCAAAGTAGCGCGAAGGACTGTGGCCAAATATCGGGAAATGCTGAAAGTTTTGCCTTCCAGCAGACGCAGGCAGTTTTGAACCCACCTTCGTCAAATTATGAACAGGAAAGGAGATTTTTTTATGCAAACATCTGTAACTTTTAAAAATATCGATCCATCGGACAATTTGTCACAATATGTCAGCCATAAACTGGATCGATTTGACAAATTTCTGGACAATCCCGCTGAAGCCAATGTTGTGTTGTCTGTTGAAAAATTCAGACACATCGCGGAAATCAATATCGTTGGCGACAGACTCAATATCTATGGCAAGGAAGAAACCGTTGACATGTATTCCGCCATTGACATGGTTCTGGACAAACTAGAAAAACAGATCAAAAAGAATAAGGATAAGACTCGGGAAAGAAGAACGGGCTCCAAGGCCAGGGTGAAACCTTCCGCCGAGGAGAATATGCTTCCCGTTGATGCCGAAGAACGCGGCCAGGTGATTGTGGAGCATATCGACTATAAACCCATGGATATCGAAGAAGCCATTATGCAGATGGATCTTCTGGATGATCATTTTTTTGTATTCACGAATGCCAGATCCGAGCGTGTCAATGTCCTATATCGGCGCAAGGACGGGGACTACGGGTTAATCCAACCCAGCAATTAATCCTGTTTCGGCCGGTTGCCTGTTTTTCGAGCTGTTTTTCATTCGCGGCCGGCCGTTTTTCACAGCACCCCAGGACCATGAAAATTCTAAATTCATTACATCGAGATGCCATTCTCACCGATTTAAGCTCCCGGGATAAAAAAGGGCTTATTGAAGAGATGGCTGCTCCGGTTGCCCGGATTATTGGCGTGAGCTGTCCGGACCTGGTTCACGTTCTGATGGAGCGCGAACGCCTGGGAAGCACCGGCATCGGAATGGGAATCGGTATTCCTCACGGGAAACTCAAATCCCTGGACGACCTGGTAATGGGTTTTGGGTTAAGCAGAAAAGGCGTTGACTATGACACACTGGATGGCCGGCCCGCGCATTTATTTTTCATGCTGATAACGCCTGAAAATTCCACGGGTCTTCACCTGAAAGCGCTGGCAAGAATTGCCAGAATGTTAAAAAATGAACCGTTTAAAGAAAAACTTCTTCGGGCGCAAACCCCTGACGACATCATTTCCATTATTCAGGCGGAAGATGAAGAATTCTAACAAAGCCACTTGTGAAAACGCATAATATCATCATCATCACCGGGTATTCCGGTTCCGGAAAAAGCACTGCCATCGCAGCTCTCGAAGACGCCGGATACTACTGTGTCGACAACATGCCGGTTGCCCTCCTGCCAAAATTTCTGGAACTTCCCATCGAACGTGATTTCAAGATGGCCGGCCTGGCCTTTGTCATGGATGTGCGTGAAAAAGGCTTTCTGGTCAGCCATGCCGCGATCTTTGAATCCCTGAGATTCCAGGACTATGCATTCAAGATCCTTTTTCTTGAGGCCGATGAAGACGTCCTGATTCATCGATACAGCCAGACAAGAAGACATCACCCGCTTTCACGGGAAAAAAACCTGACAGACAGCATCAGAATGGAGAAAGATCAACTGAAGGACCTGCGAACCGCCGCGGATCTGATTATCAACACCTCTTACTGCAATGTTCATGAACTCAAATCCATGATTCAGAACATTGCCCGGAAAAGCGGGGTCTTGTCTTCCATCCATATTACGGTGTTGTCTTTTGGCTTTAAATTTGGCATACCTAAAGATGCGGATATCGTCATGGACGTGCGATTTATTTCCAACCCTTATTATTTGCCGGAGTTGAAACCGCTGGATGGGACTTCACAAAACGTTAAATCCCATGTCCTGGACAATGTTGAATGTCAGGAATTCATGAGACGGTATCTCGATCTGCTGATATATCTTATCCCCTTGTACGAAAATGAAGGCAAGGCCTACCTGACCCTAGCGGTAGGGTGCACGGGTGGAAGACACCGATCCGTTGCCGTTGCCGGAGCGATCGGCGAACATCTGGGAATTCAGTATCCGTCGAAACACATTGAGGTTCATCACCGGGATATTTCACTGATATAAATGAAACAAAAAAATACCATCGGTTTCGCGGCTGATTCCAGCGGAACATAATCCATCATCCGTCCACTGGTCCCTTGGATAATCCGAAGAGTTGCCGGTTTATCGGGTCCATCATGGCCTTTAAACAGGAGTGTTCATGATAGGGATTGTTATAGTCACCCATTGCTGCCTCGGCGATGCCTTAATCGAAGCAGCCGTATTCATCCTTGGCAGCCGGCCGGAACAACTGGAGTCCATTTCCATTAATTTAAATGAAGAGGCTGAAAAACTTCGCGCTAAAATTGCCGCCGGCATCAAAAAAGTGGATCAGAAAGTCGGCGTTCTGATTCTTACCGACATGTTTGGCGGGACACCATCAAATCTAAGCTATTCCTTTCTGGAAGAAGGACGCATCGAAGTTCTTTCCGGGGTGAATCTTCCTATCCTGATCAAGGCGCTGCACCTGCGAAAAGATACTGAACTCAGCAAACTGGCGGTTACCCTGGAAGCCTCGGGGAAAAAGAGTATTTCACTGGCAAGCGGCATATTAAAAGGAAACAAGCGAGGAGAACCATCGTAAAGACAAAGATCGGGACTGAAAGCTTCCGCTCTGCTGCCTATGGATTTATATTCTGATAATCTTTTGAAGGAGGTTTTTTTATGAGCATCAAGATAGGGATAAATGGTTTTGGTCGAATTGGAAGACTGGTTTTCAGAGCGGCAATGAACCGTTCCGATGTAGAAGTCGTGGCCATCAATGATCTTACCGATGCCGCGACCATGGCACATCTTCTGGCTTATGATTCGGTTCATGGAAAGCTGCCCGTGGCGGTTACCGGCAAAGACGGAGCGATTGAAGTCGGGGGAAAAACCATTGCCGTTACCAGCATCAAAGATCCCGCCAAACTGGAATGGAAGGATCTGGGTGTTGATATTGTCGCAGAGTGCACGGGACTTTTCACGGATAAGGAAAATACATCCAAACACCTTGCCGCCGGCGCAAAAAAAGTCATTATTTCCGCGCCCGCGAAAAATCCGGATATCACCATTGTTCTGGGCGTTAACGGCAACAGTTACGACCCCCGGAAACACCATATTATTTCAAATGCCTCCTGTACGACCAACTGCCTGGCTCCGGTGGCCAAAGTGCTGCTGGAAAGCTTCGGCATCCGCTGCGGTTTGATGACAACCATTCATTC
>CAIVVZ010000456.1 GCA_903909505.1 uncultured Desulfobacteraceae bacterium
ATCTCCTCGCGCCAAATGGGAGAAAACTCTTCCCCAGGGGAAGCATCAAGGCTCTCAATAAGTTTTTCGGCCACAAATGCGCGAGCATGAGGTGGCAAACCCAATGCCTCTGATACAATCTTTTCTGCTGTCATACCCATGTTTCAAAAATTCCTTTCATTGCCAGTCCGGTTAAGACATTTTTGTATCGGATCTGTTGTGATGCGTCCATGCCCAGACAATGGCCTCATCCAAATTCCGGGAAACTGGATTATTTCTATAAATATTATTGCATGACGGCACGAAAAGTCAACATGGGTTGTTCACTTTCCCATCAGCACACTTTTTCTTGACCCGTTAAAGCCAATTAGCTTTCCTCGCATCGTGATTCACGAATTCGGACAGCTCTTCACGGTTCCGTCCTTGCCTTTTTGTTACGTTTGTGTCAGTGATATAAGTCACTGACAGGATTCACATCAGAGGGGTTCTCCGCGTATTTAACAAAGGCAACTATTTTGCATTGTTCCATGAATGATGTGGTGTGAGGTTATGTCATGTTCAAGCCGGTATTCACGATAACCGAAACAATACTGAAAAATCTCACCACTATTGCCTCATCCGTGGTCACGGTGGAAAATGCGCCCCTTATTCCCAAGTGGGAAGTGTCCATCCGGCGGGAAGCGCTGCTTCGAAACGCACACGCATCCACGGCAATCGAGGGAAACCCGTTGACATTGGATCAGGTCAGCCAGCTTGCCGCCGGCAGAAACATCATGGTTCAGAGAAAGGCCAAGGCCGAGGTGCTGAACTATCTAAAAGTACTCCAGGATATTCCCCGCCTGTCGCGCTAATCCATATCCGAGCGAACTATTTGCACAATTCACCGGGAGCTTATGCAGGACGTTCTTGACAATCCGGCTGAATGTGGGAAGTACCGATCTGTCCAGGTCGTTGTGGGCAACCGGCTTACCGGTGAGGTTTCTTTCCGCCCGCCTTCTCCGCGGGAAATCCCGGAACTTATGGAAGATTTTGCCGCCTGGCACAATGCGCCGGCCGCCGACCGCAACTCCGTGCTTGAAGCAGGCATCTGCCATTATGAGTTTGTCAGGATACATCTTTTGTTGACGGCAACGGCAGAACGGCAAGAACCCTGGCAAGCCTGGTGCTTTTCAGGAGGGGATTCGATACCAAGCGATTTTTTGCCCTTGATGACTACTACGACAGCGACAGGCCTGGGTATTACCGGGCATTGCAGTCGGTCAGTCCTGATACGCTGGATCTCACGCAATGGCTGGAATATTTTACCCGTGGTGTCATGGTGCAGATCGAGCAGGTTCGCCAGAGAATTATCGGATTAAGCCTCGATGTGCAAAAGATGAAAGACTTCGGGCAGGTGGCGCTGACGGAAAGACAGATGAAAATCGTGGAACCCGTCAATAAAAGTCAAAAAATCACCGCCGGAGGCATAGCGGCAATGTTCGGCATTTCCCGTCAGTCAGCGCTCAAGGAAGCCGAAAAACTTTTTGAAATGAACGTACTGACCCCCCGCTGGCAAAGGCAGGGGGGCCCACTATGTCAGAAAATGACCCTTGGTTGTCGTTTCGGTTGTCGTTTCAAGTAAAAAGGTGACAGATTTTGCTTCCATAACTCGTGCGCATTGCTTCAATATTACCGTGAAAGAGAATGCAAATGGCAACACAGTCTTTGAAAAGCAAGTCGCGATTTTCGCAGGCAGCGTTTGTTCGCCAAAGTGCAAAACAAACTGCATTTCGCCATTCACGGCCATACCGCCGCCGAACTCATTATGCGGCGAGCCGATAACACAAAAGATCGCATGGGACTGACTTCGTGGGAGAACAGCCCAGATGGAAAAATCCTGAGAACCGATGTATCCATAGCGAAAAATTGTGCCGAAATGATGTTCTTATACTTTGGGTTCTTTCCACCAAGGATAGAAATCAGGCATGTCAGAAGAGACTTTCATGGAAAACCTTGGCGGCCTTTTCTGCAGGAAGCTTTCAATCCCCTCGTGCGAGTCCTTTTGGCAGCCCATCCAAAAAAAGCAGCGCGAGTCGATCAGATGGACCGATTGCGGGTCAGGCTCCGCCTGCCCATGCCACAGGAGCGCCTTGCCGAGGGCCACGGAAACCGCTGAGGTGTTTTCCACGATTTCCCTGGCGATGGACATCGCCTTGTCCAGTACCTGTTCCTGTGGCACCACATGGTTGAAAAGGCCGGAACCCGCCTCTTCAGAGGCGCGAAAGACTCGCCCCGTATATACCCACTCAGTGGCCTTGGAGATCCCGACGATCCTCGGCAGGAACCAGGATGAGCAGGCTTCCGGGACAACGCCTCGGCGTGTAAAGGGGAATCCGATCTTTGCATCCTCGGAGACGATTCGCATGTCCATGGGCAGGGTCATGGTAATGCCGATGCCGACCGCATGCCCGTTGATGGCCGCAATCACCGGCTTGCGGCATCTGAAAACGGCGAGAGAAACCTGGCCTCCGCCATCCCGATGTTCGGCAATACGCACTCCGTGGCCATCCTGGACGCTCCGGTCAAATGCGGAAGGGCCGGAGGAAAGATCCGCTCCCGCGCAGAAGGCCTTGCCTGCACCCGTTACGACCACCACGCGCACTGAATCATCCTGATCGGCTGCGTTGAAGATTTCGATCAGTTCGTTTCGCATGGTCTGCGTGAAAGCATTCATTTTATCCGGGCGATCCAGGGTGACGGTTGCCACACCTTTTTCGATTTCATACTGAATCTGGGTCAATTTCATGAATACGCCTTTCTTTATATGCCGAATCAATGACTGTTTTTCATATCAATTTCTATTTTATCAATTGGTTAACCCGCGTGATTTCAAGGCGATGGTTGCGCTTGTCCGCCCTTAAGAACGGGGAGACCATTTTCCCCCTATTGACAACACATCTTTCATGCTGTACGCTCTATTGTACATGTACAGGGAGGTAACTCGTGAAAGCCATTACATATACAACAGCTCGACAAAATCTGGCAAAAACCATGGAACAGGTCTGCGAGGATCATTCCCCGGTAATCATAACGCGAAAAACCAACGATTCGGTGGTTATCATGTCCCTTGAAGACTACACAGCACTCGAGGAAACGGCCTATCTTTTACGATCGCCCAAAAATACCAGGCGCTTAATCGAATCCATCAGCCAGCTTGAAGATGAAAAAGGCACCGAAAGGGACCTTGTCGAGTGAAATTAATCTTTTCGGATCATGCCTGGGAGGACTACCTTTATTGGCAAAAGACCGATAAAAAAATCATACACCGTGTAAATACCCTGATAAAGGACATTATGCGTAGCCCATTTGAAGGAATTGGCAAGCCCGAGCCTCTGAAACATGCACTCTCCGGATATTGGTCCCGCCGTATAAATGATGAACATCGAATCGTTTACAAAATTACCGATGATGCCGTTCAAATAGCTCAACTGCGCTACCATTACTGATTCAATGTCTTTGACCCTTGGGCAGCAATTTCAGAAAAACCTGGATTCTCTGGACGAATTATTCGAGGTCCAAACGCCGCTTCGCAAACTGAAGCGATTCCTGCGCTACCACTTCACGATCTACCTGACACAACCGGTTTTTGTTAAAATTTTCTTATTCGATGCGATTTACAACCCGCATTTTTATGCCTCCAATGCCTACCCACCCTTCAAACATTACTTAGAGACTGTCACTAAGATTCTGGAAGAGGGCAAACGTGACGGCAGCATCCGGCCTGAAATCAGTAATCGCGTATTCAGAAACCTGTTTATGGGTATTTTCTGCCACATGGCCATCAGGTGGCTGTTTACGGAAAAAGGCAGGCAAACCGATAAAATTGTAGAAATTGATGCTGCCGTTTCCATGCTGAGCCGCTCAGTGGCACGCATCTGAGAAAATCACGGTACCCACCGCAAGTCGAGCTTGCGTTTGGAAGCAGAGCAATCCCGCAAGTAAAGGTTGATAAGGCTCTGATAAGGGATATTGGTCTCCTCTGCCATTTTTTTGAAGTATTCAACCACATCCGGGCTCATCCTGAGGGTAACTTGTTTTTTAAGCCTCCTGATATAGGGATTGGGTCTGGACTTCATTTTAGACAGGTCATATTCATCTTCCATATCAGTTTCTCCTGTAATATTTGCCTTCGTTCGCCGTAGGCTTTCGGGCTGAAATAATTCTGATCACTGAATCGCTTTCACGATAGCAATGACAGACCATCATGAGCCGAAGCTGGGAGGTATACCCCAGCAGAAGGAATCTGTCCTCCCACAGCGAATGTGTGTCATCGTAGAACTCAATGGCAAAATCATCATAGAAAACGGTCAGTGCTTCTTCAAACGATACGCCGTGTTTCCTGAAGTTCTCTTCTGCCATTGCGGGATCCCATTCGAATCGTATTTCTGACATATTTACATTGTATTTACAGTTATAAAGTTGTCAAGTGCTTTTTGAAAGACAATAAAGGGGGCAGATTTATTTATCCGATTTCCTCGGCCTTCCCTGCCCTCTGAACTCCACCCGCCACAACCAGATTCTCGAACAATGCTCCCCGCTGTGCATGGAATGCGAGCTGCCCCTATAATTATATTCAAAACTGCACCTTCTCCTCCGGCCGATTTATGACTATACTTTTAACCAAACAGACTGCCTGAGAAGAAAATGGTGCCCGATCAAAGACAGACTTGTGACAGCAGCGCAATACCCGACTCGATCTTTCCGGCGGCCGTCCCGACGAATCCGATCACTATCATCGTTGAGACGGGCTCTCCGGTGGCGTGGGTGGCGGTGAACGGAAACAGGCAGCTTTCCTGACAGAGCGTGCTCTCTGATCTGATGATAAAGTTGCTTGTATAACGGGGTTTGGTCATTATTGTATAGAATGAACATCGTACTCCCGATCAACAAAAGTATTCATTTGCATGTTTGAAAGCAGTCTGAGAAAACTTTTGCATGGCGTCAAAGAAAATCTGCTGCTTTGCAACTTGTGAAATTTGCATCAACAAGGGTGGCGCATTTACGCGTCACATTTCATAACCACACAAACGACAGGAGGCAGTCACGATGATTCCGGAAAAAATGCTTGAAGTTCTGAAAAAGGATGGGGTGGTTGCTATTGCCACCCTGGGCAAAGATGGCCCGCATATGGTTAACACATGGAACAGTTACATACGGATCACAGACGATGGGCGTTTGTTGATTCCAGCCGGGTATATGCACCTGACGGAGGCTAACATCGCCGTAAACGATCAGGTATTGATGACGATGGGCAGCAGCAAGGTTGCCGGCAAAAACGGCCCCGGCACCGGCTTCCTGATCAAAGGCACGGCGGCCTTTATCACCTCAGGTCCGGATTTTGATGCCACCAGGGACAGATTTAAATGGGCACGGGCGGCATTGGCAGTAACCATTGCTTCCGTCACCCAGACTTTATAGCTTGAAGTCCCTGCCGGGTTCACATTCCGAGCAGGGACTTTCAGGAGTTCGATTGTCGTTTCGATTCCTCGTTGTGCCCCTGGCATGGGAGTTAGAAGCGCTTTTCCAGGTACTCGATTCCGGCATCCCGAAATCGCTGATAGTCCAGTTTGAGACGCTCATTGGCGATGCTTCGAATCACCTCTTCCTCCGCACCGGTTTCATTGATGTCCCCGAATGCATAAACCTTGGTCACTGTGCGGATCTCGCCGCCGGAGCCTGTCAGCGCAAAATCGGCCATAAGAAGGTACCAGTTCTTTACGGCTTTCTGTTTGTCCGCCTCCTCCGCAAGGGTGTCCTGCTTCACAATCTCTTTGCGCAATTTGGGCTCGAATTGACCTTTATTTCGGGATATGGCGAGTGCGATCAGATCCTCCAGTCTCTCCATATACCCTTTTTTGCTTTCTTTAGTTGTCACGAATTAATCTCCTTTTTGAATCTACGGCATTTTGCCCCAAAGACTGTACAGGCTGATAGGACGATAAACTCTTAGCCGATTTTTAGTGGGAGGCATCAGGCTTCCACCGCAAGTTGCATATGATATAGTGTAATAGTTTATATGAAAATGGGGGCGGAGCAAAAAACGAGATACCCGGCGCACCAGTCGCCAGGGCTCAGGTCAAGGAAGAAGCTGCACCATCCCGACGCGTCAATCATCTCAGCTTCGGCTTCGGGATGGAAACGAACGGTTTTCATGTAAGAGCCGCATATGCCTTGGCGAAAACATCAGCCGCATCTCGAAGTTCAACCAGACCGGCATCCACTTCCCGACAACGCTTTCGAATCTCCTCGCGCCAAATGGGAGAAAACTCTTCCCCAGGGGAAGCATCAAGGCTCTCAATAAGTTTTTCGGCCACAAATGCGCGAGCATGAGG
>CAIVVZ010000457.1 GCA_903909505.1 uncultured Desulfobacteraceae bacterium
CAACGGCTGGCGATCATCGCGGCCACGAAGGAGGAACTGAAGGATAAGCTCGCCGCGTTGAAAACGGGTGACAAGGCCAAAAGGCAGGATGCGCCATCCGGTGGTTCGTCCTCATCCCTGGGCGTATGGCGATCGGAAAAGTCTGTTCGTTTGCAGCAGGACCAAACGGTTCGTTTCGATAAGGGGGATGCGAACGATCTTCTAAAGGACCTTCAGCGTTTGACTAAGGCCTATGCAGACGGCGTCCGGATCGATTGGGACCAGTTTTACGCAGGTCAGATGTATCGTAAAATAACGCTTCCGACCTATCCTTTCCTGGGCGAGCGATTCTGGGTGGAAACCGACGGTGACCCCGGCAAACCGGATGGAACATCCTGTGAAACATCCGGTTTGTCGTATCCTTTGCCCGGCAGACGCCTTCACCTTCCGATGTCCCGCGAGATACGCTTTGAAACGACCTTCCGCAGGAATTCCCCGGCCTTTCTGGAAGACCATCAATTGTTCGGTACGGTGGTGGTTGCCGGGGCGACCTATCTTGCCATGGTCTTGAAGGCGGTCAAAGAGACATTCCATAAGGAAACCGCCGTCCTGGAAAGTGTGCTGCTGGAGCGGACCATGACGGTCGGTCTGGGGGAAGCCGTGCTTGTCCAGACGGTTATTGCTCCGGAGTTGCAGGGGTGTTTCACCTTCCATGTGATGAGCATCGGCGCTGAAGAAGGGGGCGAACAAGCATGGGATTGCCATGTATCCGGAAAGATCCGGATGCCGGAAGAAGTGCCGGAAGGGATTCAGAGAACGCCCCTGGTTGACGCCTCTGCAATACGGGAAGTGGCGCGGACGACGTGGGAGACGGTTGATGCCTCGGCGTTCTATGCGGAGATCTCACGGGCCGGCCACCACCTCGGCGACTCCTTCCGCTGGATCCGGAATATTTGGAGGCAGGGCAAAGAGGCCCTCAGCCTTCTGGAGACACCTGATGCCTCCGGGAGCTACGAAGGCCAAGAGATCTTTTGGCCGCTCCATCCGGGACTCATCGATTCCTGCTTCCAGTTTTTTTGCATCTGGGGTCAACGGCTCTGGGCGGCTGGCACGGGCGACCACCGGATGGCGCATCAGGATGTTCCATCCGGCTTTTGGCCGGAAGATCAAAACGCCACCTTTATCCCTTTTTCCATAGGTGAAATGCGGTTCTTTGGCCAAGAGATCCTTTGTCCGGAGCCGGGCAGTCGACTGTGGTGCCATTCTGCGATCACTGCGATCGATCCGCTCACCAAAGGAATGACCGGGGACATTGCACTGTTCGATGAGAGAGGCAGGACGCTCCTTAAGATCAGCGGTCTGAACGCAAGAAAACTCACCCGGGACCTGCTGTTGAAACACCGGATGGCGCATCAGAATGTTCCATCCGGCTTTTGGCCGAAAGAAAACCGTGAGGAATGGCTGTATCACGTGGGCTGGCTTCCGATCCGGCATCAGGAGAAGCGATCGGACAATGCCGTGCCGGGGGAGTGGCTCATCTTTTCGGACAACGGGGGCGTGGGAAAGGCCATCGGCAGACTTTTGCAGAAGGAAGGCGACTCTGTAATTTTTATCTTTCCCGGAACTGAATACGGACTGAAAAAAGAGGGACATTATTGGATCAATCCCCGCGAGCCTTCGGATTTTAACCGCATGGTCGGTGAGGGCTGCGACGGCAATCGTCCCTGCAAAGGGATCATCCATCTTTGGAGCCTTGATACCGGGAAAGAGACGATCCAGGGCTCGCTGGAAAAAGCGGAGATACTGACCTGGGGGAGCGTCTTGTATCTCGTGCAGTCGCTTGCGGGTAGACAGGGGACTGCGAAATGCTGCCGTCCTGAGGTTCTGCCCCGACTATGGCTCGTTACCCGGGGCGCCCAATCGGTCTCATTCCCGGAATCGGGCCTCTGTCCCCATCAATCGCTACTCTGGGGGCTGGCAAATGTGATCCGGATGGAACAGTCGGGATGGAAGTGCACCTGTATCGACCTGGGTTTGCCGGGTGGAGAAGATCAGGAATCGCTCCTTTTCGAATCGATACGATGCGCCGACACGGAAGACCGGATCGCAATCCGGGATCATTCCCTGTATGGCGCAAGGATCTTGCCGCTACGATTGCCGTATGGGGGGGGATTATCTCTTCGGCCGGATGCGACCTATCTGATCACCGGGGGGCTCGGGGCGCTGGGACTCGAGACGGCCCGCTGGATGGCGGAGCGGGGGGCCGCAAACCTGGTGCTGGTTGGAAGAAGCGAAGGATCGGCCGCGGCAAGGGAGCAGGTCGTAAAACTGGAACATTCGGGTGTGAGGGTAAAGGTCCTTAAGGCGGACATCTCAAAGCGGGCAGAGGTTTCGCGGATGCTGGAAGCGCTCTCCGGGATGCCGCAGCTCAAAGGGATTATCCATAGCGCCGGTGTTCTCGATGACGGGATTTTGATGAAACAAGATATGGGGAAATTCCGGAAGGTGATATCACCGAAGGCGGAGGGCGCCTGGAACCTGCACGAAGCCACGCGGGGGATCAAGCTCGACTTTTTTGCCTGTTATTCTTCCGTGTCATCGGTGCTCGGGTCGGCGGGGCAGTCCAACTATGCGGCGGCCAATGCTTTCCTGGACGGATTTGTTCATGAGCGCCGGAGGCAGGGGTTGCACGGGCTGAGTGTCAACTGGGGGCCGTGGGAACTCGGGATGGCAGCGGGGATGGAAAATCGGGACGCGGAGCGGATCGCGGCCCAGGGGTTCAGGGCGATTTCCTCCGACGAGGGATTTAAAATCCTGGAGCGGTTATTGCTTCAGGATGAGACGCGGGCCTGCGTGTTGCCGGTGAACTGGGACAAGTATATTCGGTACCATTATCGCGGGGAGATTCCACCCTTTTTTGAAGCGATATCGGGAGGGAGTTCCGGGAAGCGGGGTGTGTCGGGAGAGAAGTCCGCCATTCTCGAGAAACTGGAGGGGGCGCTCGCCGGGGAACGGTGCACGGTTCTGATCGATTACGTGCAAATGCAGGCGGCGGCGGTGCTTCATCTGAAATCAGCGAAGCGGGTGCCCTCCGATCAGGGACTATTCGACCTCGGATTAGATTCGCTGATGGCCATGGAGCTGAAGAACCGGTTCGAAACAGACCTGGGAAGACCGCTGAGGCCGACCCTGGTCTTCGATTATCCGACGGTGGAAGCGATCGCCGGCTATCTTGTTGAAGAGATGGGGATGGCCGATGAAAAAACGCAAGAGCCCGGCAAGGATAAAGGGTACGGGACTGTTTCGGCCCTGTCCGCTGAGGAAATCGATACTTCAATCGCTAACGAACTTACCAAGCTCGAATCGTTGCTGAAAGGCAAATAACATGGACCGGGCAAAAGAGAGGATGTTCCATCCGCTGGCAACCCCCGATAACCCTTTTGCGCAGAGGCTTCTCAATGCCCTTCAGGAGGCGCGGACGAAGATCGAGGCGCTCGAACTCATCCGGTCGGAACCCCTGGCGATCGTGGGGATGGCTTGCCGGTTTCCGGGAAACGTCTTGGATCCGGAGGGTTTCTGGCGGATTCTCAGTCAGGGTACGGATGCCATCACGGAAGTGCCGAAAGACCGCTGGGACATCGACGCTTTTTATGATTCCGATCCCGATGCTCCGGGCAAGATGTGCACCCCTTACGGCGGGTTTTTGCCGAATGTGGATGGTTTCGACGCACCTTTTTTCGGGATCTCACGAAGAGAGGCCATCGGGATGGACCCGCAACAGCGGCTGCTGCTGGAGGTGTGCTGGGAAGCGATCGAGAACGCGGGGCTCGCCCCTGTCGGCCTGCGCGGCACCTCCGCGGGTGTTTTTATGGGAATCGGCACCTTCGATTATGCGGCGCTTCGGTACGCGCAACAGGATTATGAAGGGATCGATCCCTACTTTGCCACCGGCGGCGTCCTGAGCGTCGCCGCAGGCCGGCTTTCGTATGTGCTGGGGTTGACGGGTCCGAGCATGGCGGTGGATACGGCGTGTTCATCGTCGTTGGTGGCGGTGCACCTGGCGTGCCAGAGTCTTCGTTCAAGGGAGTGCGATATGGCGCTGGCCGGGGGGGTG
>CAIVVZ010000458.1 GCA_903909505.1 uncultured Desulfobacteraceae bacterium
ATCTCCTCGCGCCAAATGGGAGAAAACTCTTCCCCAGGGGAAGCATCAAGGCTCTCAATAAGTTTTTCGGCCACAAATGCGCGAGCATGAGGTGGCAAACCCAATGCCTCTGATACAATCTTTTCTGCTGTCATACCCATGCTTCATCAGCGACTTTTATAGCAGCCCTTTGCAGGGATCTTAATCCGATTACGGCATATTTATTATGCATTTTCATCTCATTCACTCCGATTCATCTATAATAACCGGCGCCTTACCAGAGGTATCAAAAACAATCCATTTCAATGGGCAGAAATTCATTTGCGAAAGTTGTTTTTCCCGCTCCATTGGGTCCAGCCAGTATGTAGCATTTCCTCTGCAATGGTATGGTTACCTCATTCTGCTTTCACGCAACTGAGAAAATCTCCGGTTTATCCGGTGCGGCTGCCTCCTGAATGATGTCCTTTGTGCTGTGCATAACACACCTCCATTATTTGATCATGATCTTACCACAGGATATAATCTTCCGCAATTCTCAAGAGCGGGTAACCCATTACAACTATTCCTGCTGTTCTTGGCATGCACAACCCTTAAGAAAATATTTCCATTTGGCAAAATAATAAATCTGTCCCCTTTTTAATATCACAAGTTGTTAATTCAATTTACAATTTGACATCGGTCCGTCCGGGAAAGATAAACGTTGGAAAAAAGTTTCTTTTGTATTACATTAGCATCATGAAGACATCAGATTTCACCTGGAACGAAAATAAAAATCAGAAAAATATCAATAAGCATGGTGTTTCTTTTGTTAATGCGCAATACGCATTTCAGGACAACAACCGTATTATTCTTGAAGATATCCGTCACAGCGATATTGAAAAACGTTATTTCTGTCTGGGAAAAATTCATGGTGAAATCATGACCGTCCGGTTTACGTACCGGGATGATAAAATCAGAATTTTTGGTGCTGCCTACTGGCGGAAAGGAAAAAAGATTTATGAAAAAGAAAATTCAGTACACAGATGAGCCAGCCGATGTCGATCTGGATCATGCAAAACGGATAAAAGACTTTCTACCACTTCCTGGCGATTTGGTATTTAAGAAAGAGCGGGTTGTAACCTTGCGACTTGATGAGGCAACGATCGGTGAACTCAAAAAAGTTGCCGGCGAAAAGGGCCTTGGTGTTTCGACATTAATCAGAATGTGGGTGCGGGAACATTTGGGAAACTTACATGCACATTCCTGACAGATACATGGATCAAATTCCCAATTGTCCTGCCAATTTCGGCAATGTGCGCCAGGGAACGATTGTGACATTGCCGTTCTGCATCTCCCGGTCGCCCCGTAAACCAGCCATGCGGGCTTATCTTCTCTGCCCGAAAGTTCGCACCATTTTTTCAATGACGCAATAAAGTCGGAGGCAATGGTCTGACCGGAGTTGATCTCCACCGGCCACAACGCTTCTCCTTTCTCCAAAAGGAGATCGACCTCCAATCCCCTGCTATCCCGCCAGAAATAGATGTCCGGCGAAAGTCCGCGGTTAAGCTTTGCCTTGAGAAATTCCGTCACAACCAGATTCTCGAACAATGCTCCCCGCTGTGCATGAAATGTGAGCTGCCCGGATTCACGAATCCCCAGCAGCCATGCTGCCAGGCCCGTATCGCAGAAATAAAGTTTGGGAGTCTTGACCAGACGTTTATTGTAGTTTCGAAAATGGGGGCGGTGCAAATAAACGATGTAGCTTGCTTCCAGCACTGACAGCCATGCGGAAGCCGTGTTGTGCGTAATGCCGCAATCGGAGGCAAGCGACGAGAGATTCAGCAATTGCCCCGAACGGGCAGCGCACATCCTCAAGAAACGCTGAAATGCGGACAGATCGCGCACCGCAATGAGTTGACGAACATCACGCTCAATATATGTATTTACATAACCGGCGCACCAGTCGCCAGGGCTCAGGTCACGATCATACAAAGGGGGATAAAGGCCGCGGAACATCACTTCGTCGAGGTCCTCCGGGAGCTTGTCCGCCTTCAGCAGCTCATCGAGGGAAAAGGGAAGAAGCTGCACCATCCCGACGCGACCGGCAAGGGATTGGGTAATGCCGGACAGCAGGCCGAACTGCTGGGAGCCGGTCAATATATAGGAGCCGGGACGAACATCCGCGTCAACACGGGTTTGCAGAAAGGAAAAGAGTTCCGGAACCCGCTGAGCTTCATCCAGAATAGCGCCGTCCGGAAACCGGGAAAGAAGCCCGCGCGGATCGGTTTCCGCCATGAGTCGGACATCCGGATCTTCCAGAGACAGGTAAGCTTTGTCAGGGAAAGCACTTCTGGCAAGGGTCG
>CAIVVZ010000459.1 GCA_903909505.1 uncultured Desulfobacteraceae bacterium
AGTCCTTCGGTTCCCCCGCCGCCGCCGGGCAGCGGATCTTTTGGTGGAGGCGGCAACAGTTTTCTGAAAGGGGTCGGTGGCGGTCTTGTGGGCGGAATGATCGGCAATATGCTTTTCGGCAGATCCGGGTATGGGGGTGGAAATGGAGGTGGAGGCGTCGGTGGAGGCGGCATCGGTTTTTTTGAGCTGTTGATTCTGGGCGGACTGGGGTATTTTATCTACAAACGATTTATCAAACCCAATATGGGTTCGCGAAATTCCCAATCGCCGCCGCTGAATCCGTTTTCCACCGGGGATTCACAGTCGGCCGATATTCTGGGGCCGCCTTCGGCGCCGCCCTTCCCCGCGCCTTCCGCAGACGGTTTTGATCTGGTTAGACAGTCGGAACCGGACTTTAATCCCGAGAAATTCAAGGAAATCGCCCAGGATGTGTTTTTCAAGGTTCAGGCCGCCTGGATGCGGCGGGATACATCATCGGTTCAGGGGCTTATCGGCCAGCAACTGAAAACCGAATATGACGCCCAGTTCGCCGATCTCAAGCAAAAAGGGCTGATCAACCGGCTCGAAAACATTGCGGTTCGCAGTATTGAAATTGTCGATGCGGGCATGGAAGGCCGGGAAGTGTTTATCAAGGTGCTGTTTACGGCCAATCTCCTGGATTATACGGTTGAGGAATCCAGCGGTAAGGTGGTTAAGGGCGATAACGCAGAACCCGTGAAATTTGAGGAATTCTGGACATTTGCCCGTCCGAGTGATTCCACCCTGTGGAAACTGGAAGGCATTCAGGTCAAATAGACGGTGACGGCCTATTTTATTCGAAGATTGCTGCTGATCATTCCGACGTTTCTGGGGATCACGGTTCTGGTTTTTGCCATTACACGGGTGGTTCCGGGCGGCCCCATTGAACGGATGATGCTTCAGGCCCAGCAGATGCAGGGCAGGGAAGGCGGAAAGTCCACTGGTGGGGCTACTGGGGCTGCCGGTGAAAGTCAGCGACAGCCCCTTTCCCCCGACCAGATCCAGGTCCTGAAAGCCTATTACGGGTTTGATAAGCCTATCCTCGTCAGCTACGGTCAGTGGCTGGCAAAGGTGCTGAGCGGTGATCTGGGAATGTCCACCCGTTATTATGAGCCGGTTTGGCGGATGATTCGCAGCCGAATCCCCATATCCCTGTACTTCGGGCTGTTTTCGATGGTGATGGTTTACGGGGTCTGTATTCCGCTGGGCATTTCAAAGGCGGTCCGGCACAAGAGCGCATTCGATAACGTCACCTCCGTTGTCGTGTTCACGGGATATGCCATTCCCGGCTGGGTGGTCGGGGTGCTGCTTCTTGTCCTGCTGGCCTCTCACTGGGAGGTTTTTCCGCTGGGAGGACTGGTGAGCGATGATTTCGAGGAGTTTGCCCTTATCCATCAAATCGGTGACCTGCTCTGGCACACCGCTTTGCCGCTGACCGCATACATGCTGGGGTCTTTTTCGGTCCTCACCCTTCTGATGAAAAATGCGCTGATGGACAACCTGTCCGCGGATTATGTGCGAACCGCGATTGCCAAGGGCCTTTCCTTTAAACAGGCGGTTTTCCGTCATGCGCTGCGTAACAGCCTGATCCCCGTTGCCACCACTTTCGGAGACAATATTTCCATTATCCTGAGCGGCTCTTTTCTCATTGAAAAAATCTTTAACATCAATGGGATGGGACTGTTGGGCTATGAATCGGTCATAGACCGGGATTATCCGGTGGTCATGGGGATTCTGGTCATCTCCTCCCTGCTCTTCATGATCGGCAACATCCTCTCCGATTTCTGCGTGGCCCTGGTGGATCCCCGGGTGCAGTTCGGCCAGGGGCGATAAAGGAATGCCGACGTGACCTTCAGCCCCCTGACCCGGAAAAAACTTCGGCGCTTCAAGTCGATCAAACGCGGATATTTCGCGTTTATTCTTTTTCTGGCCCTGATTACGGCATCCCTGTTTGCGGAGGTTCTGGTCAACAGCCGGGCCCTGGTTGTCCATTATCAAGGCCGTTATTATTTTCCCGTATACGGTTCCATGATTCCCGGAACCGGCTTTGGCCTGGATTACCCTTATGAAACCAATTACAGGGAATTATCCCGGCGATTTCAGGCCGAAGGCGGCGCCGACTGGGTGCTGATGCCGCTGATTCCCTTCAATCCCCTTGAAAACGATCTTCGAAAAGAGGAATACCCGCCCTTTGCGCCTTCTTTTAAAGACAGGCATTTTCTGGGCACCGATACCTCCGCCAGGGATATGGCGGCCAGGCTGGTTTACGGCTTTCGCATCGCTATTTTCTTCTCCCTGACGCTGCTGGTTGTCAATTACCTGGTGGGTGTTACGGTGGGATGTGCCATGGGATACTGGGGCGGGAAATTTGATCTGTTTCTTCAGCGGATTATCGAGATCTGGTCGAACATCCCGTTTCTGTATGTCATCATCATCATCTCATCGATCGTGGTTCCGAATTTTTTCCTGCTGATCCTCATCATGGTGTTTTTCGGATGGACCAGCCTGACCTGGACCCTTCGCACCGTGACGTATAAGGAACGGGCCAGGGAATATGTTCTGGCTGCAAAAGCCCTGGGCGCTTCGGATTTTCGAATTGTTTTCAAGCACATCATCCCCAACACCGTTTCCGTGATTGTCACGTACGCGCCGTTTTCCGTTTCCGGCGGCATCGTGGCATTGACCTCTCTGGATTATCTGGGTTTTGGACTGGCGCCTCCCACCCCGAGCTGGGGAGAACTGCTTCAGCAGGGATGGGACAATATGGATGCCTGGTGGATCGTGGGGTCGGTTATTTTTGCCATGATTCTGACTCTGATGCTCGTGACGTTTATCGGCGAGGCCGTGCGGGAAGCCTTTGATCCGAAACTGCACAGCACGTATGAATAAGACAGATGCCAGATGACGGGTGACAGATGACTGAAGGCAGAAGAAAGCTGTTCATCGGCCATCCGTCATCTGTCTTCCGTCTTCTCCGGGTCTTTGGGGTATCTTGCAAAAATTTCCTTGAGTTCGGATTTTTTTTCAAGATACCGCCCTTTCATCCCAACCAGCCAGTCGCGGTGTCTCAGGGCGGTCTGCTTGTCCAGAAACAGATCGTGATCGCTGGGCAGGATATGAAATGCCGGTGTTCCGTTTTCCAGGGTCAGGGTGCCCGAATTGCTGCAAAGCAGGCATTGGACCGTGCCGCCTTCAAGAAATCGAAAGGCGTCTCCGCCGCAAAGAGGGCAGCCGGGGCCGGTGGATTTGGGCTCCGGGCTTATCAGGGCTTCTGCCATCCTTTGGATGACGGGGATATTTTTTTCAATCTGAAGGGTTTCTCCGGGAAGCGCCCCGTAGATCATTTGAACTGACCGGATGTCGGACTGTATCATCTTAAGGAAATTCTGGATACCCAGCAGGGTATACCCTTCCTTGCCGTCGATTCCGGCAATGCCGATTCCCACGGCAGGCTTTCCCCACAGTGACTCTGCCCGGCCATAAAAGGAAAGGCCCCTGTCCAGAAGCAGTTTCAGACAGGCATTGGGTCCCAGGAAATACGTGGGAACCACGACGATCAGCTCATCGGCCCAGGACATGTCGTCCAGAATCGGATTCAGATCGTCCTGGATCCAGCAGCGCTGCTCCTTGAACAAACAGCGGTAACACCCCCGGCAGGGCTGAATATTCAGTTTCGGAAGACGCGTCAGTTTCAGTTCATGGGGAACTGGAATTTGACGGCTGATTTCCTTGACAATGAGCTCGCAATTTCCAGGCGAGCGCGGAGAGCAGATTATCCCCAATATGTTCATGATGTCCTCATTATTGTTATAAACGATAAGGCGTTACCGAATGGCAACGCCATGAAAGAGCCCCCTTGGAAAAAGGGTAAGGGGGGATTTTCGAGCCCACGGACAAGAAAATCCCGCAAGGTATATATCATATCGAAAGGGAATGACAATGCCAAAACTGCTGGTCAATATGTTTTCGGGGCTGGTTGCCGCGCTGATCCTCTCCACGTCGGCGCAGGCCGGCCCCAAACTGCCGGAGGATATTCAGTGGCTGACCAATGATTCGGATCCGGTTTATGCTTCTTCGGATGCGGTGAAGGGCGGAACCCTGAACACCGCCATCATGAGTTTTCCCATGACGTTCCGGACGGTCGGGCCGGACTCCAACGGCAGTTTCCGCAGCGCCATTCTGGACAATGATCTAAGCCTGATCAACATTCATCCCAACACCCTGAACATCATTCCCGAGCTGGCCACGCACTGGGCTTTCGGGAAAGATAAAAAGTCCATGTATTTCAAGTTGAACCCCAATGCCAGGTGGTCGGACGGAAAGCCGGTGATTGCATCCGATTATGCCTTTACATTGGAATTCATGCGCTCCGCCCACATTGTCGCGCCCTGGTACAATGATTATTTCACTCAGGAAATCGACAGTGTCATTATTTTTGACGATTATACGATTGCCGTTGTGGGCACTAAGGCCGAGCCGGACCTGCATCTGAAGCTCGGGATCAACCCGACTCCCCGGCATTTTTACGGGACCCTCGGGCCGGATTTCGTGGTCCGATATAACTGGAAGGTCGTGCCCAACACGGGGCCTTACCTGATTGACGACTTTCAAACCGGAAAATATATCCGTTTCAAACGCAAAAAAGACTGGTGGGCCCAGGATCTGAAGTATTTCAAGAACCGTTTCAATGTGGATCGGGTCAACTACACGGTGGTCCGGGATTTCAATATGCTCTGGGAGTATTTTAAAAAAGGAAAGGAAGATGTTTTCGGGCTGACCATCCCCAAATACTGGCACGATAAGACCCAAATTCCCATATTTGAAAAAGGATATGCGCAGCGCATCTGGTTTTTTAACGATACCCAGCAGTCGGCCATGGGCCTGTGGCTGAATCAGGACCGGGACATCTTCAAGGACAGGAATGTCCGGTATGCGTTCAGCCATGCCATGAATATTGAAAAAGTGATCGATCAGGTGCTTCGCGGGGATTATTTCCGGCTGGAGCAGGCGTTCATGGGATACGGTCCCTATACCAACGATACCATCAAGGCCAGGCGCTTTGACCTGGAGAAGGTGGATCGCTATATGAAGGCTTCGGGCTGGCAACGCGGGACGGACGGAATCTGGGAAAAAGAGGGCAGGCGCTTTTCGGTTGAAGTGACCTATGGTTTCGAAGAGCATACCCCAAGGCTGGTGGTGCTTAAAGAAGAGGCCAAAAAAGCCGGGATCGAGCTCTTGCTGCAGCAGAGCGATCCGACCGCTGCATTTAAAAAATTCCTGGAAAAGAATTTCGATGTGGCCTGGATGGGCTGGAGCACCTCCCTGAGGCCCCAGTACTGGGAGCATTTCCATTCCATCAATGCCCATAAGCCGCAGACCAACAACATCACCAATACCGATGATCCGGAAATGGACAAATTGATCGACGCCTATCGCAATTCCCTGGACGAGACGGAGCGGATTCGCCTTTCTAAGGAAATCCAGCAGAAAATCCACGATATCGGTATGTTTGTTCCCACATTCATGGTTCCGTATGTCCGGGAGGCCTGCTGGCGCTGGTGGCGGCTTCCGGACCCGCCGGGAACTATGCATTCCGGAAGCCTCTTTGACCCCTTTAACAGCGCAACCGGAGGCATGTTCTGGTACGATAAAAAGCTTCATGACGAAACACTGGAAGCCATGAAATCGGACCGGGCGTTCGCGCCGGTCACCCGCATCGATAAGACGTATCTGAAGAGCCGGTAGGGAGGATTTCATGGGGAACGATCAGGCGGTGTTGCAGGTCAATCATCTGGCAACGGCATTTGATACCGAGGCCGGCAGAATTCGGGCCGTGGATGATGTCTCCTTTCAGGTGCACCGTGGAAAGACGCTGGGAATCGTGGGGGAATCCGGATGCGGTAAAAGCGTTACCGCGCTTTCCATCATGAGGCTGCTGCCCCGGCCCGCGGGGAAAATTCTGGACGGCCAGATCCTGTACCGGGGAACGAATATCGTCAAAATGACGCCGGAAGCCCTGCGCACCCTGCGTGGCCGCCATATTTCCATGATTTTTCAGGAGCCCATGACAGCCCTGAATCCGGTGCAGCGGATCGGACGTCAGATCGGCGAGGTGTTTCAGCTTCATGACGGCGCGCTGGATGAAACAAAAATCCGCGATAAATCGATTGAAATGCTGGCAAGGGTGGGAATTCCGGACCCGGAGCGGCGCATTCGGGAATATTCCCATCAGATCTCGGGGGGCATGCGCCAGCGGGTGATGATTGCCATGGCCCTTGCGGTTCGGCCGGATATCCTGATCGCCGATGAACCCACCACCGCCCTGGATGTGACGATTCAGGCGCAAATTCTCGATCTCATGAAGCAGCTTCAGCAGGAAAACGGGATGGCCATGATCTTTATCACGCACGATCTGGGAGTGATCGCGGATATCTGCGATGACGTGGTGGTGATGTATGCGGGAACCGTTGTGGAGTCCGCGCCGGTGAAAGAACTGTTTGAAAACCCCAGGCATCCTTACACCCGGGGGCTTCTGGAATCCATTCCCCGTCTGGAAACCCCCCGGAAAATTCCGCTGCCCATCATTCGCGGCATGGTGCCGGCGCTTGACGATCTGCCGCCCGGATGCCGGTTCCAGAACCGCTGCCCCATCGCGATCCCCATCTGCAAGTCTACCCCGCCCGCCTTAACCCCGGTTGGAATCAAGCATGAGGCCAGGTGCTATCTGGCTCAATCCCTTCCAATCAGCTCAGCCCTTTAACGCCTTCTTTCCAGATGACCATCATCCGCTCCCCCATCTCCCGGAACTGGGGATGGTCAGCGCAGTATTCCGGAATCAATTTTTGTGTTTCCATAACCGCATCGGCAATTCGCTCGACAATCTTGTGAATTGTCCCGACGGAAAGAAACAGATGCGCCATCGCGAAGCGCTCGATCATCTTGCGCGGCCACCACTTTTTGGTACCGGCCAGGGAAAGGGCGGGAACATCATGCTTCAAATAAACCGTTGTGGTGACCACGTCATATACCGGCACCAGGGTGATCGCGGCTTGCGGATCGCCATACAGCACGCCGAAATTCTTTAAATGGGCATCGCCGTTTCTCACCATGACGGACAGGACCAGCATGGCAAAGAACTGCTCCCTTGCCGCCATTAAATGATCTCCGGATACAAAGTCCTTGATGCTTTTCGCCACCCGCTCGCAAGTACTGTCGTATTTTCCCCTGGTTCCCACGCCTTGCAGGCTGCACATATCTTCAAAACCCAGATAAGCGCCATCGGGTGTAACATCGAACCGTCGCATCACGAACAGCCCGCCGTTTTCCGCAAGATGGAATTCAGCAACCGGCAACCCGGCCCGTTTTGCCGCCATCATGCAGAAATATTCATTTGCGGCCAGTTGCGGGTAATCCGTACCACTGGTCTTTACAATATAGCCGGCCGAAGCCAGTGTTCCCCGTTGCGTTGCCTCCAGCAAGACTTTGGGCTGAACACCGGAAACACCGGATCTGAGGGCATAACGCTGGATCAGTTCATTAAAAAGTTCCGTCGTATCCGGAAAGGTCAGCAGCTCGTCAAGGGATTCATTTGACTCCTTGAATCCGGGATAATCACTTCCGGGGAGCGAAAAGCGATTTCGGCCCACCTGATTCCCGCCGGTCACACGAAGAATGGAGAGATCATCCTCTCCGATTATCTTTGCAATCGCTCTGCGTATGGTTTCAAGAAGTGCTCCTTCCGGAAGATTCATCTGAAAGACAGGGTGCAGTTCGCTGCTCACCCAGCTTTCCAGGCGAATCGGCATGGTCAGGGATACCGCGGTGCCATCGGAAACACCGGGAGAATACGCGAACACGTATTTATGACGTGCCTCCCGTGCCAGAATCCCCGATACCTGTTCATTCGCCCAGACTATTAATTGGGGGGAATCCGCCATCAGCGATCCTCTTTTCGCAGTTCATCCAATGTCGGCGGTTTTCCCGCGGATCGCACACGAAGCTCCAAGTTAAAAAACTCCAGAACACGAATCAGTTTTCGCACCCCGATCTCTTGCACGGTTCCGTTTTCAATCTGCCCGATGGTCGTGCGGCTCATCCCCAGTGCGTTCGCCACTTCCGCCTGGGAAACATGACGCTTTTTACGCGCTTCCCGTATCTGTTCACCCATTTCGAATAGCATAAATGCATTATATGTGAATCATAATAACAATTGCAAGCTGTATTTGCTTTATATGAGATGCATCGCCGACCAATTTCCAAGTTTAGGGCACCTTGCAGATTCATCTATTTACTACTGCTTCTCCACTCAAAAGTCTGTCATTTTTGTATCGAACTTTTGTCATTATGACAGTACTATTGCCACTATATAGACTATGGGCAATTCCCCTTTCTTTACTCCTTTCGTAACCGCATCTCCCATCCACTTTCTGCATTGCATCAATGGCTTCCGCCATGCCGATTTTCCCATCCCCGTCGGTATTGGGTTTGGTCATATCCGATCCAAATGCAGTACAAAATGGAATGTTCAAGTGGTATCTGCGGCCCGGTCCCAGTGCGGATTATTCACCCGGCCAACTTGTCCCCTATCCCCGGCCTGCAACCCGGTTCCACTGTCCCGGCTCGCTCATGCCCCCGTGCTGTATGAACTCATTTTTAATCCTCTTGACCAGATCTGGACGCGCCGGATTTAGACCCGGCGCATATCGTTCTGGGATTGTGGCTGGACCTCTGTTGGGATGCCCTTTGCTCGTTTCCTGAACTGGAAGTAGGCTCCATTCAATGTCCGGCACCTTGTAGCCTCGCAGGTGATGACTTCTGGCAGTGGCGCATGGAGTTTTTGTATGGGTCGGAAAGAACCGCTCCCTGCCCGGGTCATCTATTCGGAATGCGTCAATTTGTTTGACAGGCCTGGCCGCTTATCATAGGGTATTTTTCGGTAAACGTCGGGATTGTGGAATTTCAGGTTGTAATTTATGAAGGCTGCCGGAGGGGTCAGGAGAATCAATGATACTATACTTATCCTTGAAGATGGCCGGACTCAAGAATATATGCAAGTATGTGCGCCACGAGCGCATTGCTTTATAATGTGCGCGTAACTGCGCGAGAGATGAGGGCAGGCCCCTCGGAGCCGGCTTGCAGGAGCAGGCTTCAAACCGCCTTAAGC
>CAIVVZ010000460.1 GCA_903909505.1 uncultured Desulfobacteraceae bacterium
CTTATGGTCAAGCACGATGTGGGAAGGCTTCCGGTCGTTGAAAACGGGACCATTATCGGGATCATCACCCGATCCGACACCATGCTCTATTTCTACGACATGCTGCCGGATTAATATCGACTTTCAGAAAAAGCTTTTGGGCGCGTTATCGGTCGGGGATGTACGAAAAAGCACCCCTCCCTGCTGCCTTCCCAGAACCATTTTCTGAAAGCCTATGACCCCCCGGAAGTTGAGGTGCTTGACGGGGTTATCGAGTTTTCAGATATGCTGCGAGTCGGCGCAGTCCTTCTTCCGTGGATACCTCCGGAACATACCCCAGATCCCTCCGGGCAGCGCGGATATCAAACCAGTGGGAGGTTGAAAGCTCTCTGGCGACAAACCGGGTCATCGGAGGCTCTCCCTTTAATGCAAATGTCTTATAAATCCATTCCAGAACCGCCCCGAATCGATAGGCCGCCTGCGGAGATATCGAACGCTTTATCGGAGAAAGCCCGCCTGCCTGAAGAATATCATCAATCATTTTCCAGAGACAAACCGGCTCTCCCTGACTGATGAAATACACATTCCCCGAAAGTTCCGGCTGCCGGATCAGGGCCTCTTCGGCCAGAAGATGGGCCTTGGCCGCATTTTCAATGTAAATCACATCCACCCGGTTTTTCCCATCCCCGATTCGCCGGAGGCGTTTTGCCCGCTTAAGGATTCGCGGAACCAGGTGATTGTCTCCCGGACCCCAGATCAGATGCGGCCTTAAGATGATGGTTTTCAGGCCCTGCCCTGCCCCTTGCAATCTTTCCTCCGCCATCCGCCATCCGCCATCCGCCGTCTGCGACCTGCCCCCCGCCTGCCGGACAGCCTGCTCGGCCAGGGCTTTGGTTTCCGGATAGGCGGCGTGATAATTGCCGGGATAGGGAACGGTTTCGTCCACGCCTTCCATATCTCCGCCTTCAAAAACAACGCTGGGCGAGCTGGTGTAAATCAGGCGGGAAACCCCGCAGGATTTGCAGGCGGCAATGACATGGCGGGTTCCTTCGGTGTTGATCCGGTAATAGTCCTCGTAATCCCCCCAGACACCGGCCTTGGCCGCCACATGATATACGGTATCCACGCCTTTGACGGCGTTTTCGACGGCAACCGGATTCGAAATATCACCCGGAATCTGTTTGACCCCCAAGGCCCCCAACTCTGAATAATAACCCCTTGAAAAACTGATGACCCTGTCCCCCCGGTTTATGAGAAGCCGGACAATGGCCTGTCCCAGAAACCCGCCGCCACCTGTAACCAGAATGGTCCGGGCAGAATCCCCCTGTTGCTTCATACTCCCGACTCCTTTTATATCCCCCCATGCTTTGCTGCATAAACTTTAAACAGCCATAATCTGCACATTTCCGCTGGTGATCATTCTCAGGCTTGGAAACCAGCGGAAACGGCAACCCATCGAAAAAACAGAGCGTTATAAAGACGCAATTCATGCCCCTTTACAGAATAGCCGTCAAACCGGATAGAGGATTTTTTCCAGCTTCAGCAGATCCTGTTCCTGGCCCACGGCTATGACCGTGGCTCCGGGTTCAAGCCGGGTCTCAAAGGATGGGTTGAATATCATGCTGCCGTCAACCTGTTTAATGGCGATGATGATCAAATTATATTCCTGGCGGATTCCAGAATTCTTAAGCATCACGTTGGCCAGCGTCGATGAAGCACTTATCGGTATTTCTTCCATCTGAATATCTTTGCGGTCATACGTCAGGGCCAGATCCAGAAAGCTGGTAACCGTTGGCCGAATAATCCGGTGGGCCATGCTCACGGCCCCGACTTCGTAAGGCGATTCAACGGCGGAAGCGCCGGCAGCCAGCAGCTTGGACTTGGACTCTTTATAAATTGCCCTGGCCATGATAAATAACTTGGGATTGAGCTGTCTGGCAGTCAAAACCAGAAACACGTTGTCCACATCGGTTCCCAGAACGGCGATCAGACCTTTGGCACGTTCAATCCCTGCGCTTAAGAGAATGGCCTCGTCAGCCGTATCGCCGGACAGGTACAAAATCTTGTCTTCTTCCATAACCGGCACCAGGTCCGGACTTTTTTCAATCACCACGATATCAATGGGCTTTTGACGAAGATTCATGCACAAGACTCTTCCAATGCGGCCATAACCACAGACAATGTAATGATTTTTCAGTCGGGTAATTTTTTTATCCAACCTTCGCCTCCCCAGAAGGATTCTTATCCGTCCTTCGATCATGTACTGAATCAGTGTCGCACCCACATATCCCAAAAAACCAACTCCCACAAATATCAGGAGTATGGTATATATTCGACCGATAGGGCTGAGTGGATGGACTTCTCCAAACCCCACGGTGGTCAGGGTGATCACGGTCATGAAGAGGGCATCCAGAAAATTCCAGCCCTCAATGGCCATGAATCCCCAGGATCCGCACAAAATGAGGGCAAGGGTGATCAGAACGGATTTGATCAGATGTCTGGTGCTGTCCATATCTGGGGATATACGACACTCTCAATAGTGAAAGCAAGAGGATTTCCCCGTAAACCCCATCCGGTTCTATAATGATTCCATCTTATTGTCTATTCGATTGGCCTTTCGTTGTCATCGCGTCGGTCAGTTTTTGAGCAATCAATGCGCATTCAGGTTGTGGAAATTCGTCAAGAAACAATGCTTGTATTCCAAATACTATTCAAAATTCGATACATTTAAAGGTGCAATTACAGAATGCTTGGGCAAGACCCATACTGA
>CAIVVZ010000461.1 GCA_903909505.1 uncultured Desulfobacteraceae bacterium
GATGACGGTGGCCCTGCAGAACAGTCTCTGAATTATCACCGTTTCGTCCTTGATCTTTACTGGATGGTAGTCGGCTTGCTCGAAAAGAATGGTCTCTATGATTGCAGGGTCTGGAAGCGGCGGCTGATGATGGGCGAAACCTTTATGGCCGCCGTTACTTATGAACAGGGCAATTTCCCAGCTATTGGGGACAGCGATGACGGACATGCCATTGCTCCGGGTCTTATGCCGGAAAGACCGACTGTAGTGGTTGATGAGAATACATATCAGGTCTTCCCGGCAGCCGGATATACTATCATCCGGGGCGGGAGTAAAACCCGCTTGATCTTCGATCATGGACCTTTGGGAATGGCGCCTTTCTATAATCACGGCCATGCAGATGCCCTTTCCATAATTTTATACAAGGCGGAAACGCCTCTGCTGATAGATCCCGGAACCTACCGTTACAATGGTGTCCCGCAGTGGCGGCGGTATTTCAAGAGTACCCGCGCACACAATACCGTTACCATAGACGGGCTTGACCAGGCCGTGCAGGAGACCGGCTTTATCTGGAGCCGGCCATATAGTGTGGATGGCTATGCTGTGCATGAAACGGCAACAGGTGTTGATGTGCAAGCCCGTCACAACGGGTATAGCCGCATTCATCATCCTGTGTGGCACAAGCGTACAATCAGTGTTGGTCATAATCGATATACTATCGTTGATACATTTGCAGGCTCCGGTATTCATGATTACGAGCTGAACTTCCATCTCTATCCGGATGCGGTTGTATCCTCAAACGGTTCTGAGTGTGTGATCGATAATTCCCCTGTCACCTGTACCATCGCGCTCAAAGATGGGAGTTATTTTCAACATTTCAAAGGGCAGACCGATCCCATTCTTGGATGGTTTTCTCCGGCATATGGGGTAAAGAGGGAAACCACTGTCCTGAGTTGCAGAAAAAGGGGGAGACCGGAAGGGGTTTCATTCCTGACCGAGATTGCTGTTTGATGGGTTTTGCTTAATAAAGGATGAGAGTCGTGGATGGTAGATTGAAAATTCTGGATATCTGGGTTGACACGGTAAATATGCAGCAAGCTCTTGCTAAAGTCAGTGAGTTTGTGGATGAGGGCAACAGGCTTTATACGGTCTTTGCCTCTAACCCGGAAAAGAACTTCTCTTTTCCGGCCGATCCCTTTTTGTACCGGATGTTCCGCACGGCGGATATGCTCGTGCCGGATGGCATCGGTATGGTTCTGGCCGCCAGAATTCTCTATGGCCGGAAACTTTCACGTGTACCGGGCTGTGAACTCATGCAGAATGTCTGTGCCATGTCGGCAGTGAAAGGCTACAAGATCTTTATTTACGGCGCCAGGGACGAGGTCAATAAAAAGGCCGTGGAGACATTGAAAAATCGATTCCCTGATATCCAGATTGTGGGGCACTGCAACGGATACCTGCCCAGGGAGAAAATGGATGACCTGGTTGCTCAGATCAATGACTCAGGTGCACAGATAATGTTTCTTGCGCTTGGCTCACCCAGCCAGGAACGATGGATTGCAGAATATGGCGACAAACTGAAGCAGATACGGGTCTGTCAGGGCATCGGCGGTACTCTGGATGTGATAGCTGGTGTAGTGGAACGCGCCCCGGAGATCTATTGCCGCTTAGGTTTGGAATGGTTTTACCGGTTAATCGAAGATCCGAACCGTATCAAACGCCAGAAGGTGCTGCCCATATTTGCAGTTTTGGTTGCAA
>CAIVVZ010000462.1 GCA_903909505.1 uncultured Desulfobacteraceae bacterium
CACCCCCCCGGCCAGCGCCATATCGCACTCCCTTGAACGAAGACTCTGGCACGCCAGGTGCACCGCCACCAACGACGATGAACACGCCGTATCCACCGCCATGCTCGGACCCGTCAACCCCAGCACATACGAAAGCCGGCCGTTTGCGGCGCTCAGCGCGATCCCGGTTCCCAGGTAGGCGTTGATCTGATGGATATCGGTGGACAGGAATTGGGCAGCCGCATAGTCGAAACTGCTAATTCCGATAAAAACGCCGGTCGGCGTTTGGAACAACGCTTCGGCCGCCTGCCCCGCATGTTCCAGGGCTTCCAGGCCACTTCCAGCAGCAGGCGCTGCTGAGGGTCCATGCCCACCAGTTCCCGGGGAGTGATGCCGAAGAAAGTTGCGTCAAAAGAATCGACATTTTGTAAAAAGCCGCCGTATCGGCATGACATCTTGCCGGGGGTTTCCGGATCAGGATCATAGTAGGCATCGATATCCCAGCGGTCCCCGGGCACCTCGGATATCCCGTCAATGCCGGCGCTGAGAAGTTTCCAGTAGGCCTCCGGGCTGTCCGCCCCTCCGGGATAACGGCAGCCGATGCCGATGATCGCAACCGGTTCGCTCTTGCCCCGCTCGCTTTCATTAAGCCTTGTTCTGAGCTCCCTCAATTCGACGAGGGCTTTTGACATCAAGGCTTTATAATCGGTTTTTCCCGTTTCTTCCATCAGATCCCTTTTCCGGCCTCAAGTTCCGTTGCAAGCATCCGGGCAATCTCGTCCTGCGATGCCTCTTCCAGAGCGATGTTCAATAGGGATGGCTCGGCGTCCCCTGGTTTCATCCCTGTCCTCTTCCCTGAGGATCGCTCCGGTCCTTTCTTAAAAAACAATTCCTCCAGAAGATGATCAACCAGCGCTTCGACCGTCGGGTAGTCAAACACCAGGGTAGCCCCCAGCAAAATATCAAGCCCGGATTGGAGACGGTTCTTGAGCTCCACCGCCGTGAGGGAATCAATCCCCAGATCAAAAAGCCTCTGCCTCGGCTTTATCCCATCCGGCACCTTTTCTCCTAACACGGCAGCTACCTGCATTTGCACGTAGTACTGAAGGACCGTTCGCCTTTGCCCGGCTATCGCCCCCTCCAATTTCCCGAGGATGGCGGACTTCTCTCCCGATACGCCCCGTTTCCCGGAACTCCCTCCCGACATTGCTTTAAAAAAGGGCGGAATTGCGCCGTGATAATGGTACCGGAGATACTTGTCCCAGTTCACCGGCAACACGCAGGCTTGCGTCTCGTCCTGAAGAAGCAGTCGCTCCAGGATCCCAACTCCCTCCGCAGGGGCGATCGTCATGAACCCTTGGGCTGCGATCCGCTCCGTGTCCCGATTTTCCATCCCGGCTGCCATACCGAGTTTCCAAGGCCCCCAGTTGACACTCAGACCGTGCAACCCCTCTCTTCGGCGCTCATGAACGAATCCATCCAGGAAAGCATTGGCCGCCGCATAATTGGACTGCCCCGCCGACCCGAGTACGGCCGACACGGAAGAATAACAGACAAAAAAGTCGAGCTTGATCCCCCGCGTGGCTTCGTGCAGGTTCCAGGCACCCTCCGCCTTCGGCGACATCACCTTTTGAATTTGCCCCCTGTCTTGTCTCATCAGAACCCCGTCGGCCAGAACACCGGCCCCATGGATAATCCCTTTGAGCTGCGGCATCCCGGAGAGCGCTTCCAGCATTCGCGAAACCTCAACCCCCTTTGAGATGTCCGCCTTAAGGACCTTTACCCTCACACCCGAATGTTCCAGTTTTACGACCTGCTCCCTTGCCGCGGCCGATCCTTCGCTTCTTCCAACCAGCACCAGGTTTGCGGCCCCCTGCTCCGCCATCCAGCGGGCCGTCTCGAGTCCCAGTGCCCCGAGCCCCCCGGTGATCAGATAGGTCGCATCCGACCGGATCCTCACCCCTTTAGCAATCCCGGTCAACACCACTTTACCGATATGCCTGGCCTGGGCCATATACCGGAAGGCATTCGCCGATTCCTCAATCCCGAACACGGTTCGCTTCAGGGGTTTCAACTCCCTACGCTCGAACCCCCCCATCAACTCCGCCAGCATCTCGCCCAGCAACCCG
>CAIVVZ010000463.1 GCA_903909505.1 uncultured Desulfobacteraceae bacterium
AATGACGGGGATGCGGTAAAAAAAGATGAGCCCATACTGGTGATTGAAACCGACAAGGTGTCTCTGGAAGTGGCGGCGGAAGCCGATGGGGTGCTTCACATTCAGGTTCCGGCGGGAACGACCGTGCCCATCGGTACGGTCGTCGCAACCCTTGCCGTGGCTGAAGACGCCGGGACACCCGCTCTTACACCCTTGTCCTCTTCTCCGCTGCTTCACCTGGCCCCGGGTGTTCAGCCCTCGGAGCCGCCGATACCTGACACTTCTCCGTCCCTCCCGCCTGCCGATGCCCAATCATCCGCACCGCCGGTGGATACTCCTCCCGCATTATCACATTCACCCACTCACGATTTGACGCAGCTATCTCCCTCCGTCCGCCGCCTCATCCACGAAAACCGGATGAAACATCCTGTCGATATTGCTACCGTCACCGGAACCGGACCTGGCGGCAGAATCACCAAGGGAGATGTCCTGCTTTATCTTGAATCGATGACGGTAATGCCTGTCGGGCCCGCAGCCGGAGCCCCTTTGCAATCGCCCGTGGATAAATCCCTTCATGATGCCGGGGATGAACCCACGACCCGAAAAACCATGACCCCGATCCGTCTGCGGATTGCCGAAAGGCTGGTGCAGGTCAGGCAGCAGACGGCCATGCTCACCACGTTCAATGAAATCGATATGAGTCGGGTGATGGCCCTAAGAGCCCAGCACAAAGAATCCTTTCAGAAAAAACACGGGGTGTCCCTGGGCTTCATGGGGTTTTTTATCAAGGCCGGCATTGCCGCGCTTGAGGACTTTCCCGAGATCAATGCGTTTATCGACGCAAAGGACATCGTCTATCACCATTACTATCATATCGGCATTGCGATCGGCAGCGAGCGGGGGCTGGTGGTACCGGTCCTTCGCCATGCGGATCGCATGGGGTTTGCGGATCTGGAAAAAGCCATTGCATCGGCAGTGGATAAAATCGCTTCCGGAAAGCTCGGCCTGAGCGATCTGGAAGGCGGCACGTTTACCATCAGTAACGGCGGCGTCTATGGCTCTCTTCTCAGCACCCCCATTTTAAATCCCCCGCAAAGCGCTATCCTGGGCATGCACAAGATCGAAAAGCGGCCGGTGGTGATCGATGACGCCATCGTTATTCGCCCCATGATGTATGTGGCGCTCAGCTACGATCACCGCATTGTGGATGGCAGGGGCGCCGTCTCCTTCCTGAAACGGATCAAGGAATGCATCGAAGAACCCGAACGACTCATGATGGAGATTTGATCATGGCAGCAGAAAATACCTACGATCTGGTGGTCATCGGCAGCGGCCCCGGCGGTTATACGGCCGCGGTGAAAGCCTCGGGGCTGGGAATGACGGTGGCCTGCGTGGAAAAAGAGGCGCGGCCCGGCGGTGTGTGCCTGAATGTGGGCTGTATTCCCAGCAAGGCCCTTCTGGATTCCAGCGAAATTTATGCGATGTTAAAAAGCGGTCTGTCGGCTCACGGCATTCGGGTGACGGATCCGACACTGGATCTGGCAGCCATGATGACCCGAAAAGACCAGGTGGTGGAAGCCCTGACCGGACAGGTGAGAAAGCTTCTGGAAGCCGGCCGCGTGACGCTCCTTCAGGGAACAGCCAGGGTCATGGACCCGCATCGCGTTGAAGTTACGGGCGGCGACGGCGGCATCCGCGTTCTTGAAGCAAAATTCATTCTGCTGGCAACCGGCAGCGCTCCGGTCTTGGTTCCGGGCCTGGAATTCGACGAAGACCGGATTGTCAGCTCCACCGGCGCGCTGAAATTCTCCGAGGTTCCCAAAACACTGGGGATAATCGGGGGGGGCTATATCGGCCTGGAACTGGGCTCTGTCTGGCAGCGCCTGGGCGCAAAGGTCACGGTCATCGAAATGCTGCCCCAGATCGCCGCAAGCCTGGACGGCCAGATCAGCCGGGCCTTGAAGAGCATTCTCGACAAACAGGGAATGGGTTTTCGCCTTAAAACCACCGTGACCCATGCCGAAGTCTTCGAAGGCGGGGTGACGCTGACCCTTGAATCCAGCGGCAAGCAGGAGGTAATGGAATTTGACCGGGTTCTGGTTGCCGTGGGCCGAAAGCCCCTGACCAAGGAACTGGGTCTTGAAGCCATCGGCGTTAACATGGTTGAGAAAACCGGACAGGTCCGCATTGATGTCAATTATCAGACCAGCGTTCCTTCAATTTATGCGGTCGGCGACATGGTTCCCGGCCCCATGTTGGCGCATAAGGCGTCCGCGGAGGGAATTGCCGCGGTCGAAGCCATGGCCGGACTGTCTTCGGAGGTCAGCTACGATACCCTGCCGTCGGTCGTCTATACCTGGCCGGAAGTGGCCGGCGTGGGACTGACCGAAGAGCAGGTCAAGGCGCGGGAAATCCCCTATG
This sequence comes from uncultured Desulfobacteraceae bacterium, assembly GCA_903909505.1. GTDB lineage: Bacteria > Desulfobacterota > Desulfobacteria > Desulfobacterales > Desulfatirhabdiaceae > RAAP-1. The sequence continues at coordinate 2,401 of CAIVVZ010000463.1, forward strand.
TTGCCGGCGCCTATCCGTTTTCCGGAAATGCCCGAGCGCGGTGCATGGGCGAAACCGATGGGCTCGTTAAAATCCTTTCCCATGCCCGGACCGACCGGATTCTTGGCGTGCACATGATCGGCCCGCGGGTTTCCGAAATGATCGCGGAAGCAGTGATGGCCATGGAAATGGGAGCCAGCTCCGAAGATATCGCCAGAACCATTCACAGCCATCCCACGTTCTCGGAAGCCCTGATGGAGGCGGCGGGGGCGGTTCAGCGGCAACTGAAAAAATGAACCGGATCGGCGTGTATGTCTGCGAGTGCGGGCCCAATATCCGGGATGCCGTGGACATGGGCGCCTTGGTGACGTTCTCCGGGACACTTCCGGGGGTGGTCTTCTCCAGGCGCCATGAATTGTTGTGCTCGGCGGAAGGTCAGGCTCTGATCACCAGGGAAATTGTCGCTAATTCCCTGACCCATGTGGTGGTTGCCGGATGTTCTCCCAAGGAACACGAGCGGACGTTTCAGCGCACGCTTCAAAGTGCGGGACTCAATCCGTTTCTGGTGCAGATGGCCGCCATCCGGGAACAATGCGCATGGGTGACCCCGGACCGGACCGCTGCAACCGAAAAAGCAAAAACCCTGATTCGGGCCGCAATCCGGCGGGTGGCCTTCAGCACAGCCCTGGTTGAAAGCGAAATTCCCTGCTGCGCCGATCTTCTGGTTGTGGGGGCCGGCATTTCCGGAATGAGCGCGGCGCTTGCCGCTACCCGGGAAGATCGCCGGGTCTATCTGATTGAAACCCTTCCC
>CAIVVZ010000464.1 GCA_903909505.1 uncultured Desulfobacteraceae bacterium
CCTTCAGCGCCAGCGAATTCTGGGAAGTTGTGGATCGCTACAGGGTCAATTTCTGGTCAGCGGTTCCGGCCGTTTATCAGATCCTGCTGACAGACCCCAGCAGACAGAAATATGATCTGAGCTCCCTGAAGTTCGGAATCTGCGGCGCAGCCCCGCTCACCCCGGAAACCTTTAACCGGTTTCAGGAAGCCTTTAATATCCCAATTATTGAAGGATACGGCCTCACCGAGGTCACTTGCGTCAGCACCCTGAACCCAAGGGATGGGATCCGCAAGGTTGGCTCCATTGGACTGGCCCTACCGGGCCAGATCGTCAAAATCGTTGATGAAGCCGGAGGCGAACTTGCTCCCCATCAGACGGGTGAAATCGTTATCGGCGGGGATGCGGTCATGAAAGGCTATTTCAACCGGCCCCAGGAGACCGAGGAGACGATTGTTAACGGATTTCTTCATACCGGAGATGTGGGCTACAAGGACGAAGACGGCTATGTCTTCATTGTGGACCGGATCAAGGACATGGTGATCCGCGGTGGTGAAAACATTTATCCCAAGGAAATCGACAATCTGCTGGCAACCCATCCCAAGATTCAGGAGGCTGCAACCATCGGCGTTCCGGATGCCATTCTGGGTGAGGAAGTCAAGGTCTATGTCATCCCTTTGGATGAGAGCCTGACTGAAGAGGAAATCGTGGAATTCTGCCGCAAGAATCTGGCTGGTTTCAAGGTCCCAAAATATGTTGAAATTCTGGATCAGGACCTGCCGCGAAGCCCGATCGGAAAAGTGCTGAAAAAAGATCTCCGCAAATGGGGGCTGGAACCCAGAGCGAAAAAAAGCAACGCCCCGGAGGTAACGGTTGCCGATATTTTCGGAACCATGGAGTCCCGCGTCAACCCGGACGGGGTCAAGGACATCACCGCCAATTACGGCTATGTCATCACCGGCTCAGGTGGCGGCAACTGGACCGTTTCCGTCAAAGACGGTGCCGTAAAAGTCCTGGAAGGCCTGCATGACCCGCAGGTCACCACGACCATCTCGGCAAGGGACTGGATTGATATTACCCTGGGAAAACTGGATGGCATGACAGCCTTTACCTCCGGTCGCCTCAAGGTCGAAGGAGACCTGGGCCTTCTCACCAAAGCCACCCGTTTCTTCAAAAAATACACACCAGCCGGAAAACCGGAAGAAAAGCCGGAAGAGCTGATCGTCCTCAAGCAGGTGCTGTCCATTTCCCAGCGGTTTGCTACAGGCCCTGTCATGGGGAAATTTCTGAATGCCCTGAAAGAAAAAAAGATCCTGGCCAACAAATGCCCTCAATGCAACAGGCTTCAGCTTCCTCCCCGTGAAGTCTGCGCAGAATGCCAAATACGGGCAACCGATTGGGTCGAAGTCGGGCCCGAAGGCGTTATTGCCACTCCGGATATTACTTTTTATGCCAGCCCCGACCCCTTGACTGGAGAAAGCCGGGAAACTCCTTATATATCCGCGCATTTCCTTCTGGACGGCTGTAAGGATCATGAGACATTCTGGCATGAGTTGAAAGCCTCGGATATCGACCGGGCCAAAAAAGGAGCCCGGGTGCGGCCCGTCTGGAATGACAAACGCACCGGCACGGTAAATGACATTCTTTATTTTGAGATCATCGATTAAGGAGAGACCATGCAATCAGACTGTTTTGTCGTGGAAGGCAAACTGGCCCTTCCCTATCAATATTTTGCCGGAAAAACCGGAAGCCGGTTTCTTATCGCCCTTCGGGATGAAAAAAAGATCATGGGCGTCAAATGTCCCACCTGTGACAAAGTCTTTGTGCCACCCCGCTCGACCTGCGAAAAATGCTTTACTCTACTCACAGACAACTGGGTGGAACTTAAACCGTTCGGGACTGTAACCAATTTTACCATTATCCGTTATGGAGAGCCTTATCAGCCCATAAAACCGCCGTATATTCTGGCGCAGATCCGGCTTGACGGCGCAGACACCCCCCTGACCCACATCGTCAAGGGCATTCCCATCAGCCAGATGAAAACCGGCCTCAAGGTCAAGGCCGTGTTTGCGAAAAAGACCACGTCCACCATCATGGACATCGACCACTTCCGGCCCGATGAAAAATTCAAAATGGAACTGGGCTATACTTTTGACGAGCTGGAAATCGGCATGTCCGCCTCGTTTACCAAGACCATTTCCGAAACCGATGTTTACCTGTTCGCCGGAATTTCAGGAGATTTCAACCCCATGCACCTGAACGAGGAATTTGCAAAGAAAACGCCATTTGGAACACGAATCGCCCACGGTGCCCTTCCCCAATGCTTGATTGCACCGGTTCTGGGCATGAAACTGCCAGGACTTGGCACCGTTGCCCTTGAAATCAATACCCGGTTCAGAGCCCCGACGTATTTTGGCGACACCATTACCGCAACCGGTGAAATTATCGAAAAAATCGAAAAGAAACGGTGGGTGCGTATGGCGCTTTCCTGGACCAACCAGAAAGGGGAGCTCGTGGCCGAAGGCTCTGCCCTGGTCTTTCCGCCTGCTCCTTTACCCGAGTAAACCGTCATGAACCGGGCATGATGCTTTAACTCAATCACATCATAAAAAAAACAGCACTTTTACATAGACAATCAGGACACGCCATGACATATGAATTCAAGGCTCAATCCGGGTTTCAGGAATATTTTGGCAAATCGCATCAACTGGTTCGCGGTTCTGTCAAAGAGTTTGTAACCGGAGAAATCACGCCCTTTATTGAAGCGTGGGAAGAAGCCGGCGAGTTTCCCCGCGATATTTACAAAAAAGCCTCTGATATCGGGATTCTGGGAACCGGCTATCCGGAAGCTTATGGCGGAACCCCAGGGGATATTTTTTTCCAGATCGCTGTCTGGGAAGAACTGATGCGCTCCGGGTCAGGCGGATTTGTGGCAAGCTTGGGTTCACTGAACATCGCCCTTCCGCCGATCGTCAGAATGGGCACGGAAGAACAGAAAAACCGTTTTTTACCGCCGGTTCTGGCCGGAGAAAAGATTGCGGCTCTGGCCATTACCGAGCCAAGCGGCGGCTCGGATGTAGCAAACCTGCAGACCACGGCGGTCCGGGACGGCGACCATTATGTCGTCAACGGCGGCAAGGCATTTATTACCAGCGGCTGCCGGGCCGATCAGATCACCTGTGCAGTCCGAACCGGAGAAGAAGGCGCGCATGGCATCAGCTTACTTGTCATCGAATCCAAAACTCCGGGCTATTCCGTATCCGAAAAATTGAAAAAGACCGGGTGGTGGTCATCGGATACGGCGCAGATTTATTTTGACAACTGCGGGGTTCCGGTGGACAATCTGTTGGGAGAGGAAAACCAGGGCTTTTATGGCATCATGGGAAATTTTCAGTCCGAACGGCTCCAACTGGCAATCATCGACAGCATGACCGCCCAGCTTGCGCTGGAGGCTTCCCTTCAATATTCAAAAGAGCGGAAGGCTTTTGGAAAATCCCTCAAATCCTTACAGGTCACCCGGCACAAGCTGGCGGATATGGCGACCATGGTTGAAGTCAGCCGGGAATTTCTTATCGGGTAGCGGCCAAGATCGATGCCGGCATGGATCAGATCAAGGAAATCTCCATGGCCAAGAACTTTGCCTGCAGCGTCAGCGACAAGGTCACATATGATGCGGTTCGGATTTTTGGCGGTTACGGGTTCATGAGAGGGTATCTGGTCGAGCGGCTTTACCGGGACAATCGGATTCTTTCCATTGGCGGCGGAACAACCGAAATCATGAAGGAGATCATCTCCAGGTTTATTTTATAACCGTCACAACTTGCATAGACTAAAGACTGAATGTGGTAATAAAAACCTTCAGTCCTTGGCCTATCCGTAAAGGCATCAGGAGAACAAAATGGCACAGGAAATATCGGATCGACGGGACATGGATTTTGTCCTCTATGAGCAACTTGAAGTAGAAAAACTGATCAAACATGAGAAATTTTCCGGATTTAATCGAAAAACCTTCGATTTGATATTAAGCGAGGCCAGAAACCTGGCGATAAAAGAGCTGCTGCCCATTAACGCCGCCGGAGACCGGGAAGGATGCCGATTTGAAAACGGCGTCGTTAAGGTGCCGGAATCCTTTCACCGGGCATTCAAACTGTACCGGGAAGGCGAATGGATTGCGATGATGGATGATCCCGAGGTCGGCGGACAGGGGCTGCCACTCACCGTATCGCTGGCCATCGCCGAATATTTCAACGGCGCCAACTGCGCTTTTGGAATGTATCCCGGCCTTTGCCACGGCGCCGGAAAGCTCGTCGAAGTCTTCGGGACCCAGCATCAAAAACAGTTGTTTCTCAAAAACATGTACACCGGCAAATGGGGCGGGTCCATGCTGCTGACCGAACCTCAGGCAGGATCTGATGTCGGAGCCCTGACCACTTCCGCTGTCAGGAATCCGGATGGGACCTTCAGCATTACGGGAAATAAGATTTTTATCACCGGAGGCGAGCAGAATCTCACTGAAAACATCATTCATCCGGTCTTGGCCCGCATTGAAGGAGCACCTGCCGGGACCCGGGGAATCTCCCTGTTCATCGTTCCCAAGATATGGGTAAATGATGACGGAAGCCTGGGCGAGCCCAACGATGTCGTGTGCACCGGCATCGAAGAGAAAATGGGGATTCACGGCAGCGCCACCTGCAGTCTGACCCTTGGGGGAAAGGGCAAATGCCGGGGATTTCTTCTGGGAGAAGAAAACAAGGGCATGAAAGCCATGTTTCACATGATGAATGAAGCCAGGCTTGGAGTTGGCCTTCAGGGGTTTTCAATGGCGAGCGCCGCCTATATGCATGCGCTGAATTACGCCAGGGAGAGGATTCAGGGGAAAAGTCTGCTGTCCATGATGGATCCGGCTGCCCCCTCGACTGCCATCATCAA
>CAIVVZ010000465.1 GCA_903909505.1 uncultured Desulfobacteraceae bacterium
CCATCATTTCCAGATAGGTATGGCCGGCAGTGTACCATTCCAGAAGGGTGAATTCGGGCAGGTGCATCCGGCCCCTTTCCTGTTTGCGGAAACACCGGCAGATTTGAAATATTCGAGGGTATCCGGCACCGAGGAGTCTTTTCATACAGAGTTCCGGAGACGTATGCAGAAACCACCCCTCGGCTTCCTGGGCATCAATATGGGTTTCAGGGGCTGGGGCCGGAATCCGTACCGGGGTTTCGACTTCAAGATAATCGTTTTGTATAAAAAATAAACGAGCGGCTTGAAGGATTTTGGCTCTCAGGATCAGATTTCGGCGAATGAAATGTTGTCGGTAATGCTTCATGTTCATTAAAAGAATTTTTTCAGGGTTTGAAGCGAATGAAAAAGTCTTGTTTCGGAGAACATTCCATGCTATCAAAATCAGATTAATGCTATTAAGATGGAACAAACAGGGATAGTCTGCCATTATTCCTGCTCAAATACAATCGCATTTTCAGAACTTTGATCGAATTGGTCATTCATTTATTTCTGAATCATCAGGCGGAGGAACGATTCATGGCTCAGGACAACAAGCGCTCGGCATTCACAACGGTATTTCTGCTTGCATTCTTTTTTCAGGTCATTTTTGTTTTTGCGGATACGCGAGATACACCCAGCAAGGCCGCGGTTGAGTTTGCAAGGATGTATTATCAGCTTGATTCGGCAATGGCGACCCGACTCTGCGACGAACTGGCGCTGGATGATGAAAACAAAGTGGTTGCCGCCTACATTCAAAGCACGGCAAAGCAGGCCAATGAACGGGGATATGACGTCAGTTATATGAAAAACACTCTTTTTAACGTCAAAACCCAAACGCTTAAAATGAATTCCAGCAGCGCTGAAATTCGAATTACCGGAGACATGAAAAAAGGAATCAATCCGTTGTTTGCCTATGTGGGGAAACTGTTCTTTCTCGGGAAAACCACTCCGCTGGACCAGACCGTCAATGTCATCAAGGAAGGTGGAAAGTGGAAAGTCTGCGAAGGTTTCTTTTCAGTATCTGAAAGCTGATGAATTATGATTGGTTCTAATTCCCATCTACCATGATTCTGATTGAAAAATCTCCAAAAGCCATGTCCCCCGTTTATGCCCGGATGCGCCAGCGGGCTCGCCAAATTGTGTCACGGTTTCCACAGCCTGCTTTTTACAGGGACTTTTCACCTCTGCTTGATATATCGAGAAGTTTTTTTCGTACCAACCCGGTTTTGAGAAGTCTGTATGCGTTTGTCGCCGAGCACCTGGAAGACGATTTCGGTCATGGGCTTGACCATGCCGTCAAGGTAACCGTTGACGCCGGCGTATTGATGATGATTGAAGGCAGCCGCTGCGGGTATTCGAATGCTTACACGGAGCAGCGCGTCATCATCGTGCAAAGTGCCGGGCTCCTTCATGATATTAAACGGAAAATGAAGCACCATGCCGTTGAAGGGGCGGAATATGCCCGGAAAACGCTTCGAGCCTATCCGTATGCTTCGGATGAAATTGAAGACATCTGCCGGGCCATCCGCAATCATGAAGCGTTCCAGCCTCCCGTCAGCATCAACACGCTTGAAGGGGCTCTGGTAGCCGATTGTCTCTATGACGCCGATAAATTCCGCTGGGGGCCGGATAATTTTTCGCATACGGTGTGGGACATGGTGTCTTTTTTTGACCCGCCGTTGTCGGAATTCCTGAGCCGCTATCCCAAGGGTATGGAAGGGCTTTTAAAAATCAAGCAGACCTTTCGCACTCAGACCGGAAAGGCTTATGGCCCTGAATTTGTCGACATGGGCATTGCTATTGGAGAAGAACTGCTGAATGTGATACAATCAGAGTTTGTCTCAGGGGATTCTCATTAACCACCACCTTGGTCCATAATAGAGCTGCCATGAAACGAATATTACCCGTAGATGATGAAGTCGTTATTGCCATCCGGTTGCAGGAGCTTCTGGTTTCCATCGGATATGATGTGCCCGATATCGCCGGTTCCGCGGAAGAAGCGATTGACCTGGCAAAGACGTTGAAGCCGGATTTAATCATAATGGATATTGTGATGCCCGGCCCAATGGATGGCATTGCCGCCGCGGAAAGAATCCGGATTGATCTGGACATTCCGGTAATATTTTTAACAGCTTATTCAGATGAAGCCCTCATTGCCCGGGCCAAGCTGTCCGACCCTCTCGGGTATATTTTGAAGCCTTTTGATGAAAATCAGATGAAGTCCGCCATTGAACTGGCTCTGCATAAAAATGATGTGGATAAACTCCTTAAAGAAGCCAATCAAATGCTGGAACAGCGAGTCCGTCTGCGGACTGCCGAGCTTACCGAATCCAATTTTAAGCTCTTTGAGGAAATTCAGGAACACAAAAAGACCGAAGCGGCGCTGGTTGAGCAGACCCATCGAAATGAAATGATTCTTCAGACCGCCATGGAAGGATTCTGGATTACCGATACCCGTGGCATAATCCAGGAGGTGAACCCATCCGCGGCTTCAATTCTAGGATATTTGCCCAAAGAACTTCAGCGAAAGTCGATCTATGATTTTGAGCCCGAGGGTCATCGCCAGCTTGCTTCCGATATTCGAAAGGCTGTTCGAAAAGGGGCAACCCAGTATGAAGCCCAGCTCCTGCATAAGGAAGGCAATGTCGTATTGCTGGAATTCAGCACCAATTTCCTGGATATGGGAGGGAGCTCTTTTCTGTTTTCTTTTTTCAGCGATGTGACTAAAAAGAATGAATTGGTTAAGTCCTTAAAAGATCGGGAAGCCGAATTGAAAATCAAGACCCAGAATCTTAAGGAAGTGAACACCGCGCTGAAATCCCTTCTGAAAAAACGAGACTCGGACAGGATGGAACTGGAAGAAAAAGTGCTGTTCAATGTTAAAGAAATGATCTCACCCTATATCAAAAAGCTCAGAGAATCAGAACTGAACGAAAAGCAGGGGATTTATCTGACGATTCTTGAATCCAATGTCAAGGATATCATCTCGCCGTTTTCCCCTAAATTGACATCCCGTCATTTTAAGTTGACCAAGTCCGAATTGCAGATTGCCAAGCTGGTCCGAATGGGGATTACATCCAAGGAAATCGCCGAACTGATGGGACTTTCCCGAAGAACCATTGAATCCCACCGGGATCGGATTCGAAAGAAAATCGGGTTGGACAGTCGGAAACGGAATCTGAGAACGTTTCTGATGTCCATTGACTGATTGTTCGAAAGGGGGCGGAAGTCAGATTGCAACCGGGAGCCATCTGGCTATTTTTTTGCGTCGTTGCGCAAGACCCTTGTCAGGATGTCCCTTTTGAAGGAAAATGACAAGTTCCGGGTTGATTCCGCCTCGGGAACTGAAATGGAATGATGAACCGATGGATTTTTTTCTCTGCGTACTGGGTATGGTCATGATCATCGAAGGGCTTCCGTATTTTGCTTTTCCGGAGCAAATGAAATCCTGGGTATCCAAGATCCTGGAAATGCCGGATGCATCGCTCAGGCGCTTTGGCCTGGTGCTCATGTTCGCTGGCTTGTGTCTGGTGTATCTGGGAAAGAGGTGATCCGATGCATGCTCTGGATGATTATGATTATGAACTTCCCGAAGACCGTATCGCCCAGATGCCTTGTCAGCAAAGAGATCGCTCCCGGTTGCTTCATCTGGATCGCGGATCCGGCAATATTTCCCATCGGGTCTTCCGCGATTTGCCCAACCTGATGCGCTCCGGCGATGTGCTGGTTGTCAACAATACTAAGGTCATTCCCGGCAGAATATTGGGCCGCAAAGATACCGGCGGCAAGGCCGAGGTCCTGATTTTGACGTATGCCGATGGCCAGGCCGGTCGAAAAACAGCCGGCGAATTTGCCTGTACCTGCCTGATCAAGAGTTCAAAAAAAACCCGGACAGGCTCAACGATTTTTTTCGATCAAGGCCTTCGAGCCGAGGTGCTGAGACAGGCTGGAGATTGTTACGAAGTCAAGTTTACCTGTGAAAATGATTTTGATCAGGTTCTGTATCAGGTGGGGAAAGTGCCGCTTCCGCCTTATATCCGACGGGAACCCGGGACCGAGTTCCGCGAAGATCATACCGCTTATCAGACCATCTATGCCTCTGAAAAAGGGGCGATTGCCGCGCCGACGGCCGGATTTCACTTTTCACCGGAACTGATGACTCAATTGCGGGATATGGGAATTGCGGTGGTCCCCATTACCCTTCACGTGGGCTATGGCACTTTTATTCCGGTAAGGGTGTCGGATATCCGCGATCACCGGATGCACAGCGAAACCTATGCAATTACCAGGCAGGCGGCTGAGATCATCAACGATGCCAGAGCCGCCGGCGCCCGCGTTGTGGCTGTGGGCACCACCAGCGTTCGAACGCTGGAATTTTCCGCATCTGAAAACGGAAGGGTCATGGCAGGCGCCGGGCCCTGTAATCTGTTTATTTATCCCGGTTACCAATTCAAGGTCGTGGATGCCATGATTACGAATTTTCACCTGCCCCGATCGACGCTGTTGATGCTGGTATCTGCTTTTACAGGTCGGAGCACAATTTTGAATGCTTACCAGGCAGCCATTCAAAAAGGCTACCGGTTTTACAGCTATGGGGATGCCATGCTGATTGATTGACGGGGGCTCATCTGGAATTTAAAGAAATATCAAGGTCAACAACGACCCTGGCAAGGGCCGGAACCATCCATACGGCGCGGGGAGATATTGAAACTCCGGTCTTCATGCCGGTCGGCACGCTTGCAACCGTCAAGTCCCTTTCGCCCGAAGATCTGATTTCCTGCGGCGCCCAGATCATTCTGGGCAATACCTACCACCTATACCTGAGACCCGGGTGTGATGTCATTCAGGCTTTTTCGGGGCTTCACCGTTTCATGCACTGGGAAAGGCCCATTCTGACCGACAGCGGTGGATTTCAGGTCTTTTCCCTGGCCAGGTTGAGAAAAATCACCGAAGAAGGCGCGGACTTCCAGTCCCATATCGATGGCTCCAGGCATTTGCTCACCCCGGAGAAGGCCATTGAAATTCAGCTTTGCCTGAATGCCGATATCATCATGTGTCTGGATCAGTGTATTGCCTATCCTTCAACGCAAAAAGAAGCCGCCGATGCCCTGGATCTGACCACGCGCTGGGCCAGACGATGTAAAACCGCCTGGAAGGATCGGGCCGGTGATGCCAGTGCGCTGTTCGGAATCGTTCAGGGAGGAATGTACCCGGAGCTGCGCCGGGCTTCGGCCGAGGCTCTTGTGGAAATGGAATTTCCCGGATACGCCATCGGCGGATTAAGCGTTGGAGAGCCGGCGGACGTCATGCTGGAGATGGCCGAGATCACCCTTCGGCATCTTCCGCGTTCTTCCCCGAGATATATCATGGGTGTTGGAACCCCGGAAAACCTGGTCGAGCTGGTCAGCCGCGGGGCGGACATGTTCGACTGCGTGATGCCGACGCGAAATGCCAGAAACGGACAGTTGTTTACGCCAAACGGAACGCTGAATATCAGCAATGCCCGTTTCAGAACCGATACGGCGCCCATTGATGCCGAGTGCGACTGCTACACGTGCCGGCATTATTCCAGAGCCTATCTGCGCCATTTGTACATGTCCCGCGAAATTCTTGCATACCGGTTGAATACCCTTCACAACATTCATTATTATACCCATCTGATGGGGGCAATGCGAAACGCCATCATGCATGATGCTTTCGATGATTTCAGAAAAAGCTTTTATGAGCAACGGACCCCAGGCAGCGAGGAGGAATCATGAAAGAAAAAGTCCGAAATGTTATTAACAAGATCAGGCAACATAAAAATAAGGAAACCGATCATGACGATAGCCAAGCATATTGAAGGCATTCTGACAAAATCCTCATGGATTCGCAAGATGTTTGAGGAAGGCGGCCGCCTGAAGGCCATTCACGGGGCGGAAAATGTGTATGATTTCAGCCTGGGAAATCCCAACCTGGATCCGCCCGAGGCATTCAAAACCATTCTGAAAACCCTTTTAGACCACGAAACGCCGGGATGTCACGGGTATATGCCCAATACCGGTTATCCGGAAGTCCGCAAAGCCGTTGCGGATTATCTGTGTTCGGAGCAGGGCGTTTCGATTTCCGCGTCCGAGATTATCATGACCTGCGGTGCCGCGGGTGGACTGAATGTCATTCTGAAAGCGCTTCTCGATCCCGGGGATGAAATTCTGACGCCGACGCCCCATTTTGTGGAATATGGGTTCTATGTCGGCAATCATGGCGGAGTATTAAAAACGGTTCCGACTCACCCGGATTTTACCTTGAATATCGAGGCCATTTCGAATGCCATTACGCCAAGGACCAAGGCCGTCCTGATCAATTCTCCCAACAACCCGACCGGACAGATCTATTCCGAAGACAGCCTGATGGCACTGGGGAACGTGCTGACCCAAAAGGGAAAATCGTTTGGCCGAACCATTTACCTGATGGCCGATGAGCCTTATCGAAAAGTCATCTATGATGGGGTCAAAGTCCCCAGTGTGTTTGGCTGTTATGTCGAAAGCATTATGACCACTTCCTATTCAAAGGACATCTCGATTCCGGGGGAACGGATCGGATTTATTGCCGTAAATCCTGCCGCGACTTATAAGGAAACGCTGCTGGGCGCCATGGCGCTGACCAATAGAATCTTGGGCTTTGTCAATGCGCCGGCCCTCATGCAGCGTGTGATTGCCAGGATGCAGGGAGCAAGCGTGGATATTTCCGCTTATGCCAGAAAACGGGAACTTCTCTGCAACGGTCTTTTGGAAAGTGGCTATGATTTTGTAAAACCGCCGGGGACATTTTATCTCTTCCCGCGAACGCCCATACCGGATGACGTTGAATTTGTAAAAGCGCTGCAACAGGAACTGATCCTCGTGGTTCCCGGAAGCGGTTTTGGCGGACCCGGACATTTCAGAATTGCATTCTGCGTGTCGGATGACACCATTATCAAGTCATTACCCGGCTTTAAGCGGGTAATGGATCATTTCAAATCCTGAATGGAAAAAACAGGCTGAAGTCCGGATACTTTTGATGGTTTTATATGATCCTTCCGACTTCAGCCTGTTTTTTCTTCTTGACAGAACAAATCCATTCATATATCAAAATAGTAACGATGTTTCGTTTTTAATATATTTTTATTTGAATTATTGCTGGTATTATCTATATATCAACGAGTTATAAAATATATGTCGGCAGAACATTATTTTTTTGCATTGTGATTAGAGGGTTCCAATCGCAATGCAAATCATTAATTTATTATTATTTCAATTTGTTGAATGGGATGATTTTGGCAAACGGTGACAAGAGTGCTTTAGACGGTAACAAGGTTTTTAAGCCCGAAATCCAGAAACGGCTTGAAACAGCGGTTCTGGAGATATTTTCCGAATCGGATTTTCACCAGGCCAATATCCGCACGGTTGCCAAAAAAGCGGGGGTGAGTTTCAGCACCATTTACGGCTATTACGGCAGCAAGGAAGGGCTTGTGTTTGCGGTTGTGGACGTGTGGCTGGGAAAGTTGACGGACCGGATTGTTGATCACCTTCAGGGCATTGAGGATTTAAAGGAAAAACTTAGAAAGGTTTTCTGGCTTCAGCTTGATTATTATGAAAACAATCAAGGTCTGGCTAAAATATTATTTATGACCCTTCCCATGAAAACATGGATGGCGGATAAAACCTTTCAACAAAAGAAAATGATGAATCTGTTTCTTGAGGTCCTGAGCCAGGGGCAGAAAGAAGGGATTTTAAACCCCAATGTCCGCGCCGGCGTATTGCTGGATTTTATGATGGGCTTTGTACAGCGAACCTTTTTTATGTGGGTTTCGCGTGGCCAAAAAGAAAGTATGATTGCCCAGGCCAATGTGTTGTTTGAAATGGTATGGCGGGCAATTTCCGCTCCTTGATGCGGAATGGTCCGTATTTTTCTGTTTGCTTTTTCTTGATTCAATCTATTCGCCGGTTATTATGATCCGGTAGGGTATCGGATGCCAAGCATAACAAAAACCAGGAACCTTTGGACTGCCAGGGAGTAACTCATGAAAATTCTTAAAATTGACCACCTCGGAATTGCCGTCAGCAGCATTGATGAACGAAAAAATTTCTGGACTGATGTATTGGGCCTTTCATTTGCTGGTTCTGAAACGGTTCAGGAACAGAAGGTGACCACAGCGTTTTTTCCGGTGGGGGAAAGCGAGGTTGAACTTCTGGAATCCACATCACCGGATGGCCCCATTGCCAAATATCTTGAAAAACGGGGAGAGGGGATTCAGCATGTTGCCTTCCGTGTTGAAAATATTGAAGCGGCTCTGGAAGAATTAAAAGCCAAGGGCATCAAGCTCATTGATGAAAAACCCAGGATCGGCGCGGGCGGGGCAAAGATCGCATTTCTTCACCCCAAGGCCACCAGTGGCATTCTGGTCGAGCTGTGCCAAAGAGACCATTAAGAACTTAAGAAAATGGGAAGCCGGGAAGCGCGGAACTTGAGCGTTTCCCGGCTTCTTAACCTTCACCGTTTTCCAATAAAAAAACTGCAAGCGATTGATATCATCATAAGGAGCGCACCATGCCGGATCATCCGCAAAAACAAAAATGGACAGACCTTGCCACAAAACTGCTTAAAGGGAAATCGCCGGACACCCTGGACTGGATGACCCCAGAGGGGATTCGGGTCAAACCGCTTTACACGGCCGAAGACCTTGAAGGAATGGAACACGTCAATACCCTTCCGGGGATAGCCCCATTTGTCCGGGGTCCCATGGCCACCATGTACGCTGGAAGGCCCTGGACCATTCGCCAGTATGCCGGATTTTCAACAGCCAGGGAATCCAATGAATTTTACCGGAAAAACCTGGCTGGTGGACAAAAAGGGCTTTCCGTTGCATTTGATCTGGCTACCCACCGGGGATACGACTCGGATCATCCCCGGGTTGTCGGCGATATCGGAAAAGCCGGGGTTGCCGTGGATTCCGTCGAAGACATGAAGATTCTCTTTGATCAGATCCCCCTGGATGAGATGTCCGTGTCCATGACCATGAATGGCGCGGTTCTGCCGATCCTGGCCGGTTATATCGTGGCTGCCGAAGAGCAGGGGGTGCCCCAGGAAAAACTGACCGGCACCATCCAGAACGACATTTTAAAAGAGTATTTAACCCGTAATACTTATATTTATCCCCCGACGCCTTCCATGCGGATTGTATCGGATATTATCGGGTATTGCTCCAAACACATGCCCAAGTACAATACCGTCAGCATCAGCGGATATCACATGATGGAAGCGGGTGCCAACTCGGTGCTTCAGACCGCCTTTACCCTGGCGGACGGGCTGGAATATGTCAAAGCTGCGCTGGCAACCGGAATGGATATCGATACCTTTGCCCCGAGATTGTCCTTTTTCTTTGGAATCGGCATGAATTTTTTCATGGATATCGCCATGCTGAGGGCTGCCAGGTTTCTGTGGCACGAGCTGATCAAGCCGTTCAATCCCAAAAATGTCCAGTCCCTCATGCTGAGGACCCATTGCCAGACTTCGGGATGGAGCCTGACGCAGCAGGATCCTTACAACAACGTTATCCGCACCACCCTGGAGTGCATGTCCGCGGCTCTGGGAGGAACCCAGTCCCTGCACACCAATTCCTTTGACGAGGCCGTGGGGCTTCCCACCAATTTTTCTGCCCGAATTGCCCGTAATACCCAGATCATCGTCCAGGAAGAATCCCAGGTCTGTCATGTCGTGGACCCGCTGGGGGGATCCTATTACGTGGAAGCCCTGACCGATGGCATCATCTGCGAAGCCCGCAAGATCATCTCTGAAATTCAATCGCTGGGCGGAATGGCCAAGGCCATTGAAACCGGAATGCCCAAGCTTCGCATTGAAGAATCGGCTGCCAGAAAGCAGGCCCGGATCGATCAGGGCCTGGATGTGATCGTCGGCGTGAACAAATACAAAATCGAGGAAAAACCCCTTGGAGATGTCCGGGAAGTCACGGATGCGGTTCGCGTCGAACAGGTGGAACGCCTCAAGGAACTTAAAGCCAAACGAAACGCGGCGGAAGTTCAAAAAGCCCTGGATCACATCACCCGCTGCGCGGGAAGTGACGGCAACCTTCTGGAAGCCTGCATATCGGCGATTCGGGCCAGAGCCACCGTCGGTGAGGTATCGGATGCCATGGAAAAAGTATTTGGCCGATTTGTCGCCACCACCCAGTGTATTTCCGGTGTCTATGCTTCGGAATTCGGGGAGAACAGCGTGATCGATACCCTTCGGAAACGCTGCCAGGATTTTGCTGAAAAAGAAGGACGAAGACCCCGAATTTTGCTGACCAAAATGGGTCAGGATGGCCATGACCGCGGGGTAAAGGTGGTGGCAACGGCATATGCGGATATCGGCTTTGATGTGGATATCAGTCCCATGTTTCAAACACCCGAAGAAGCCGCCAAAATGGCCATTGAAAACGATGTCCATATGGTGGGCGTTTCCAGCCTGGCCGCCGGGCATAAGACCCTGGTTCCCCAGCTCATTGCCGCTTTGAAGGCAGGCGGCGGGGAGGATATCAAGGTCGTGGTCGGAGGGGTCATTCCGCCGGCAGATTATGAATTTTTGTTCGCGGCGGGTGCGGTCGGCGTGTTCGGCCCAGGTACCTCCATCACGGATTCAGCCAATCAAACGCTGAATGTTCTGGAGAAAAAGCACGGATGACAGTGGAGATAGACGCCAGCGTCAATGGCCTTCTGAATGGGAACCGCCGGATTTTGGCCAAAACCATTACCTTGATCGAAAGCTCTCTTTCAAGCCATCAGATTTTGGCCCAGGGAATCCTGGACCGGCTTCTGCTTCACACCGGAAAGGCGGTGCGTCTGGGGATTACAGGCGTTCCGGGCGTTGGGAAAAGCTCTTTTATTGAAAGTCTGGGCATGCTGCTGGTTGAAAAAGGGCATCGCGTGGCGGTTCTGGCCGTGGATCCCAGCAGCACCCGTAGCGGCGGGAGTATTCTGGCCGATAAAACCCGAATGGAGCGGCTTTCCTCGGACAGCCGGGCGTTTATCCGGCCGTCGCCGTCCGGTGGTACCCTGGGCGGGGTTGCCCGAAAAACCCGGGAAACCATGCTGGTTTGCGAGGCAGCCGGTTATGATGTAATCATCGTTGAAACCGTCGGAGTCGGCCAGTCTGAAATCACCGTGTCCTCGATGGTGGATTTTTTTCTGGTCCTGATGCTGGCAGGTGCCGGCGATGAACTTCAGGGAATCAAAAAAGGGGTGCTGGAGCTGGCCGACGCCATTGCCATCAACAAGGCTGACGGGGATAACATTGAAAAAGCCGGCAGGGCGCAAAAAGACTATGAAACAGCGCTGCATCTCTTGAGGCCCGTCTCTCCCAACTGGTCGCCTCCGGTGCTGACCTGCAGCGCCAGGGAGCTGACCGGCATCGAGGAGATCTGGGCGGTTGTCCTGAAACACCGGGACATCATGACCTTAAGCTGCGAGCTGGATCGGAACCGCAGGTCTCAGTCTCTGTCCTGGATGTGGTCTCTGGTGGAAGAGGGACTGAAAGACCGGTTTCACCATCACCCGGCAGTCCGGCAGCACCTGCCCCAACTGTCGCTGCAGGTGGAAAGCGGGATGTTGTCGCCGACAGCGGCGGCCGGTCAATTGCTTTTTTTTCTTGACAAATCGTAGTGCGAATGGCTACTTCATAGCTATTGTCTGGCCCTGTCATTTTTTTTGCATTCCGACTTGTTGCCATGACAAAAGGCGAAGTGCAACGCAGCAGATGGATTATCAGCCATCCAATATGAGATAAGAAAGGATATAACAATGGGTATTGTGGACGACAAAATCAAGGATCTGAAGGAACGGGAAAAAAAGATCCTGAAAATGGGCGGTGAAAAAGCCATCGCCAAAGAGCGGGAAAAAGGCAAACTGACCGCCAGGGAGCGGCTGGATCTGCTGTTTGATGCCGGCACATTCCGGGAAATTGACATGTTCGTATCGCACCGGTGCACCAATTTCGGCATGGAAAAGATAGACATTCCCAGTGACGGTGTGGTGACGGGTCACGGTATGGTGGAAGGTCGTCCGGTCTTTGCCTTTTCCCAGGATTTTACGGCCCGCGGCGGAAGCCTCGGAGAAATGCATGCCAAAAAAATCTGCAAGGTCATGGATCTGGCCATGAAAGCCGGTGTGCCCTTTGTCGGGATGAACGATTCGGGCGGGGCCAGAATCCAGGAAGGCGTGGATGCGCTTTCGGGATTTGGTCAGATTTTTTATCGCAATGCCCTGGCCTCGGGCGTCATTCCCCAGATCTCGGCTATTATGGGAACAACCGCGGGCGGCGCCGTGTATTCTCCGGCCATGACCGACTGGATTTTCATGGTTAAAAACTCCAGCTATATGTTCATTACCGGCCCGGAAGTCATCAAATCCGTTACCGGTGAAGAAATCAGCTTCGAAGACCTGGGCGGCGCCATGGCCCACAATGAAAAAAGTGGCGTCTCCCACTTTGCCTGTGAAAGCGATCAGGACGCCATTATCAAAATGAAGACCCTGCTCTCTTATCTGCCGTCCAACAACATGGAAGATCCGCCCATCGTGCAAACGGGCGATGACCCCCGTCGCGTGGATCCGGCGCTGGATGCCATCATCCCGGACAGCCCCAACCAGTCTTACGATATGAAGGCGGTGATCGCATCCATCGTGGACAATGGCGTTTTTTTTGAGCCCCATGAATTTTTTGCTCCCAATATTCTCATCGGATTTGCCCGCTTAAACGGCAGAAGCCTGGGTATCATTGCCAACCAGCCCAATGTCATGGCGGGCTGTCTCGACATCAATGCCTCGGACAAGGCCACCCGGTTTATCCGCTTCTGCGATGCCTTCAATATTCCTATCCTGACCATTGCCGATGTGCCTGGGTATCTGCCCGGAAGTCATCAGGAATGGGGCGGAATTATCCGTCACGGTGCAAAGCTGCTCTGGTGCTATTCGGAAGCCACCGTGCCCAAGCTTCTTCTGGTTACCCGCAAGGACTACGGCGGATCTTATCTGGCCATGTGTTCCAAGGATCTGGGGGCGGATATGGCCTTTGCATGGCCGACCGCTCAGATTGCGGTCATGGGCGCGGCTGGTGCCGCCAATATCATTCATCGCAAGGAAATCACCACGGCAACAGATCCGAAAGCCAAGCGCCTGGAGAAAATTCAGGAATATGACGATCTGTTTTCCAATCCTTACTGTGCTGCCGCCAGAGGCTTTATTGACGCGATCATTGTCCCCAGCGAAACCCGGCCCAGGCTGATAGACGCCCTTGAAATCATGTGCAGCAAACGGGAAACCCGGCCGCCGAAAAAACACGGCAATATACCCGTGTAAGGGGGGGAATGATGAAACCAGATACCAAACAGTCCCAAAAGATGGCTGCGGCCATTTCAGCGGTTTTCGGCTATATCCGCTCGCAGGAAGATGCTGCCGCTGCTCTGGCCATGTCCCAGGGCGATACGGCCGCTGAGTCCGTTCCTGTTCCGTCCGCGATGTCCGCGCCGGTTAAGCTGTGGGGCATCAGCGGCAGGCAGGATATGATGAGTATGCGAAACCTGATGCAGCTCCGGACGTTTCAGGGATCCAAGTTGCGCTGAATAATTCCGAACTGACTTTAATAAAATATATTGATGATGAGGAGACCCTTAACATGAGTGACCATGATCAAGTAAAACTGACGAATATGAATTACAGCAAGGACAGACCCAAAGCCCAGAATCCGGTTAAAATTATGGATCTGACATTGCGCGATGGCCACCAGTCGCTGTTTGCCACACGGGGCAGAACCGAGGACATGATTCCCGTGGCGGAGATGATGGATGAGATCGGCTTCTGGGCCCTGGAAACCTGGGGCGGCGCAACCTTTGATACCATGCACCGGTTTTTAAATGAAGATCCCTGGGAACGCCTCCGGACCCTGAAACGCTATATCAAGAAAACCCCGTTTTCCATGCTGTTAAGAGCCCAGAACCTCGTCGGATATCGCAATTATGCGGACGATGTGGCCCGCGCTTTTGTGGAACGCGCTGCTGCAAACGGCATGGATGTTTTTAGAACATTTGACGCGTTGAATGATTACCGGAATTTTGAAACCGTTGTGCCGGTCATCAAATCCTGCGGCAAGCATTTTCAGGGCTGCATCTGCTATACCATGACCGAACCCCGTCTTGGCGGCGAAGTCTATAACCTGGACTATTACGTCAACAAGGGAAAAGCCCTGGAGGCCATGGGCGCGGACAGCATCTGTTTAAAAGACATGGCGGGACTCATTGCGCCTTATGATGCTTATGCGATTATCAAAGCCCTGAAAAAAGCCGTGAAAATTCCGATCAACCTTCACAGTCATTTCACCTCCGGCATGTCGTCCATGTCGCATTTAAAGGCCATTGAAGCCGGCGCGGACATCATCGACACCTGTATGTCTCCTTATGCCTACCGCACCTCCCACCCGGCCATCGAGCCGCTGGTCATGACGCTTATCGGCACCAACCGGGACACGGGATTTGACATCAAGGCCCTTGCCGCCATCAATGAAATCCTGGAAAAGGAAATCTGCCCCAAATATCGGCAGCTTCTGGATGACACCAAACTTTCGATCATCGACATCAACGTGCTGCTCCATCAGACCCCGGGCGGCATGCTCTCCAACCTGGTGAATCAGCTCCGGGAAATGGATGCGCTGGACAAGATCGATCAGGTCTATGCCGAGCTTCCCAGAGTCCGAAAAGATCTGGGGCAGATTCCGCTGGTAACGCCCACCAGTCAGATCGTGGGGATTCAGACCGTGAACAACGTGCTCTTCGACGATGAAAATGAGCGCTATAAAATGATCACCGGTCAGGTCAAGGATCTCTGCTACGGGCTGTACGGAAAAACCGCAGTACCCATTAATGCGGAAGTTCAGAAAAAAGCGCTGAAAGGATATGCCAGAGGCGAAAAGCCCATTACCTGCAGACCGGCTGAAGTGATCGAGCCGGAATTGAAAAAAGCCCAGGAAGAGGTCAAGGGTTTGGCCATGGATCTGGACGATGAGCTGATTTATGCCCTGTATCCGGTAACGGGCAAACGCTTCCTGCAATGGAAATACGGCAAGGAAGAAGTTCCTGCCGATGTCAAACCCATTACGCTTGAGCAGGCCAAAGCCAGACAGGAGCTGATCCAGAAGGCAATTGCCGGAAAACTGGTTGAAAAAATCGAGAAAGAAGCGCCAGCCAAGGGCGACGGTTTGCGCAAATTCAATGTATTTGTGGAAGACACCTATTTTGAGGTTGGCGTTGAAGAGATTGGCGGCGCCCCGGTTGTCAGCTACATTCAGCCTGCCAGACCGGTTGCAGCCGCAGCTCCCGCGCCTGCTCCGGCTGTCGCGCCCGCGGCTCCCGCGCCGCCTGCCAAGCCCGCAGCGGCTGCTGCGCCTGCCGCAGCCCCGGTGGATGGCACGCCCATCAATGCGCCTATGCCGGGAATGATCGTCAGATTTGACAAAAACGTCGGCGATGCAGTCAGCAAAGGGGAAACCGTGGTGATTCTGGAAGCCATGAAAATGGAAAACGCCCTGGCTGCGCCAGTGGATGGCACCATCAAATCCATCAATTTCAAAAGCAGCGATTCCGTTCCCAAAGGCGCAGTCCTTTGCGTAATCGGGTAGGGTTATAGGCGAGGGGCAATGGGCTATAGGCGATGGGTCACAGGATATTTATCCATGACCCATTGTCCATAGCCTATCGCCCATAGCCTGTTACCTAATTTTAGATACAACCAGGGGCTGGGTTTTTATTCCGGCCCTGTTTTTTTAGAGGAGGCAGCGCTGATGAAGATTCATGAGTATCAGGCCAAGGAGCTTTTTAAAAAATACAGCATTCCCATACCCGAGGGCAGTGTGGCGTTCAGTGTGGCGGAAGCCCAGACCGTCGCCGAAAAACTCGGCGGGTATCCGGTTGTGGTCAAGGCCCAGATCCATGCCGGCGGCAGGGGAAAAGGCGGCGGAGTCAAACTGGCAGGCTCCAGGGAAGAGGTTGCGGTCATCGCCGGCCAGATTCTCGGCATGAACCTGATTACCCACCAGACCGGTCCTGAAGGCAGGCTGGTGAAAAAGGTTCTGGTCGAACAGGGGCTCAATATCCAGAAAGAGCTGTATTTAAGCATCATTCCGGACCGTGCCACCGCAACGGTCGTCATTATTGCCAGTGAAGCCGGCGGCATGGACATTGAAGCGGTTGCGGAAAAAACGCCGGAGAAGATCATCAAGGTCTATATCAACCCGCTGGTCGGCATTCAGGCCTACCACTGCCGGGAAGTTGCCTATGGTCTCAATCTGGCGCCGGAAACCATCAAGCCTTTCACGGCGCTTTTAAGCCGCCTGTATGCCTTGTTCGTGGGCTATGACTGCTCGCTGGTTGAAATCAATCCCCTGATCATCACCGCGGATCAGGCTGTGATCGCCCTGGACGGAAAGGTCAATTTTGATGACAGCGCCCTGTTCCGACACAAGGACATTCTGGTATATCGCGATCTGGATGAGGAAAATCCGCTCGAGGTAGACGCCTCCAATTTCAACCTCAATTATATCGCTCTGGACGGAAACGTCGGCAATATGGTCAACGGGGCGGGTCTTGCCATGGCGACGATGGATATCATCAAGCAGGCAGGTGCCAGCCCGGCCAATTTCCTGGATGTCGGGGGCGGAGCCAATGCCGAGATGGTTGAAAACGGGTTTCGGATCATCCTGAGCGATAAAAACGTCAAGGGCATTCTCATTAACATTTTCGGCGGTATTCTACGCTGCGATATTCTGGCGGAAGGCGTGGTTCAGGCAGCGCGAAAAACCGGCATTACGGTTCCGGTAGTTGTCCGCATGGAAGGCACCAATGTCGAGGAAGGCCGGCGCATATTGAGTGAATCGGGTCTGAATTTGACGACCGCAGTGGATCTAAAAGATGCAGCCCAAAAAGTGGCCGCCATTGTTAAGGGTTAGGAGGAAACACCGTGAGCATATTTGTCAATAAAAATACCCGGCTTCTGGTTCAGGGAATCACCGGTAAGGAAGGGCAGTTCCATACCCGTCAATGTGTGGCTTATGGCACAAAGGTCGTGGCAGGGGTAACGCCTGGAAAAGCCGGGCAGAAAATGGATGATATCCCCGTGTTTCATACGGTCAAGGACGCTGTCAAGGCAACCGGCGCCAACTGCAGCATGATCTTCGTGCCGCCGCCGTTTGCGGCGGATGCCATCATGGAAGCCGCCGATGCGGGCGTGGAAATGATTGTCGCCATCACGGAAGGCATTCCGGTCATGGATATGATGCGGGTTAAAAACTTTCTCTCCGGCAAAGCCTGCCGCCTCATCGGTCCCAACTGTCCGGGAATCATTACGCCGGGTGAGTGCAAAATCGGTATCATGCCGGGGGTGATTCATCAGCCCGGAGGACCGATTGGCGTGGTTTCCCGTTCCGGGACCTTGACCTATGAAGTGGTCCATCAGCTGACCCAACAGGGAATCGGACAGACCACCTGTATCGGCATCGGCGGTGATCCGGTCAACGGCACCAATTTTATCGATTGCCTGGATGC
This sequence comes from uncultured Desulfobacteraceae bacterium, assembly GCA_903909505.1. Lineage (GTDB taxonomy): Bacteria > Desulfobacterota > Desulfobacteria > Desulfobacterales > Desulfatirhabdiaceae > RAAP-1. Next base: position 17,624 of record CAIVVZ010000465.1, read on the forward strand.
TTTCCAGAAAGATTCCGATACAACTGGAATCGTCATGGTCGGGGAAATCGGCGGAACTGCCGAAGAAGAAGCAGCAACCTTTATCAAGCAGCATGTTACCAAGCCGGTGATCGGTTTTATCGCCGGACTTACCGCGCCTCCGGGCCGGAGAATGGGCCATGCCGGCGCTATCATCAGCGGCAGCAGCGGCACGGGTCAGGGAAAAATCGCCGCCATGAAAGCCTGCGGCATTACGGTATGTGAAAATCTGGGAACCTTGGGAGAACTCTGCGCAAGCGTTTTTGCCAAATAGTACGACCTATGCTGAAGGTTGAAGACTGAAGGAAAAACAGCGTTGCCCTGTCCCTTGGTCTTCAGCTTAGCAACCGAATTGGTTATAAAAAATTAATGAAGGCAAGGAGTAAGGGGAGGGTGAAATCCTTCTTGCTTCTTGCCTTTTTTTATGAAGAGACGATGTTTTGCAAACAGAAATCGTATTAAAAGTGCGAGACAGCAAACTGTCCTTTATGGTTTTTAATATTGTCCGCTTTCACTGCTGTTATATTTCAGTAAAAAAATGACAATTGGGCAGTGATTAAAATGTTGAGTGCCACGAAACCTGCTGCCGTTGCTCTGGCCTTCCTTGTTAGGCTCCTGCGCTGGCCGATGCGAAAGCCTCTTATCGTTCCCCCATCGGACTGGTTGCAAAAGGCACAGGTCGCGTGCTATGTTCCGGCTTTCCTTGGTGGCGGCAATATGTTTTTCAACTTCGGCGGAAACAAGGTATTTTCAGTCGTTCATGGATTGGTCGCCGATTTCTCCAAGATCGAATTCGGCGAGCCGGGAAAAAACGCATTGCATGGGCTGGCTCAGGTTTTGTTCGTTAGCTTGATAGATTTTGCTTCAAGCCCATTCTATGAAGCATAATATTGAAATCGCAGACATTTTATAAATGTTGAGACTTAAGCAAAAAAGATACACACTGTGTATCTTTTTCTGGTATAAAGTGTATAATAAAATAAAAAGAGGAGGAAGACATGCCGACACACACAACCACAGACACTCAAACCCGAGCCGTTAATTTGCGTGTGCGCATTGAGACGCGGGCCTTGATCGACAGAGCCGCGAAAGCACACGGGAAAACGCGTTCTGACTTCATGATTGATGCGGCGCGACGAGCAGCGGAGGACGCTTTGCTCGATCAGACCCTTGTCCGCGTGGATCAAAAAACCTATGATCACTTTCTCAAGGTTCTTGACCAGCCACCAAGCGGCGAGGGATTTGAACGGCTAATGAAGGCCCACAAGCCGTGGGCGTTATGACCCTGTCCGCCCCTGTTCTTCTATCGGCAGAACATGCACTTGATGACTTTACGTGTGGCGTTGCCAGTCTGGACGAATGGTTGAAACGCCGGGCATATCCCAATCAAGTGAGTGGGGCTTCCCGCACTTATGTCGTAACCGAGGGACGAAGGGTTGTCGGCTATTATTGTTTGGCCTCTGGCGCGTTGGCTTTGAATATTGCGCCGAGTTCCGTTCGGCGCAATATGCCAGACCCTGTTCCCATGGCGGTTCTTGGTCGTTTGGCGATAGATCTGTTGTGGCAGGGAAAGGGCCTTGGCGCGGCTATGCTTCAAGATGCCGTTATGCGTTCGGCTCAAGCTGGAGGTATTATAGGTATTCGAGGTCTTTTTGTACATGCCATTTCCGATGAGGCCAAAATCTTCTATGAGCATTACGGATTTACGGCCTCGCCAACACAGCCCATGACTTTGGTTTTGTCACTTAAAAGTCGATGACATTGAGGAGAGGGAAGTCGAAGCCCCCTTGCCTTTTTTTGTGAAAGTGCTATTTTCACCATTTACAAAGAAAGATAACAACGGTATGATATTACATTTTTGTTAAAGTTATGAGTCTTTCATACAAAAGGATCAATATCCATGCATGAAATGGGCATTGCCATGCAGGTCGTTGAGATCGCTACTGCTTCCATTCCAGAACACCTGAAAAACAGCCGGGTTCAGGGCGTCTATCTGAAGATCGGCAAACTGTCTTCCGTGGTTCCGGACAGTCTTCGATTCTGTTTTGATATTGTCTCAAAAGACTCTGCGATTGCCGGGGCCGTGCTTTATATTGAAGAGATTCCCGTGACAGCCCGGTGCAAGTCCTGCGATAATCACTGGACCATTGACGGACCGGCATTTTCCTGCCCCCGGTGCAACAGCGGCACGATCGAGCTGACCTCCGGCCAGGAACTGGACATTTCTTCCATCGAACTTGAAGATGAACCAGACGGTGAGCAGGAGTCAGCGAACGCATAGTTTCCGCAGGCGGCTGTTCCGCTGGTTCTCATGCTGGAGCTTTGGAACCAGCGGAACAGCGCAGATTATGGCTGATCAAAGTTACTTCTTTGAAAAAGGAAATTCGTTATGGAAATAAAAGTGGTTCGAAAGGTTCTGGACGTGAATAACACCATGGCCGCGCAGAACCGGAAACTGTTTGCGGACAAAAAAGTGTTTGTGCTGAATGTCATGAGTTCTCCGGGTTCCGGAAAAACCACGACGCTGGGGAAAACCATCAGCCGATTGATGCCGGAAGTCCGTACCGCTGTCATTGTCGGAGATGTCAGCACGACCAATGATGCCGACCGACTGGCCAAAACCGGAGCCCCGGTGGTTCAGGTCAATACCGATGCCTTTGGCGGGGACTGCCATCTGGCTGCCCATGTGATTGCCAAGGCTGCGGAAAATTTTACACTGGAGGATGTGGACCTGCTCATTGTGGAAAATGTGGGAAATCTGGTCTGTCCGGCGGAATTTGACATCGGAGAAGATGCCAAGGTCGTGGTTCTCAGCGTCACCGAGGGAGAAGACAAGCCCCTTAAATACCCCTTGATGTTCAGGGTGTGTGATGCCGCCATTTTAAACAAAATTGATCTTCTGCCATATCTGGAATATGATAAGGATGAGGCGGTTCGGAATATCCTTCAGATTCATCCGGGCATTCCGGTATTTGAAATATCCGCCCGAACCGAGGATGGCATGGACCCCTGGGTGATCTGGATTAAGGAAAAAGTGAAAGAAAAGCTGAAAACCTGACGTGGGATGACGGATGAGAATCATTGCAGGGGAACTGAAAGGTCGAAGGCTTCATCGCCTTGAGGGAAAGCAGACCCGGCCGACGTCAGATCGTCTGAGAGAGACGATTTTCAATATTCTGTCATTCCGGACTCAGCAGGCCGTTGTACTGGATCTATTTTCCGGAACCGGTGCGATGGCTATCGAGGCTTTGAGCCGGGGGGCGGATTCCGCAGTTCTTGTTGACGACTCTTCTCAGGCAATATCGCTGATAGCGCAGAATGTCCGGTCTTTTTCCCTGGAGAAAAAAGCCCGTGTTCAGAGATGGAATATTGCACACGGCCTGAATTTTTTGCGTCATGTTCAGCCGCTGTTTGATCTGGTTTTCATGGATCCCCCCTACAACCGGAACATGATCGGTCCCACTCTGAATCATCTTCTGCAAAGCACATCCCTGGCTGCGCAGGCCTGCATCGTTGTCGAGCATTCTGTTTCGGAGGCCATCCGTTTCGATCATCCGGAATTTGAACTCCATGATCAACGGACATACGGAAAAACCATGGTATCGTTTCTATCCTTTAACCCATCCTGGCCTGGCGGCTATGATCAGGCATAAATAAAGCGATTATTCCAGAACCTATCGCCCAGAACCTATCGGAACCCATGAAACGAATTGAAGATGTCACCCTGTTGTATGAGATCAGTAAAACGCTGAATGAACATCTGGACCTGAAAAAATCCCTATACAAGGTTCTGGATACGCTGTCCATTTCCATCAACATGATTCGCGGTACGATCACGCTGTTAAACCCCCTGACCAATGAAATCACGATTGAAGTGGCGCATGGCATCTCCCGGACAGCCGTTGAACGGGTGAAGTATAAACTCGGGGAAGGGATTACCGGAAAGGTGATTCAGACAGGTCATGCCGTAACCATTCCCAAAATCAGCCAGGAGCCGCATTTTCTGGATCGCACCGAAGCCAGACGTGGAAAGCTGGATCAGGAAATCTCATTTATCTGCGTTCCGATAAAAAAAGGCAGCCAGGTGATTGGCGCGCTCAGCGTAGACCACCACTACGATGAATCCTATTCGCTGAAAAACGGAGAAAAGCTGCTTTCGGTGATCGCCATCATGATCGCCCGGCATGTCATCAATCTTGAAACCATTCATCTGGAGAAAGAACAACTCCGGGAAGAAAATCGCAGGCTTCGAAGCGAGCTGGAGACCAAATACAGTTTTACCAATATTATCGGCAGCAGCAGCCGGATGCGGGAAGTGTTTCAGATGATTTCCCAGGTTTCCAAAAGCAATGCAACGGTGCTGATCCGGGGGGAGAGCGGAACCGGAAAAGAGCTGGTGGCCAGCTCGGTTCATTACAACAGCCTGAGGGCAAAAAGTCCGTTTGTCAAAGTCAATTGCGCGGCTCTGCCCGCCAACCTGATTGAAAGCGAGCTTTTCGGACATGAAAAAGGATCTTTTACCGGCGCGATCAAACAGAAACTGGGTAAGTTTGAAATGGCCAACAAAGGCACCATATTCCTGGATGAAATCGGTGCGGTGGGGCTGGATGTCCAGGTCCGGCTGCTTCGAATCCTTCAGGAGAGAGAATTTGAACGGGTCGGCGGACATCAGACCATCAAGGTGGATGTTCGGGTGATTACGGCTACCAACAAGAATCTGGAGATGGCCATTGAAGAGGAAACCTTTCGCGGAGATCTGTATTACCGCCTGAATGTGTTTCCCATCTATCTTCCCCCGCTCCGGGAACGTAAGACCGATATTTTACTTCTGGCAAACTATTTCCTCGAAAAATGCAGCAAGGAAAACGCCAAGGATATTCGCAGGTTTTCAACACCTGCCATCGACATGCTGATGAATTATCATTGGCCCGGTAATGTCCGGGAGCTTGAAAACTGCATTGAGCGGGCGGTCCTGCTTTGCGATGCTGGGGTCATTCATAGTTATCATCTGCCGCCGACCCTTCAGACCGGAAGCGAATCCGGAACACTTCCCGTCATGTCCATTGAGGAGGCCGTTGCCAACCTTGAAAAAGAAATGATCATTGACGCGCTAAAAAATACACGGGGCAATGTCACATTGGCAGCTCAACTGGTCAAAACAACCGTTCGCAAGTTTGCTTATAAATCCCAGCAACATGATATTGACTATCGGAATTATCGGTAGTAATACGCGCAGGTGTTCAGACCAGATACTGAAGGCTGAAGGAATTACATTCATTAAAAGCCTTCAGTCTACCGACCATCAGACTGTTTATCTTATGAACGCCTGGGTAGGTTATAGGAATTTTCGCGGTTCCACTTTAGAATGAGGAGATCGGTGTATGAATTCGGAAATGTTCAGAGAATATGACATTCGCGGGATTGCGGGAAAAGATATGACTGATGCGGATGTGGTATTGATTGGAAAAGGAATCGGAACGTTTTTGAATCAGAATAACTGCTCGCGGATTACAGTCGGCGGAGATTGCCGGATTTCCTCGGAAAGATATGTCAACAGACTCATTGAAGGGCTGATGTCCACCGGCTGCCAAGTTACCGACATTGGTATCTGTCCGACACCGGTTCTGTATTTTTCCATTCACCACCTGGGACAGGAAGGCGGTGTCATGGTTACCGCCAGCCATAATCCGGCCGAGTATAACGGGTTTAAAATGTGCCTGGGCTCTGGATCTATTCATGGCGAAGATATTCAGAGAATTCGACGCATCATTGAAAATAAGGCTTTTGTGAAAGCCGGCGGCGGAGGTCTTGCTGCCGCGAATGTGCTTCCGGCTTATCAGGCATTTGTGCAAGAGAATATTACCATTGAAAGAAGGCTTCGAATCGCTGTGGATGCCGGAAATGGAACGGCAGGTGTCGTGGCTGTTCCCATCATGAAGACCATGAATCTTGAAGTTCACGATATTTACTGCGAAATGGATGGCTCGTTCCCAAATCACGAAGCAGATCCGACGGTACTCAAGAATATGAAGGACCTCATTGCCTTGGTTAAGGAAAAAAAACTGGATGTGGGGATTGGATATGATGGAGACGGGGATCGCATCGGGGTGGTGGATGAAAAAGGTGATATCGTCTATGGGGATAAGCTGATGATTCTCTTTTCACGGGAAATTCTTGCCAGAAAACCCGGTGCCACCTTTATCTCCGAAGTCAAATGCTCCCAGACCCTGTATGATGATATTGAAAAAAACGGGGGGCGGCCCATCATGTGGAAAACCGGTCATTCCCTGATCAAAAAGAAAATGAAGGAAGAAGGAGCTGAGCTGGCCGGAGAGATGAGCGGACACATGTTTTTTGCCGATCGTTATCTGGGGTATGATGACGCCACATACGCCTCATGCAGGCTCCTGGAAATTTTATCCAGAACCGACAAACCTCTTTCGGAGCTCTTGTCGGATGTTCCCAAAACCTTTACCACGCCGGAAATCCGCGTGGAGTGCCCGGATGACCGGAAATTTGGGGTGGTCAAAAAAATTACGGCATATTTTAAAGATCGCTATAATGTGATTGATATTGATGGGGTTCGGGTTCTCTTCAGTGATGGGTGGGGCCTGGTTCGCGCATCAAATACCCAGCCGGCCCTGGTGCTTCGGTTTGAGGCTGCGTCCCAGGCCAGGCTTACGGAAATTCAAGCGATGGTGGAATCCGCCCTTGCGAATATTCAAGAAAACTGACATCTGAATGCCACGTTTTCTGTACCTTGACAAACCAGTAAAGGGACATAATTTTGGTATTTAAATTAAAAACAAATTTAACAGGAAGTCATTAACTACCATCCAAGAAGGAGAATAATTGAATGAAACGATGTAAACATGTATTAACCCTTGCGGCTGTTGCGCTGATGATACAGGCAGGGTTGGCTTTTCCGGTAATGTCCGCGGAAAAGAAAACAGAGGTGAAGCCGGCTGCGGGTAAAAAAGCGGCAAAGCCGGCAGACGAATCTTCAAAAAAAGTGGCGATCGTGAATGGAACAGCGATTGTGCAGTTAGACCTGGACCGGGGAATGGAAGGGGTGATCCAGCGCAGGGCCCGCACGGGTGCGCCCATGGATGAGGCTCAGATGAAGGCCATTCAAATGGACGTGCTGAACAATCTCATTAACCGGGAGCTGCTCAACCAGGAAAGCAAAAAACAAAAAATTGCC
>CAIVVZ010000466.1 GCA_903909505.1 uncultured Desulfobacteraceae bacterium
ACTTCAGTTCGGGTCTGAACGTCAACCCCCTTGGCGTTTTTAAAAAAATTGCAATCCCGCAGCACATTGGCGCTGGTCATGCAGAGTCCTTCGATTTCCTGCACATCTCCGCCCACAAAATACGGTATACCACAGCCTCCGTAAGAAATGAGACTGTCCCGGTCCACAACCGTTACCTCGGCTGCATAATCCAGCCGTTTTACTCTTGCAGCCACCTTGGGACCCAGAGCCACTGCACCGATAATCACCACGCGTTTTCCCATATTCTAAATCTCCTCAATTATTACAGACATCGACGAATCCGATGTCAACAGAACTGTTTGTCTTTATCGCAACCATTCACAGGTTCAGTATCCAGGAGGGCGGTTGTTACCCGAAACGCCCTCTGATAACTGCCCTCCTGTGAACGTTCATACCGTGAAAAGGCCCTGGGAGCGCGGCATTTTGCCTGCCAATTGCAGGCCGGCAAAAAAATCTTCCGGCCGCAGTCCCAGGAATTCTCATTCGTGGGGGTGAATCGCTCGCGGATTCAAGTGGATTTACCGTGCAATTTGTAGAAATGAATCGTAGGAAGTTCAGCCGGTCAGAATCGGCAGAAATACGGAAAATCTGCTGCCTTCTCCTTGCTGACTTTCAATTTTGATGCGACCCTGGTGGGATTCCAGGATGCTTTTTACGATGGACAGGCCCAGGCCCGTGCCGTTGATATACCGGGTTTTTTCATCTTTTACCCTGTAAAACCGCTGAAAGATCCGGTGCTGATCTTCGGTGCTGATCCCCATGCCGGTATCCTTTACCCGGATACGCAGATAGTCGTTGACAACGGCCGCGGAAACCGTGACCTGTCCACCGCCGGGGCTGTACTTGATCGCATTGGTGATCAGGTTGGAGAGCACTTCTTCCATGTTCCGGCGGTTCGCCAGAACTGACGGCAGTGTTTCCGGGACATCGACCACCATTTCGATGGATGCGGATGCGGCAAAAGGAAGGTGAAACGCGACCTGATCCCGGATAAGATCGGCCATTGCCACGGACTCCCGCTCCAGGGTGATCAGACCGGATTCGATCCGCGCCAGGTCGAGCAGTTCTGTCGTCATGCGGGCGAGGTTTTCAATTTTCAGATGGGCACGCGTCAGAATGTCCCGCTGCTTATCGGTCAGCTCCCCGGCCAGTCCGTCCAGGATGACCTGAATCTGCATCAGCACGGAGTTCATCGGGCTCCGGATCTCATGGCTCACCATGGACACGAATTCCGACTTCATCCGGTCCATTTTCTTGAGCGCGGTGATGTCGTGCAGCACGGTAATGACGCCGATGTTTCTGCCGCTGCGATCCCGAAACGGTGCGCACCGGACATTCAGGATCATCTCTTCGGACTGCCCATGACCGTCAATCGGTATTTCTTCGGTCAATTCCATGGCCGGGGCATCGCTCATGTCCAGCGCGTTGCGAATCATCTCCCGAATCCGGGAAATATCCAAAAAATCGTCCATGCCGCTGCCGATCACCGATTCCGCCGCGCATCCGATCATCCGCAAGAATGCCGGGTTTGCCAGCGCCACCCGATGTTCGTGATTGGTGCACATCACGCCGTCCGAAATCCGGTTCACCAGGGTGCGAAGCCGTGAACGGGTATCCGCGATATCCCGCAGGGTCCGGGTGTAATCGATGGCCTTGGCGATGGTGACCCGCAGATGCTCCGGCGTAAAGGGTTTGGGAATGAAATCAAAAGCTCCCTTTTTCATGGCATCCACAGAATGCTCCAGCGTCGCGTATCCGGTGATCACGATGATCACGGTATCCGGATGCAGGGCCTTGACTTGGGCCAACACATCAAATCCGGACAACTCGGGCATCATCAGATCCAGCAGAATGATATCAAAATGCTGGTCCCGTATCAGTTCAAGCCCTTTTGCGCCGGTGTCGGCCAGAGAAACCCCGTAGCCGCAACCTTCCAGAACCAGCCGGCAGGCTTCCCGGATGCGCACTTCGTCATCCACAACCAGAATTGTGGGTGTATAATTAATTTGAATCACTGCTTCAGTTGTCATTCCAATCCTTATGCTTTCTGCTGTCTATCCAATCGACTCCATACATTCCATTGAATCCATGTCCAGCGGCAACTCCATCAGAAATGTGGTTCCCCCGGGACCGGTTTCCTTGATGACGATGTCGCCGTTGTTGTCTTTGACAATGCCGTAAGCGGTGCTGAGTCCCAGGCCGGTTCCTTTACCAAGTTCCTTGGTCGTAAAAAACGGATCAAATATCCGGGATCGATTTTCTTCCGGAATGCCGCATCCGGTATCCGTTACTTCCAGACATGCTGTTTTTCGATCGTCATTGCGATAGGTTTTCAGGGTCAGAATTCCGCTTCGATTCATGGCGGCAATGGCGTTCATGACAAGATTGATGATAACCTGGCTCATTTTGTTCCGGTCCGCCTTCACCAGCATCCACATATCCGACAGCTCTTTTCGAATGGTGATGTTCATGAACAGGCTTTGATCCCGGATCAGACGCAAGCTTTCTTCTACCAGGGAATTCATCGAAAAATGATCACGGGACATGCTGGATTGCCGGCTGTAGGCCAAAAGATTCTTTACGATATCCCGGCACCGTTCCGCATCCTCCAGAATACAGGTGAGACTGGACAGGAACGGGTGGTCCGCTTCCATTTTTTCCTTCATCAGGTTGCCGTACATGAGGATGCCGGTTAAGGGATTGTTGATTTCATGCGCAACCCCGGCCGCCAGCCTGCCCAGAGACGCCATTTTTTCGGATTGATCCAACTGGGACTGGGCATCCTGCAGCTTTTTCCTGACCGCCAGCCGTTCCCGGATATCATTGTAAATCCCCATGGTCGCGGCTTCGGTATTATCCCCTTCATAAATGATGGCGCCTGTCATTTCCACAGGAATCGCCTCTCCCCAGGCCGTCAGAATATTGACCTGGGTCACCGGAAATTTTCCCCGCCCCCCGAAATCGTCATCCCGAAGTTTTTTCATGATTTCCCGGGCCACGCCCTGTGGATACAGAGCGGTAACGCTGATACTCCCGGCATTCTTGAAGTCGTAGCCGAACAATTCCTCGGCAGCCTGATTCATCAGCAGAATACGCCCTGACCGGTCTGCTGCCACGATCGCACTGGTTGAGCTTTGAACAACCCGGTTAAGGAATTCACGGATGTCGTGGATAATATTTTCCAGGGCCTTGGTCCGGGTGACATCCCGAATCGACTCCACCACATAGATGACATTGCCCGCATCATCCAGAATAGGCGAAAAAACCCGATCCTCCCAGTACATGCTCCCATCCTGCCGTTGAATCTGTTTCAAAACGGAATGTCCCACACCCTCGGCGATGGTTTTATCCAGAGGGCAGGTGTCCCGGTTGCAGGGAAGGTCCGGATCATCGAATAAAGAATGAAAAATTTCCCGGCAGGATTTTCCGACAACTTGCGGTTTTACAATATGATATTTTTCCAGAAGTTTCTGATTGACCGACACAACGGTGCCGTTACGGTCCATGATCAGGGTGGGAAAGGACAGCGAGTCAAAGACCCGCAGCCGCCAGTCAATTTCCTGTGGCAGGTTCGAATTCATGAGTTTGTTGGGTTTTTAGCAGCTTCGGGAGTACTGAATGCCTCTTTAAGGGCATTCCGCGCCGCACATGCCATTCCTTTGGGAGTAATCAGATACACCGACGCCCCGGTGCAGACGACCGCCAGGAGCGGCACACCGTGTTCCGCCAGAGCCGTCACGGCAGCGCCGGCAATGCCATAGCGGTCACCATAATGCGGGCCTTGAAAATAAACCAGTTCCACCGGGTTGTCAACCCGCAGCCCTGAACAGACTCCGCCGAAATCAGCACGATTCATGTCCATGGGTTGAGCAGACTGCGCTTTTTTCTCAACCGCATCCACTTTCTCAACCCTATCAACGTTTTCCGGAGGTCGATCCAGAAGCAGATTCAGGCGCAGGCCTGCCGGTGATGCCGGCCTTGAAAAAATAAGGATCAGCGAGCCGCCGAACCGGGATACGATGTCCGGCAGACAGGCTCCCCCATCGCTTAATCGGTCAAACGGCAGATCCAGGGAGATCAAACACAGCCCGGTGCGTTCGGCAATACCGTAAGTCTTGATAATGGGTTCCCAGTAAACCGCAAATGTTTCCATCAGAATTGCTTTACCCGAAATTCAGGCCGAAACGGCGCATGGTTTTCCGGCAGCGATACAACGCGGCAAACCGCGGAAACCGCATCGTCAAGCCGGCGGTAATCGGTGGTAAGGGTCAGGGCCGAATGGGAGGATGCCATGCCATAAACCGGCAATCCATCCTGGCCCATGGCCGACAGGATGTTTTCGATAAGCAGCAGCCGGGCCTGATGCGGGAAAATGGTCAGCGCACCGATCGGGGAAAGCATGTCGATGGCTGCCACATAGGGCTGAAGCGCGACCTCGGCCAGCGCGCGGTCTTCGACGAAAATACAGCCGATACCCGTCAATTCACCGTCCGTGGCATCCAGGGACACCATCGTCAGATTGATCCGCTGGTCTGCCAGTCGGCGGAACATCTCCTGGACGGAAAAGCCTGAGTTCGGAAGCAGCCGGATCTGGACCAGCTCCGAACTCAGTTTAAGGCCGCCGATGGGCAATTTGGATAGAGATGGATGCATTGTTTAAGAAAGATAATCCCTGACAATTTCCATCAGCTTTGCAAGATCGATCGGTTTGGGGATATAGTCATCCGCCAGATTGCTCTTACCTTCCCAATGGGTGTAATTGGTGGAAGTGACGGCCTCGGCCACCGCGGTAAGCAGCAGGATCACAATACCCTTGGTTTCCTCGGATTTCTTCAACTCCTCGCAGAGTTGATAACCGGTTTTTCTCGGCATCATGACATCGAGAATGATCAGAGCCGGCCGTTCCTTTTTGATCTGATCCATGGCTTCCACGCCATCATAGGCTTTTACCACCCGGAAATTTTCGCTCTCCAGCTTCATCGCCACCGATTCAACCAGATCCGGATCATCGTCCACTACCAGTATAAGCTTTTTATCAGTCATGTTTCCATCTCCCTTTTATAATCTGTTTTGTTATATTCAATTATCGATATAACCATTCAGTTCACTTAAATTGCACCATTCGGACGAGGATACAATCCTGCCCGCTCAACGATCTCCGCCACTTTCTGCTCCCATTCGATGGCCATGATATGAAATCCGGCAACGCCCTTGCACTGCTTGAGGCGTTCGATGGTCTCCACGCAGATTTTAATGCCTTCTTCGGCCTGCTTCTCTTTGGGAACTCCGGCCATGCGGTCCACCACGTCCTGGGGAACGTCCATGCCCGGCACCTTGTTTTTCATGTAACGGGCCATGCCCACGGTTTTAATGGGCGTGACGCCGGCCAGAATATAACATTTTTCGTGGAGACCCCGGTTTCGCACCCCTTCCATCCATTTTTCAAACTTGTCCAGATTATAGATGCACTGGGTCTGAATAAAGTCCGCGCCGGCAGCCACTTTTTTGGCCAGGCGCGCAACCCGGAGTTCAAAGGGGTCGGCAAAAGGGTTGGCGGCGGCGCCAATGAACATTTTGGGCGGGCTTTCAATATCCGCCCCGCCCTGGAACTTGCCCTCATCCCGCATTTTTTTCACCATCTGGACAAACTGGATGGAGTCGATGTCATGGACGCTGGCAGCCATGGGATGATCGCCGAACTGCGGATGATCCCCGGAAAGACACATCATGGTATTGATGTCAAGGGAATACGCCCCGATGATGTCGGCCTGCATGGCCAGACGGTTCCGGTCCCGGGTGACCATCTGCAGGATCGGGTGAAGACCCAGTTGCCGCAGAATCACGGCAGCCGCAAAACTGGACATGCGCACCATGGCGGTCTGGTTATCCGTGACATTGACCGCATCCACATACCCTCTGAGCAGTTCGGCTTTCTGGCGGACCTTTTCCGGCACGGAACCCCGCGGGGGACCGCATTCAGATGTTACTGCCAAATTGCCGGATGTCAACACTTTTTCAAGCACGCTTTCGGTTTTCATTCTGCCAAATCCTCTCTGATGATTTTACGGGGACCGGCGCCCCCTCCAGGTCTCCAATCCTTGGCCGGAATGATCCGTTCATACCGGTCTTCCAATCCCAGGGCCTTGAGCCGATCCCAGATCAACTGCCAGGCGCAGTCCACATCCGGGCTGATTTCACATTTTCCGGTGGTGGAGCCGCCGCAGGGGCCGTTCATCAACTGCTTGGAACACCGGGAAATCGGGCAGATCCCGCCGGTAACGCCCAGCAGACAGTCGCCGCATCCCTGGCACCGCTCGGCCCACACGCCCTGACGTTCCGATGCGCCCATGAACTTGGTGTTGACCGCGGGAAACACCGGCTTGTCCTTGAACCGCCGGCTGATTTCCTGGACCCCGCATCCGCATGCCATGGACAGAACGGCATCCACGCCGTCGATCATGGGAGTCAGCTCCTCGATGTATTCCGGATCGCACTGGCGCTCCAGGGTATGTTCCCGAATCTGTAAATTTTTTCCCTGCTTCAGAAACGACATTTGCAGCGATGAGGCCAGGATGCCGACTTCCTTGCGGCCGCCTGCGGCGCAGACCGTCACGCACTCATTGCACCCGACCAGAAGAATTCTCTGAAACGGCCGGATATATTCAATGATTTCCTCCAGAGGTTTTCGTTCCGCTGTAATCATTGTAGTGGTTGCTCCTTTGATATCTGGACCGCGGCTTCAGACACCGGCCGGGTCATGTTTCGGATTGGGTTGGGTCCCAGCTTCCGGATTTTTTCAGTGATCTGCCGGGCAATTTCGGCAAAACGCTCCCCCATGCCGGCGGACAGATTGACCATTTCCAGCCTGTTGCCGCCGATGCCGATATCGTTCAGCAGTTTTTGGGCATAGCTCACCCGTTTGGCTGCCCGGACATTGCCGTTTTTAAAATGGCAGTCTCCTTCCAGGCATCCGGCCACGTAGACGCCGTCGGCGCCGCCTTCAAATGCCTTCAATATATGGATCGTATCCACTTTTCCGGAACAGGGAACACGGACGATCTTCACATTGGCCGGATAACAGAGCCGCAGGCTTCCGGCCATGTCCGCGGCCGTATAGGCGCAGAAATGACAGCAAAATGCGACAATGACCGGTTCGAATTCTTCCATTACGCCACCATCCTTTCCAGCAATCCGCTCAGCTTTGCCAGAATCTGATCATCTTCAAACTGCATCAATTGAATGGCCTTGGCCGGGCACTCGGAAGCGCACACGCCGCAGCCGTGACATTTGGACGGATCGATTTCCGAGTATCCGTCCGCATTGATAAACGGCACGCCAAAGGGGCAGGCACGGACACAAACCAGACAGGCCGCGCATTTTTTGGAATCGACCCGGGCTATGGCGGCCCCGAGGTTGATGCTGTCGCGGCTCAGAAGCGTCTGGGCCCTGGCGGCCGAGGCTTCGGCCTGAGCAATGGTTTCCCGGATGAGCCGCGGAGAATGCGCGGTTCCGGCCATGAAAAACCCGGGCTTTGAAAAATCCACGGGCCGCAGCTTGATATGATCTTCCAGAAAATACCCGTCCGGGGTCCGGGGGATTTTAAAAATGGCCGCCAGATCTTCGCTGGATTCATCATCACTGACAAAACCGGTGCTCAGAAGGAGCGCATCCGCTGTCACCTCCACGCTTCGGCCCAGAATGGGGTCGGTAAAGGCGACCACCACCTGGTTTCCCGCCTGGCTGACTGCGGGCGGGTTGGCCGCTTCATACCGGACAAAGACAACGCCCCGTTTCCTGGCCTCCAGATAGTAATCTTCCTGAAACCCGTAGGCCCGCATATCCCGGTACAGGACGAAAACGCGGGCTTCCGGCTGGACATCCAGAATCCTGAGGGCGTTTTTGACGGCCGCCTGGCAGCAGATCCGCGAGCAGTTCGGATTGTCCGGCTGCCGGGAGCCCACGCACTGGATCATGACCACATTGTTCCAGTTGGACACCTTGGCCGGCGAATCCGCTAGCAGCGCATCCGCATCAAGCTGGGTCATCACCGCCGCATGCCGGCCGAGCAGATATCCGTCCGGACGGTTGGGGAGGGCCCCGGTTGCCAGAATCGTCACGCCGTGGGTGATCTGCCGGTAGAACATCTGGGGCCCGACCTGCATGCCGGTTTTAAACAGGCCCGGCATGCCGCTGTGATCCACGATAAAGGCGTTCTGGATCACCTGGATATTGGGATGCGCCTTGGTTTTTTGAATCAGATCCTGAACAAAAGCCTGAACATCTTCGCCTTCCAGGGTTCTTCTGACAAGATTGGCCACACCGCCCAGCATGGAATGCCGCTCCGTCAGAAACACCTTCAGCCCCTGTTCGGCCAGTCGAAGCGATGCGGTCATGCCGGCCACGCCGCCGCCCACAACCAGAATGTCCCGGTTGATGGGAAGCCGGTTGTCCGCAAGAGGCCTTGCCTTTTTCACGGACAGGACCGATGCCCAGATCAACTGTTTTGCCTTGGCGCCGGCTTCTTTCGGGTGATCCAGATGCACCCACGTATCCTGATCCCGCAGGTTGGCGATTTCCACCAGATATTTATTCAACCCGCAGCGGCGCAGCAAATCCTGAAACCGGGTTTCATGCGTCCGGGGCGAGCACCCGCCGATCACCACGCGATTGAGGTTGTTGCCGGCAATCGCCTCCTCGATATGATTCATGGACTCCCGGCTGCACCCGTGTCCCACGCCCTCGGCAATGGCAACTCCCGGCAGTTTCGCGGCAAAGGCCGTCAATTCCGGGATATCGATCACGCCGCCGATGTTCTCGCCGCAATCGCAGATAAACACCCCGACCCGGGGCGCTTCTTCGGTCACATCCCGTTCGGCAATAAATGCACTGTCGCTCTCGGAAACCGATTCCGACGCCGCTACATGGGCCGAGGCCCGGCAGGCGGCGGCGCTGGCCTGGATCATGGTTTCCGGAATATCCTTTGGGCCTTCAAACATCCCGCAGACATACACGCCGCTTCGGGAGGTGACGACCGGATCAAAACCGCCGGTCTGCGCAAATCCGTGCGCGTTGAGCCCGATGCCCAGGCATTCCGCGGTCTGGCGAAGGTCATCCGTGACCCGAAATCCGGTGGACAGCACCACGAGATCAAAGAGCTCTTCTTTCAGCTCGCTGGTTTCCTCACCCGAAAAGGTGACGCTCAACTGACTCTGCCCGGGTTTTCGGAACACGCTGTGGGGCCGGCTCCGGACGAACCGCACGCCGGAAACGTCCCGGCTGCGATCGTAATAGCGTTCGTAGTCCTTTCCGAAGGTCCGCATGTCCATGTAAAATACTGCGGTATCGATGCTGTCCTGAAAACGCTCCTTGGTCACCACGGCCTCTTTGAGGGCGAACATGCAGCAAATGCTTGAGCAATAGGTCACCGCGCCTTTTTGCATCCCCCGGGAACCCACGCACTGAATCCAGGCGATCTTGGCCGGAACCCGCCCGTCGGATGGACAGACCAGGCTGCCCTGGGTCGGCCCGGAAGCCGAAAGGATGCGCTCATATTCCAGGCTGGTCAGCACATCGGGATCCTTGCCATAGCTGAAACTGTCAAGGCCTGCCGGATCAAAAATGGCCGCGCCCTGAGCCAGCACCACAGAGGCCACCGGCAGCCTGATTTCCCGCTCCGGATCATCGGCGATAATGGCGCCTGCAGGGCAGCACGCAACCAGGGCCGCGGGATCGGCGCAGCGGCGCATATCAATGGAAAACGCCTGAGGCGTAGACTGGGGATAGCGCATGCAGGTCGGGGCCCGGTGATCCAGGCCCGGATTGAAATCCACACACTCCGGAAACTGCTTTCGGCACTGCCCGCAGGCCGTGCACTTATCCATGTCGATATGGCGGGGGGACGTGATGAGCGTTGCGGTAAAATTCCCAGGCCCGCCTTCAAGACGGATGATTCGCGTCAGGGTCATCAACTGTATATACTGGTTTCGGCTGCTCTCCGACAGGGTCGGCGAAAGCGTGCAGAGGTCGCAGTTGTTGGTCGGAAACGTCCGGTCCAGAAGCGTCATCAGTCCGCCGATGGCGTTGGCCTTATCGATCAGAACGACATTTTTCCGGGCTTCGGCCAGATCCAGGGCCGTGCGTATGCCCCCGACCCCGCCGCCGATCACCAGAACCCTGTCACTGATTTGAATTGGGTCTGCTGTTTTCATATCTCTCTTTTTCTCTTTGAGGGTTGCACGTCAAATACCCGCCGCATCCAGAATGGCCGGCAGGCGGTGCTCCCAGCCCATGGCCTGAATGAGAACGCCCTGCGCGGTTTTGCGAAGCCGGGCAATGGTCTCTCCGGCGATTTTAACGCCTTCCATTTCGCGGTCCGAAGATTTTCGAATGCGCCGGATGATCTCTTCGGAAATGTGCGCTCCCGGCTCGTGGGTTGCGATATACCGGGCAACCGCCACCGATTTGAGCAAAAAGACCGTGGGAATCACCGGCACAGCCAGACATGAGGCTTTCTGCATGAATTTTTCAAACTGATCCATGTCAAAGACCGGCGGCGTCACGATAAAACGGGCGCCCGCTGCGATTTTTTCCTTTGCCAGATCCAGTTCACGGATCATTTCGGTTTCGTCCGCAAACGGGGCGAGCTGACACCCGACATGAAATTCCGGCTGCCCGTCCAGATCAAAACCGGCCAGGTCTTTTCCGCCCTGCAGGGACCGGATGGCGGCCAGAAGTCCCAGCTCATCCAGATCGTCCACCGGGACAGCCGTCCGTTGGTCGCTGTTGGCCATGTCGTCGCCATGAACCACGACCAGATTCTGGATGCCCAGAACATGGGCCGCCAGCAAATCGCCCTGAAGGGCCATGCGGTTTCTGTCCCGTCCATAGACATGGATGATGGCCTCGATTCCCTGCTGCTGAACCAGCGCGCCGCCGGCCAGTGCGCTCATGCGCATGACGCCATTGTCCATGTCCGGAATAACGATGCCGTCGATTCGCCCCTTGATGCGCCTGGCGTCTGTCATAAACCGGGAAATGTCCACGCCCTTGGGCGTGTTCATTTCCGCCAGAACGACAAATTCTTTGCTTTGTAATCGTTTTTGAATGGTCATGTTTTTTCCTTTGTGTTATTCGGCCGTCTCCGGATGGAATACATTCACTTCTTTCAGATCATCTCCCAGGTATTCCCGTTCGTTCGGCCCGAGTATTCCCAGAGAAAGGCAGATGAGGGTCCAGAGGTGAACAACCGGATAGTGCCCGCCGTAATGCTCGCTCAGCTCGTGAATCTGGGCGTGGCAGTTGTGGCACCCGGCAATGCAGTAGTCCGCGCCGGTCGCCTTGATCTGCTGGTCTTTCAGCCTGCCGTACTCCAGGCGCTGGTCCTTGAACCCGGACTGCAGGAATCCGCCGCCGCCGCCGCAGCAGTAGTTGTTGGATCGGTTGGGCTGCATGTCGATGAAATTTTCTTCGCCCACAACGGATTTGACCACAAACCGAAGATCCTCTGCGATGGGATCACCATAGCTCTTCCGGACGATCTGGCAGGGGTCCTGGACCGTGAACTTGATCCTTAAATCCTTGTTCCAGTCGGAATTGACCTTCAGCTTGCCTTCACGAATCCATTTGGCATAATACTCATAGATGTTCTTGACTTCAAAATTGTGTTCGAGGTTGAATTTTTTCAGTCCGGCCCGGACCGAGAATGTGACGTGCCCTCACTCGGTGTTGAGAAAGATCCTGCACCCGAGCTTGTTGGCCTGATTCACCGTGGTCCGGGTGATCTTTTCCCAGGAATCATTGTCCGCCAGAAACATGCAGTAATTTTCCCCGGCCCAGCCGTGGCTGCCGTATGTCCAGTCCGCGCCCGCCAGATGCAGAATCTTCCACAGCGGCAGCAGTTCATTGGGCTCGGTCACCGGTTCCCTGGAATTCTGGTTCAAAAAGAATTCAGCCCCTTGCTTATCGATGGGCGCTTGCATATCTGCGAATTCCGGCTGCGATTCCTGAAACTCCTCCAGCACATCCTGCACCACAAAGACAAAATCATCCGGAGAAGTTCCCATGGCGCTGCCACTCTCGTTTCGAAGCGCCATGTCACAGGAGCCCAGAATGCCTTTGGGCCGCTGATCCCTGGGTCTTAAGCCGCGGGCATTGTAAACGAGCTGCGGAATATCGATCTTCATTGGGCAGACATAGACACACCGCTGACACATCGTACACATCCAGGGCCAGTCCGATTTGGCGATTTCATCATCCATCCCCAGCGCCGCCATGCGCAGGAATTTCCGGGGGTCCATTCCGTCCAGTCCCGTTGCCGGACAGCCGGATGCGCAGGCCCCGCAGGTTAAACACAAATTCAGATTTCCGCCTTCCGGCAGCAATTCACTGACCAAGTCCAAAAACCGGCTTTTCTTCTTTCCAGCAATTCTTAGGGGTTCTACCGTCATTGGTATTTCCTTTTCAGCGACATGACGTCTATCGGGTTTCTTTTTTCCAAACGCACTTTCGATATTTCCATAGTTGTTGTTTGATGCTCCGTGCAGACGACTTTGCAGGATGCATCCGGCAATATGCGAAGCAGATCTCGCTGCATGTCCGGATCACAGCCGGTAATCTCCACGACCTGGCAGGGTTTCATCTGCTGAAACACCAGAGACACCTTCAATAAAGAGAAGGGGGAGATCATTCCTCGAACGTCCAGCGTGTAGTCGACTTGTCCCTTCACTCTAATGTTCCCCCATTACCTATCATACTCTGCCGTTTAGCAATAACCGGGCCATCCCAATAAAACCATTCCGCTTGCAATGCTTTTATTGAACGATATTCCTTTAGTTAACAGGCTGTTCATTGTGGTTTATAAAATCTTCCGTTTTTCGCCAAAACTGGACAATAATTCCATTATGATTGGCATCTATTTGATATATTTTAAATAATTAACATTGTTCGAGAATGAATCCTATAAACTGCTTGCCCTGAAATTGTTAAACTGATAAAATTTTATTCTTTACATGCATTAAACCTTAACAGGATGCTTTACAGTTATGTCTGAACAGGAATTGGACAGGTATTGGAAAACGGTGGTGAACACCATACAAGATGGCATCATGATTGTCAGCACCCGCGGCACCATTGTATCCGTAAACCGGGCCTTTGAAAATATGACGGGCTATAATCAGGATGAACTGCTTGGCAGGGAATGCGGTATTCTAAAATGCAATGCATGCAGCGGAATGGATTGTTCCGCCGACAAGCCCTGGTGTGAGCTGTTTCGTTTCGGCGAGTTGAACACTCGCAAATGCACCATCCGCGCCAAAGATGGCCGGATAATTCATGTGGTGCAAAATGCTTCGCTGCTGAAAGACAGCTCCGGAAGCGTGATCGGCGCCGTGGGCACACTCACGGATATTTCCGATTTAACTGAAAAAGATATCCAGATCGAAGCGTTCCGCCAGGAATTGCGATCTCGGGATGGATTCCACGGCATTATCGGGGTCAGTCCGGCCATGCGCCAGACATTTGATATGATCGAAAACGCGGCATTTTCAGATGCGCCGGTCATTGTTTACGGGGAAAGCGGGGCCGGAAAAGAACTGGTTGCCCAGGCCATCCATGAAATCGGAGAGCGGCGCAATGGCCCGTATGTCAAAGTCAACTGCGCCAGCCTGACCGATTCCCTGCTGGAAAGCGAGCTGTTCGGGCATGTACGGGGTGCCTATACGGGCGCAATCCGGGATCGGGCCGGCCGGTTTGAAACCGCATCCGGCGGCGATATTTTTCTGGATGAAATCGGGGATCTGCCACTGGTCACCCAAATCAAACTGCTGCGCGTGCTGGAGGAGAAAAGCATCGAGCGGGTGGGCACCAGCGCACCGATTCCAGTGGACGTGCGAATCATTTCAGCCACCAACTGGGATTTGCCCAGGCTGGTGGAAATGGGCAAGTTTCGGAAGGATTTCTTCTTTCGCATCAACGTCATCCCGATTCACCTGCCTCCCCTGCGCGATCGCATGGAAGACATCCCCCTTCTGGCGGAAACCTTTTTTCAGAAAATACGGCTGAAAAGCGACAAGAATGTCAAGGGAATCAGCAAACAGGCCATGGATGCCCTGATGGGCTATGACTGGCCGGGTAATGTCAGGGAACTGAAAAGCGCATTTGAATACGCTTTTGTGGCCTGCCACGATGAACTGATTCTACCCGGCCACCTGCCCCCGGTGCTTTATCGGGGAAAACGCCCTGCCCTGCCCGAACCCAAACGACACGCTTTTGACTTGCGGGGAATCGAAAAGCAGGAGCTGATCGATGCCCTTAAAAAAACCGGCAGCAATCAGTCAAAAGCCGCTGATTTACTTGGAGTTTCCAGAGTGACCATCTACAACCGGATGAAGCGGTATGGCATCAACGCCACCAGGCATGTTGAAGTTTCCTGATACGGTTGCCTGCTCTTGCCCGTCATAAAAGCTTTAAAGATTCAGGCGGACCTCTTGCGGAAACATGTCCGCGAACCGGTCATCGTTGGTGGTGACAACGACCTGCCGCTTGCGGCTCACCTCCTGCAGCAGATGCGCCATCACGTTTTGGCGCTTGGCGTCCAGTCCGTCCGCCGGGTCATCCAGGATAAACACCCCCAAATGCCCCATGGCATCGCCAATGGCAAGCTTGAGCATCAGGTATAGAAAAATGCGCTCGCTTTTGCTCATCTGGTTTAGCTTGTAGGGATAGCCCCTGGCCTGAATGATGGGACTGAGCTCTTTGGGCGTAATCTCGATATCAAACTGATCCAGATACTGAAAATGCCCGGCCCATTCCCGAAGGCTTTCCCTGACCTTATCCATGAGACTTTGGTTAAGCGCGGCCACCGCACGTTCCATGGCCTGATAGGCGATCTCACACAAAAGGACATGGCGGTCCGCGGCACGAATCTTCTCCTTGAGCTTTTCAGAATCCTTTGCGCGCTGTTCGGCCTGCTGAATCTCAAGCTTCAGGCCAAAAAAACGCTTCTGCAAATCCGCCTGACGCGCTTGAAGCGCCTGAATGCGATGGCCACGCGTTTCGATTTCCGGATCATTCGCCGTTCCCTTTGCCTTTTCAAGCTCATCCGCTGCCTGATCCATCTGGGATTTCAGTTTTTCGACCTTTCCGTTCCAGTGATGGATTTCGGCGATTTGCCGCTGAATGGTCCCCAGAGCGATCTTGCAGGTTTTCTGATCCTGAAGCGCTGACTGAACAGCCAGAAGCTCCGCGGCCAACCGGTTGCGGTTGTTCTCCAGCTCGGCACACTGGGCCCGTCGCTCGACAATCAACCGGGAAAGGTGGTCCGGCGATAAGGCCTGACCACAGGCATGGCAACTGGGCTGTTTTTCCATATCCGAGAGGCGCTGAATATCCGACTTCAGCCCCTGAATGCGCTGATCAAAACTCCCCAGTTGGCGCTGGAGATCATCCGGATTCGGATAGACGGCATTACCATCGGAAATGCTTTTTTCAATCTCTTCTTTTTTGCGAATCAGGTCCTCAAAAAGCGGCAACTCGGCCCTGGCCTTTTCGATGGATGCGATTTCAGATTTTTTTTCATCGCAAGCCCGCTGAAGGATGATCAGCAACTGAGGATCCGTGAAGCTGCCCGATGCAGCCGAAAGGAGTTTGATTTCAGTATCCGTCCCGGCAATCTCTTTTTCAAGATCATCCGCCTCTTTTTGCGCCGCGACCGGATTCAGGGACGTCGCTTTTTGGGCAAAGGTTTCAGCCTGAAGGTCTTTTCGCTTTTCCTTGGAGATGGTCGC
>CAIVVZ010000467.1 GCA_903909505.1 uncultured Desulfobacteraceae bacterium
ATGGGACGTCCCGGCCATGCCGCCTTTGATGTGCCTGGTTGGATTGCCATGGCTGATGCGCTTGGGGTGTCGCTGTACACAAACAACGGCTATACGGATATGGGACACCGGTCCATTCATGCCACGGTGAATCTTCTGGCCGTGGCAGGGGATATGGGAAAGTCCGTTTATGTTCTTGAGGGCGGAAACGAAGCTCCCAATGTGACCCTGGATCCCGAGGAGCTGGCGTTTTTCGGATCGGTTGCCAGAAAACTTGCGCCGCAAACCTATATTTATGAGTTTCTGAAAGACAAATTCAATGAAAAATACGCTCAGAATCCCGGCAAAGTGGTGAGCGCCGATGGGCGCATCCGACCCCGTGCCTTCAATGCTCTCCGCAACCTCTTTATGGACATCGAATCGCGTTCCGTCGCGCCGGAAATACCCGCGCTCTATGCTTGTTTTGACTCGCTGTCTTCTCGGGGCAATGTCCAGGCGGGTATCCGGTATGCAGCTCTGTTCGATCTGGCCGCATCAATACCCATCCGCTGGATTCCCAAAGGTCATGAATCGGTCATACGACCGGGTATTCCGGTCCTGAACTCCGATGGGACAATATCTCCCGTCAACGATTCGCTTTTCCGGCTCATGTCCCGCATTCCCGGAATAGATTCCGGGGAGCGCGCGGAGTGGCGCCGGGAAGTGCTGAAGGCAATTGACCGATGATGCCAAAAAAAATTATGGTTTCGAATGAACCTATCAAAACGGCAGTCATTTTCGGAACCCGGCCCGAGGCGATCAAGCTTGCGCCGTTGATCCGAAGGATGATCGATAAACCCGATCGGTTTCAGCCAATCACGATCGTCACGGCGCAACACCGCGAGATGCTGGATCAGGTTCTGGAACTTTTTTCCATTAAGCCGGATCACGACCTGAGTATCCTTCGCCCGCGGCAGACCCTTGCGGAGATCACGGTCAGCGCCATTTCCGGACTGGACAGCGTTCTGTCGAAAGAAAAACCGGATTTTGTGGTGGTTCAGGGCGACACGACCACGACCTTCGCGGGCGCTCTTTCCGCCTTTTATCACAAGATACCGGTGGCTCACGTGGAAGCGGGCCTGAGAACGCAAGACAAGTCCAACCCTTTCCCCGAGGAAATAAATCGCCGGATGACTTCGGTCATTGCCGACGCGCACTGCGCACCCACGGAAAAGGCGTTTCAGAACCTTTTGGCGGAAGGGATCGGTCGGGATCGCATCTGGCTGACCGGCAATACGGTTATCGATGCATTAAAGGATGTCTCGGGTTGGAACCGGAAATGCGATCATCCCGTACTTAAGCGTGTAGCAGCCGAAAAGCTGCGTATGCTGTTCGTCACATCCCATCGCAGGGAAAACCAGGGGCAGCCCCAGGAAGAGATCTGTTGCGCGCTGATTGAATTGGTCAAGACTTTCAGAGATATTCTGGTGGTCTTTCCGGTGCATCTGAGTCCGGCGGTCCGGGATACGGTGCTTCCCCGGCTGCAAGGTCAGGACCGGATTGTGCTGCTGGAGCCGATCGACTATTTGGAAACCATCCACTTCATGAAAAATTCGTATCTGGTTTTGACGGATTCAGGGGGTATTCAAGAAGAAGCGCCGGGGTTCGGCAAACCCGTTCTGGTCTTGCGCACCACAACGGAAAGGCCCGAAGGCATCTTGGCAGGAACCGCAAGGCTGGTTGGAACAAATGCCACCCAAATCGTGGAAGAGGCTTCTAATCTTCTTTGCCGCCCGGCGTCTTATCGAAAGATGTCGCATGCCACGAACCCTTATGGGGATGGCCGGGCCAGCGAGCGGATTCTCCAGGTTCTGGAGCATCTGGCCGGGCGTGCCGCCGGTCCGGAGCCTTTTACCGGTGCTTGAAAAAAGTGTCCGGGAGCCGGCTTATACTGCTTCATCCATAGATTGTACTTTTCATAATGATTACTATATGAGATGATAGTAAAGATGTTACGGGCATTTCCAGCCCGTAACATCCTTATCATTTTTGATGAATTTCCCGCTATCGACAGAGAGAAAATATGCTATTCAGATTGCTGTTCCAGGTTGGTTTTTTCATCATACTTGCCATGGGTGAGTGTGATGCCGCCATTCCCGCTGTTTCTGCTTCGCCACCTGTGATTCCTTCCTCGGATGTACTGATCATTCATGACAGTCTGCCGGGGCCCCTCCCGCCCGGTTGGGTCGACGGGAACAATGCTCTGGATCTGTTGGGTCATTTCGGGCTTCGGGGAACGCTCCAGCCCATTGAAAATTACAGGTCCGGAGATCTTGACCGGTTTCGTTTTGTCATCGTGCTGGGCGTCGATGAGCGCCAGGTGAGCTACCCTCAGGTCTTTCTTGCCGATATTCGAAATGCCCGTATTCCAGTGTTCTGGATCGCCGATCACATTGGCGAACTCTTGAAAGATCAGCGGTTCAGCGCCCATCTTGGCTTCAAGATGGCGGGTTCTCCGTCTCTGACCGGCTATGAATCCGTTTCCTACAAAGGTCAATTGCTGATAAAAGGTGAGACTTCGTTGCTTCCCCTGGAGATTCTCGATCCGTCCAAGGTTCAGGTTCTGGCGACGGCGGTCCATAAGAATGGCGGTTCCATGCCCTATATTGTTCGGTCGGGAACCTTCTGGTACTGTGCGGATTCACCATTTTCCTATGCGGAGGAAGGCAACCGATATCTGGTTTTCTGCGATCTTCTCCATGATTTTTTCGGTATTCAACACTCGGAAGAACGCAAGGCCCTGGTACGCATCGAAGATGTTTCCGTTGATTCGGATCCTGATGATCTGCGCGCCCTTGCGGATTATTTGTTCAGTAAAAAAATTCCTTTTCAGGTTTCGGTGATTCCGATTTTCAAGGATCC
>CAIVVZ010000468.1 GCA_903909505.1 uncultured Desulfobacteraceae bacterium
AAATATTTTAATACTTGAAATGTAATAAAACTGTAATTATGTTCAATATATAAGTTTAATAATATGATATTTGCATTTAATCAACGCCTCAACCAGGTTCCTTGTCACCGGATTATGACAATAATTAATATGATTAACGGTTTCATATCTATTTTTAATAAACTGTTATTATTATTTATATACTATATTGAGCAGGTTTGTCACATTATAATTTGTCTTAGATATTTTAACTTGACAAGATAAATATATTAGAATACTGTTCAATCAATAAGTTTTTATCTGATATTTTCAATTAATCAACGTCTCAACCAGGTTCCTTGCACCGGACTAAGGCCAGATAAATATGATGCACGGATTCATATCTCTGTGGCGCCGACAGTCGCATGAATGCAATGGGTTATCTTAGAAAACAACGAAGGATTGAGAGGGTCGGATGATTGGTAAAACAGTTGACGAACTCGAGGTCGGGGAACGCGCCGCTTTCAGCAAGACGGTTTCCGAAAGCGATATCTATTTATTTGCAGGAATCACCGGGGACTTCAATCCCGTCCATGTTAATCAGACCTATGCGGAAAGTACTTTTTTCAAGGCACGCATTGCCCACGGCATATTGCTGGCCGGTTTTCTGTCCGCCGTAATGGCCAATCAGTTGCCCGGACCCGGGGCCGTATACATCAATCAAGAACTGCACTTTATCGCCCCCGTCTTTATCGGCGACACGGTTACCGCTCAAGTGGAAGTTCTCTCGATCGACGGCGATGCCAATCGGGTAACGCTGAAGACAACTTGTGAAAACCAGAACGGGGAGATGGTTATCGATGGCCAGGCGATTGTTTCACCGCGCAAAACGCCCAAAAAAATCTGATTCCGGAAGCGCCGGGAGCATCGCTGGGAGGACACACATGAAAGATGATGAATCTGTTTTGCCGCCAAATAATCGGGAAAGGACGACATGACCCCAATGGAACTTCAGGATATCCGGCATATCGGCGTGGTCGGCGCCGGTCTTATGGGCCATGGCATCGCACAGGTCTTCGCTTCGGCGGGATACCAGGTGAGCCTCTATGATGTGGATCCCGCAACTCTGGGGTCGGCCAAAGACCGGATTGCCGCAAACTTCAATGTCTTGATCCGGCTCAACCTGTCAAAACCGGAAGACATCGACCTTTGCCTCGAGCGGATAACCCCCTGTCCCTCTCTTAAAGCTTTGTGCGACGGGCCCCAATACATCATCGAAGCCGTACGCGAAGATATCGTCGCAAAAAGGGAAGTTTACATGGAGCTGGACCGGTCGGCATCGCCCGAGGCCATCTTTTCCAGCAACACTTCGGCCATCAGCATCACGGAGATCAGCGGGATACTGAATCATAAGGGGCGGTTTCTGGGGACCCATTTCTGGAATCCGCCGCATGTTCTTCCCTGCGTCGAGGTGATCAAGGGGGCGTACACCGATGATAAGGACTTCGAAACAATCTACGCGCTCATGGAAAAAGTCGGCAAGGTGCCCGTCCGTGTCCTCAAGGACGTGCCGGGGTTTTTGGGCAACCGGCTCCAGCACGCCATGTGGCGGGAGGCCATCTCGCTTTGCGAGAAAGGTATCGCCGGTGCCGAAGACATCGATAAAGTCGTCAAATACGGCTTCGGGATGCGGATGCCTTTCATCGGACCGTTGGAAACGGCGGATCTGGCGGGACTTCAGTTGACATACGACATCCATGCGTACCTCCTGCCGCACCTGGAAGCATCCCCTGAGCCTTCACCGCATCTGGCCGGGCTGATCGCTAAAGGGGCCATCGGCGTCAGGGCCGGGCGTGGTTTTTACGAGTGGACGCCGGAGCGGATTGACCGGATCATCGCGCAGCGGGACACCGTGCTTCTGAAGATCATGCATGAAATCGTTTCGCCCGCTGCGGTTCGGGAGCGTGAGGCATCGGCGGAAAGTAAAGACACATGAGTGAGTTTTTGGTTTTCTTTCTTCACGGTCTGGCTTATGCCGGTTTGCTTTTTCTCGTTTCCGCGGGCCTGACCCTGGTCTTCGGGATGATGAACGTCCTGAACTTTGCCCACGCCGCCATGTACATGCTGGGGGCTTATTTCTCGTACACGCTGGTAACCGTCACGGGCCAGTTCTGGCCCTCTCTCATCCTCTGCCCGATCCTGCTCTTTGTCATCGGCGCCCTGGTTGAGCGGTTTCTGCTCCGCCGGGTACATGTCCATGGGCACCTCCATGAGCTGCTCCTTACCTTCGGGCTTGCCTACATCATCACCGAACTGGTCAAATGGGTCTGGGGAAACTATCCTCTGGCCATGAACGTGGGCGGGTTTCTCGGCTCGAGCATCCAGTTCCTGGGCATTATCTATCCTGTTTACCGGATATTCATTTTTCTTTGCGCCGTGCTGGTGGGACTGGCCATGGCGCTGATCCTCTACAGGACGCGCCTTGGTATCATTCTCCGGGCTTCGGTAAATGACGGCGAAATGGTGAACGCGCTCGGCATCAACGTGCCCCTGGTCCTGATGGGCGTCTTCGGTTTCGGCGCCGCGCTCTCCGGCTTTGCCGGCGTCATCGCGGGTCCGCTTCTGACAACCTATCCCGGAATGGCCCATGAAATCCTCATCGATGCCTTTGTCGTCATCGTGGTCGGCGGCTTTGGGAGTCTCGGCGGCGCCGTCGTTGCTTCGCTTCTGATCGGCGAGCTGCAGTCCTTCGGCGTCCTGCTCTTTCCGAAACTTTCGCTGGCGCTTGTTTACCTGCTCATGGCCGGCGTTCTCATCGTAAAACCTTCCGGACTATTTGGCGAGAAACAATGATCCTGCAGAAACAAACACCCTATCTCTCCATTGCCGCCGTTTTCGTCCTCGGCGCGCTCGCTCCCCTGGTGCTCCGGCAGTACCACGTGAACATGCTGACGGAGATCATCATCTTTGCCCTTTATGCCGTCAGCTACAACCTGCTGTTGGGTTACGCAGGGCTCCTTTCTTTCGGACATGCCATGTTTTTCGGCACCGGTGCTTTTACTGCCGCCGTGGCCCTGCTCCATATTCCGGGGCTTTCCCTCTGGGGGGCGATCGGGATTGCGGTTGTCGTAACGACGGTGATCGGTTTTGTCATTGGAGGGCTGCTCCTGCGGCACAAAGGGTCCTATTTTGCGCTTCTGACGCTGGCCTTCAACTCGCTTTTTTACGCGGTCGCGACCAAGTGGCATTCCGTTACCGGGGGCGACGACGGCCTGAGCATCACCCGGCCGGCGTTGCACTTGGGTGTCGCTACCGTCAAAATGGCCGCCATCTCGAACTTTTATTATTTCACCCTGGTAATCGTGGGCGCGGCCATGGCGTTCTGCTGGTACTTCACCCGGACCGCAATGGGGCAAACGGTGCTTCTCATGCGCGAAAACGAAGAGCGGATGAAATTTCTCGGTTACAACACCAACATCAGCCGGCTCATCCTCTTTACCTTCACCGGCGCCGTAGCGGGGCTTGCGGGCGCGTTCTACACGCTCCATTTTCAGTTCGTTTCCCTTTCGGCCGTCAGCATCGACATGACGACGACGGTGCTGCTCATGACCTTCGTTGGAGGAACAAGGACTTTCTGGGGGCCGATCCTCGGGTCTTTCGTCTACATCATCCTCCAGAATTATCTGAGTGACATTACGGATCGCTGGCCGCTTTTCATGGGCCTGATCTTCATCTTCCTGGTTCTGCTTGTTCCGGGCGGACTTTCGCAGATCATCGGGTCCATTCGGGACTGGCTGACGCGAAAACGCAACCCGGACGAACCCGCGGCGGAGAGAGCCTCATGACGGCCGATTACCTGGAGATCAAAGACATCCACAAGGACTACTCGGGCCTTCTGGTGCTCGCCGGCGTTGATTTCACGGTGAAGGAAAAGGAGCGGCACGCCGTGATCGGCCCCAACGGCGCCGGCAAAACAACGCTTTTCAACATTATCAGCGGCAAATTCAGGCCGTCGTCGGGAGCTGTCCGGTTCAAGGGGCGGGACGTCTCCGGCAAGCCGGCCGATGTCCTGAGCCGCATGGGGCTTGCGCGCTCGTTCCAGATCACCAACGTTTTCCAGGAGCTGAGCGTTTTCGACAATATCCGCTCCGGGGTTAGGTCCCGGCACGGCCTGCGGTATCACTTCTTTCGAAAGCCAGACAACAACGGACGGATCAACGCGCGCACCGAGGCCATCGCCGAGGAGCTCGGGCTCAAAGAAGTCCTTCACGTACCGGCCAGCTCCCTTTCCTACGGGCAGCAGCGGGCACTGGAGATCGGCATTACGCTTTCAACGGACCCCGAGCTCATTCTCCTCGATGAGCCCACGGCGGGGATGACGCGGGAAGAAACAGCCCAGGCCATCCGGATGATCGATCGGGTGACGGCCGGCCGGACGCTTGTCATCATCGAACATGACATGGACGTTGTCTTCTCGCTCGCCGACACCATCTCGGTGCTTCACTACGGCAGGATTCTCGTGTCCGGCGCCCCGGATGAGATCCGATGCGACCAGCGGGTCAAGGACGCTTATTTGGGAGAAGAGCACGCATGATCGAGGTCAGAGACATCCACAGCTTTTACGGGAAAAGCCACGTGCTGCACGGCGTGTCCTTCGAGCTCAAGGAAGGAGAGCTGGTCTGCCTTCTGGGCAGAAACGGCGTCGGAAAATCAACAACGCTTAAAAGCGTTATGGGCATGGTCCGGCCCGCTTGCGGGCAGATCCTGTTCGAGGGGCGGGAGCTCATCGGCAGGCAGCCTTATGAAATCGCACGCCTGGGCATGGGGTATGTTCCCGAGGACCGGCGGATCTTTAAGAGCCTTAGTGTTCACGAGAACCTGCTCATGGGGATCAAGGGCTCCAAAATTCGCGGGCCTGCCAAAGATCGCTGGACCATCGACAGGGTGTACCAGGTTTTCCCGCGCTTAAAAGAGCGAAGGGGAAACAAGGGCATTCACCTGTCGGGAGGCGAGCAGCAGATGCTCACGGTGGCCCGGACCCTCATGGGCAATCCGAAGCTGATTCTCGTGGATGAGCCTACGGAAGGGCTGGCGCCGCTGATCGTCAAGGACGTGCTCGACATGCTGGCGACCGTACGGGATTCGGGTGTCACGGTTTTCATGGTGGAGCAGAATTTCAAGGCCGCCGTCAGGGTTGCGGATCGGTTTTACATCATGAGCAAAGGGCAGATGGTTTTTCAGGGGGATATGGCGGCGCTGATGGCCGCTGAGGAAGTGAGGCGGAATTACCTCGAGGTATGAGACTGTTTTCCAAACCAAAGAAGGGAGAAGAAGCATGAAGAAACAAGCAAGATTTTTTTTTGGGTTTCTGGCAGCCGTCCTGATGATGGCCCTGCCGGTGATGGCTGCAGCGGCGGATACGATAAAAATCGGCGCAACGGAGCCGCTTTCGGGAACATTCAAGGACATCGGGGAACGCTACCTGGAAGGCGTGCAGTACGCAGCCAAGGTCATCAATGAAAACGGCGGGCTGCTGGGAAAGAAGGTCGAGGTGGTACCGATTGATACCGAGCTCAAGCCGGATGTCGCCACAAGGAAAGCGCAGGCGATGATCCTTAAGGACGGGGTGAAATTCTTCTGCGGCGGCACCGGAAGCTCGGTCGGGGCGGCCATGTCTCAACTGGCCATGAAGGAAGACGCCATCATGTTCACTTACGGCATGGATGCCGCCAGCATGACCGGTGAGAAGTGCAACAAGCATTTCTTCCGGCCCGGCGGCAGCACCGATGGGCGTTCCTTCGCCATCGCCCAGATGATCGTGAAGAGAGGCTTTCAGAAGGTCGGAATCATTGCCCAGGACTACTCCTTCGGCCATGAAGCCGTGGATGCCTTCAAGAAAAAGCTTGCCGAACTCAGCCCATCCACAAAGATCGTGGTCGAGATTTATCACCCCCTGGGAACCAAAGACTACGCGCCTTATGCAAGCCAGCTCATCGGAGCGGCCCCGGACGTTATTTTTACGTCCAACTGGGGTAACGACCTGACGCTCCTGCTCAAACAGGGAAGGCCCATGGGACTCAAAGCCAAAGTGGTCAGCTATTACATCAATGATGAGGTCATGATCGAGTCTCTTGGCGACGACAACCTGATCCTGGGGGATATGGGCGCCGAGATTTACATGGTATCCATTCCCACCCAAAAGAATAAGGAATTCATCGAAAAGTTCCATAAGGACAATGGACATTACCCCACCTGGCTTCGCGGCAAGTCTTACATGGCCACCATGTTCTGGGCTGAAGCCGTCAAGAAGGCCGGATCGACCGATATCGACGCCGTTGTCAAGGCATGGGAAGGGCTTACCTACGATGGACCCGCGGGTCTCTGGACCATGAGGGCCTGCGATCATCAGGCGCAGGTTCCCTACTGGACGGCGGAAGTGGTGAAGGATAATCCGTTCTTCAAGCACGCCTTCGTGGGACCGGCTGCCATGGTTGAGGCCAAGGACGTAGAAGTCCCCTGCGATCAGACGGGTTGCAAGATGGAGGGGTTTTAAATATGTCAACACTGATCACGGGCGGCTCGGGGTTTATCGGGTCGTATCTGGCGCGGCTGCTGATCGAGGCGGGCGAGCGGCCCGTTCTCTTCGATATCTCACCTGTTCAGGGGCCGCTGCTGGAACTGGGCGGACGGTTCGTTTTCGAGCCGGGCTCGGTGGCGCATCTGCCGGTTCTCATGGACTGCATCGAGAAACACGGCATTACGCGCATCTTTCATCTTGGGGGGATGCTCTCCCTGCCGTCCGAGAACAACCCCTGGGCCGCCTTCGACGCCAATGTCGTCGGCACATACAATGTGCTGGAAGCCGCACGCATCAAAAAGATGTCGCAGGTGATTTACGGCAGCACGATTGCCACTTACAGCAAGGACATCCCGGGGGAGATGATCGATGATTCCACCATTCAGCGGCCTTCAAGCTTTTACGGCATTTCCAAGACATTCGGGGAGCTTCTGGGGCGGTTTTACCACCGCAAGTTCGGGCTCGATTTCCGGGGGCTTCGGCTTCCGTCCGTTGTCGGCCCCGGCGCCCGGACCGCCCATATGTCCATCTACAATGCCTGGGCCATCGAGTATGCCGTCAAGGGACTTCCCTACGTTCTGGAATGCGACCCGGAAACCCGCTGCCCGGTACTCTATTTCAAGGACGCGGCACGTGCCCTGTTCGATCTTTCCGCCGCCGATCCAGCAAGGGTCCAAACAAGGATTTACAACGTAGCGGGGATCACCCCGCCTTTCTCGGCAAAGGCGCTGGTAAAGATCATCGAGCAACGGATTCCCGGGGCACGCCTCAGTTTTCGGCCCGACCCCATCGTGGTGGAGCTCCTCCGGGAGCTCGGGATGCTCCGGATCAATGATGAATGCGCCAGGACCGAGTGGGGACTGCGCATCGACTATTCTCTGGATGAAATGGTCGATGATTTCATCCTGGAGTGGGAAAAAAACAGGGAATTTTATCAATAAGAATGACGGAAAAGGAATAAGAGGTTGTTATGAACAAAAGAATCATCACCGCCGCATTGACCGGCGCCATTCATACGCCGAGTATGTCCCCATACCTGCCCGTCACGCCGGAGCAACTGATTGAAGAGGCCGTGCGGGTGCATGAAGCGGGTGCGGCAGTCGCTCACCTGCACGTCCGCGACCCGGAAACGGGGCTGCCCAACGCTGATCAGGCGATCTACCGGAAGATCGCTGAAGAAGTGAAGCGTCAATGTGACATCGTTCTCTGCTTTACCACGGGGGGAAAACTGGGTGAGTCTGCGGAGAATCGTGTCCGGGTCGCTTCGAACCTTCGGCCCGAACTGACCTCACTCAACGCCGGTTCTCTCAATTTCGGGCTTTTCCACATCACCGAGAACGTCCGTGAGTGGAAATACGACTGGGAAAAGCCCTACCTGGAGGGAACCGAGGACTTTATTTTTCCCAATACCTTTAAAACCATGCGTCAGTACCTGGAGATCATCTATGCCAATGGGGCCAAGCCCGAATTCGAGATCTACGACGTCGGGATGATCAACAATCTGGCATTTCTCATCCAGAAGGGCATTGCTAAGCAGCCTGTCTACCTGCAGTTCGTCATGGGGATACTTGGCGGCATTCCGGCCACCCTTGAAAACCTGGTGTTTCTGGTCAACACGGCCCGAACCCAGATCAAGGAATTCGAATTTTCAGTCTGCGCCGCAGGGCGGCACCAAATCCCCATGTGCGCGGGTTCTCTCATCCTGGGAGGCCATGCCCGTGTGGGCCTCGAAGACAGTCTTTACATCGAAAAGGGAGTTCTCGCCAAAAGCAGCGCCGATCAGGTGAAAAAGATAGTGAATATCGCCCGTGAGCTTGGCATCCAGCCGGCCAGCCCCCAGGAGGCCAGGCAGATACTGGGACTCAAAGGAATGGATCAGTTGGGCTTCTGATGAGCCGAGAACCGTTATCTTCTTTTGGATATGACCAGAGGGTCAAGAGGACCATGCAAGATCAGAATCCTGTGAATGTTGACTTTCCTGTCTGGATGATTTAATCATTGGATAAAGAAGCCAGCCGAGCCGATCTTTCTCTTGTAATCGGTCTGTTGGAATTTTCATGGTCCCTTAGTACACGTAAGTCGGACGATGTGGGCTATGGTAATGGTGAAAAATGACGGTTTTTCTTTTTTGAGCGCACAAGTGTTGAAAGACGGCAATGGCGTGTCTGTCCGGCGGGTGCTGTCCCGGACTGAAAGCCTGTGTCCGGCGTGTCTGAAAAGAATTCCGGCCTTTCGGGTGACGGATGGCCGGGATGTGTATCTGGAAAAGCGTTGCGAAGATCACGGGATATCCGATACCGTGATCTGGCGCGGAAATCCGGCGTTTGAAACCTGGACCCGCCCCAAACTGCCGGTCCGGCCTCCCGTGTGTTATGCGGATATTGCAAAAGGCTGTCCCTTTGACTGCGGGCTCTGCGAAGCGCACAGGCAAATCACCTGTACCGCGCTTATGGAAGTCACCGGGCGCTGCAACCTTGCCTGCCCGTATTGTTTTGCGGCAGCCGGAAGCGCCCTCAAACCCGACCCGGTCCTTGATGTCATCCGATTCTGGTTCGACAGGGTGAAGCATGCGGCTCCCGGCTGCAACATTCAGATTTCCGGCGGCGAGCCCACGGTTCGGGACGATCTGCCGCAAATCATCGAAATGGGGCGGCGCAAGGGTTTTGCGTTTATTCAGCTCAATACCAACGGCCTGCGACTGGCACGGGAAAAAAGCTATGCCCAAAGGCTTAAAGACGCGGGGCTTTCATCGGTTTTCCTCCAGTTTGACGGCGTCTCCGATGAGGTCTATCTTCGCCTCCGGGGGCGCGGGCTTGTGGCTGAAAAACTTCTGGCAATCGCACGTTGCGGGGATGCGGGCCTGGGTGTCGTGCTGGTTCCCATGGTGGTTCCAGGCGTCAACGTTGAGGAACTGGGAGCGATTTTGGATTATGGAATCCAGGCATCGCCGGTGGTCCGGGGCATTCACATGCAACCGGTCAGTTATTTCGGACGCCGGCCCGTGCTGCCGCAAAATCATGACCGCATCACCCTTCCGGAAATTCTGGCAGCCCTTGAAACCCAGAGCCGGGGAAAGGTTCGTGCGCGTGATTTTCACCCCCCGGGATGTGAAAATGCGCTGTGCTCATTTCACGGCAGATTTTTCACTACGGAAGGCGGCGGGCTAAAACCTCTGGTAACCCTGCCGATCACAAGCACCTGCAGTCCGCCCGAAGCGGCGGATGTCGGCGCCAGGCGCGCTGTTTCCGCTGTTGTCAGGCAGTGGGGAGCAGGCCCGGAATTAGGGGGCAGGGACCCGAATGCTTCGACGCCCGACCAACAAGGGAATAAAGGCAACTCTTGTTGCAGCGGCGGGAACACTTTATCCGGCCCCGACGCATCCGGTCCCATGGACCTTGACAGTTTTCTGGAAGTTACCCGCAACAGGTCCTTCTCCATTTCGGCCATGGCATTTCAGGACGCATGGAACCTGGATCTGGAACGCCTCCGGGACTGCTGTATTCATGTTGTGGCGGAAGATGGCCGGCTGATTCCGTTTTGCGCCTATAATCTCACGGACAGCGGCAATCAGCCCCTGTATCGAGGCCGGCAGTGAAGTCTATCCGCCGATATTGGGATTAATGAATTCGATGGCATCCCCTTCCCGGACAGTGACATCCGTGTATTTCTGGGGATAGACGAAACGGCCGTTATGCTCGACGATCAAATCTCCGTCATATTCCTTAAAATGTTGGATCAGAAATGAAAGGGTCGCGTTTCCGGGAACGATTTCCTTGTGACCGTTGACAATGATTTCCATGGTTTCGTTCATTTCAGGGCCTTCTTTGATGCCGGAAGATCTTTTGGCGTAAAAAGTCCACTATCCGCGTTGCTGCCGCAAATCGGACAATCCGGATTCTTTTCCATTTCAATTTTCCGGAAAGTCATATCCATGCCATTGAAAACCAGCAGATTATTCGTCAGCAGCCCGCCGATTCCCAGAATGAGTTTGATCGCTTCCAGGCTTTGAATGGAGGCGATCACGCCGGGAACGGGGCCGATAATGCCGATGGGTTCGTTATGTCCGTTATCCCGGGAAAAGAGGCATTCCAGGCAGGGGGTCCGGCCGGGGATAAATGTGGTTACCATTCCGGTAAACCCTTCGACCCCCCCGTAAATGAAGGGAATGCCTTTTAAAATGGAGGCCCGATTCAGTACTTTTCGGGTCTTCAGATTGTCCGTGCCATCCAGAATGACCGTGCAGTCTGCCACCATATCCAGGATGGTTTCATCCGAAATGATTTCCCGAATGGGTTCGATATTGCAATCCGGATTGAGGTTTTGAAGTTTTTCCAGGGCGGACAGGGTCTTGGGTCTTCCGATATCGCCGGTTCCATGAAGGATCTGTCGATTCAGGTTCCCGGCTTCCACGCAATCCCTGTCTGCAATCCGGATGGAACCAATCCCGGCGGCAGCCATGTAATAGGCTGAAACAGAGCCAAGCCCCCCGACACCGGCAATCAAAACTCGGGCCTGCTTCAGCTTGATCTGGCCTTGAGTGCCGATTTCCGGCAAGATGAGCTGCCGGTTGTATCGGATGGCTTCTTCGGAAGATATCTGCATTGAGCGGCCATGGACTTGGCTTGTTTTTATATTGTCTTGCCTTTTTTCGCTTCCTGGATTGCCAGATATACCCGCTCCGGCGTCATCGGCAGTTCGTGAATCCGCACGCCGATGGCGTCATAAACCGCGTTAAGAATCGCGGGAATGGTGGGCATGATGGCGCCTTCGCCGACTTCCTTGGCGCCAAAGGGCCCGTTGGGCTCATTGCTTTCCACGATTATGGTTTTGACCTGCGGCATATCGAGCATGGTGGGAATCTTGTACTCTGCCAGATCCGCGTTGATCACGTGGCCTTTGTTGTCAAACTTGACTTCTTCGAACAAGGCCTCTCCCAGTCCCATTGAAACCGAGCCTTCCATCTGGCCTTCCACGGATGTGACATTGATGGCCCGGCCGCAGTCATGGGCGTCGGTGATCCGGTCCACCGTGATCTGGCCGGTTTCCTCATCCACCGTCACTTCGGCGATCTGGGCCGAACATCCGTAAGCCGGGGAAGTTCCCACGGTCGCGCCCTTGTATTTGCCGCCAAGCTCGGGCGGTTTGTATTTGCCGGTGCCGA
>CAIVVZ010000469.1 GCA_903909505.1 uncultured Desulfobacteraceae bacterium
CTTGAAAAGCAGAAAAATTACGGGAAAAAACGCGAATAAATTAGGCCTGAAAAGGTTTTCCATGGGTATTCGGCATTTTTTATATTGACGATGTTCTTCCTTTTATGTAAGTTAGAAAAATAATTGAGGGATCGTCTAGCGGCAGGACGACGGGTTCTGGCCCCGTTAACCAAGGTTCGAATCCTTGTCCCTCAGCCAAATAAAAACAAAGGGTTACGAAATAGCTTCGTAGCCCTTTTTGCTTATAAAGGGAAGCGTAAAAATATAAGTTTTTATTCTTCCCAGAAATGCTTACAGTTCCGGCAACGCTTGTAAAATTTAGGGTTTTTCGTCCTGTCAATATTGTGTTCTGCGCCGTTCGTGCGCGTTCGTCGTTCGCAGACTCCGAATTATTCTAAGGGGACGCCGGTTATCACGCCGGGCAGGACCTCTGCCGAAGGATTTTGCACGTATTCCGGATTCATTGCTTCCTTCAGAAGCGTTTGAAAGGTGAAAAAATTGACATCCAAATCCGTGGCTGATTTACTGCCGCCTGGAATCAGAAGCTGCATTGTCGCAGGTGGATTCTTGAGCGTCAGCGGCGTCAGATTACGCAGTTGGTCGAAGGTTTGTGCGGTGTAGAACGCGCGAACAAAATACTCTTGCGAACTTTTCGATTGTCGCAATTCAAAAACGAGTGCTCCGCCCGGAGCGCAATGATCCGGTTGATAGCCGGGCAGCAGCCAGTGCAGCTTAAGAAGTCCCGCCAATCCAGCCACGTAGCCGTCGGAGCTGATAATTACGATCGACCGTGATTTCGCATCCCCAAATGCCCCGGGAATGTTTTCGCCGATTACAGCCTGCTCCATGGTGCGAAGTACGTGCGAGGCGGCGTTTGAGCTTTGCACCTGGTTGAGGTAAGGCGGAAGCATTTGAATGTTGAACATAAGGCTTGTAATCCGGGTCTGTTGCGAAAGAGCATCCAATGAAAGTCGGCCCCAGGCTACATCATCGAGCGAGAAGTTATCTGCATATTGCATGACAAACGGGTCGGTTGCTGAAGATATTGAATTCAGTCCGCCCACATTAATCACGCCTCCAGTAAACATTACAGAACTGGCGGTAAGCGTAATCGGGTGAGCGGTTTGAGAGGTTGGATCAGTCGAGCCATGGGGGGCGCCGGGTATTGGCTGTGTTCCTGGCGGATAGAGCACACTTCGGATTAGGGAAAGCTCGCCGCTGTAAGCGGACGCTATTGCTGTTCCACTATTGAAAATGCCTTGAACTTCGGATACGGCGCGGACAGGGTCAACTGTCACCACTTTTGCATAAATGGGATCAAAAACCGGGTCGGGCTCGGCAGGCGTGCTGCCATCGGCAATCCTATAGGAGTGAACCGGTATTGTTGCACCCGGGATCAACCCGGCCCCGAATTTGGCAGCGGTAATATTGGAGCGCTGAATGGAATTGGCGCGGAAATACGAGAGAGATAGATCTGTTTGAGCGTCGCCCGTGAGAAGCCCTTCATGGAGCAGATAGTCATGGAAATAGGCGCCAAGCAGGCCTGCTGCCTGCTGTCCGCGGGGGGTCAGGTAGCCTGTCGGGACCCCGACGAAGTCAGGGTAAGGGTTAACTGCAAACTGGGCCAAGCTGGATGGGTCATCTGTGGATGAGCGTATGCTGTGGCGGCCAAAGATGATGATCTGTTTAAGAATTGTGCCATCATCCGCAATCGATACAATGTTGGAGTATTGGCTGATGCCGGTGTTGTCTCGGGACTGGACCGCCACATAGAAGGCGGTGCCGGCCGGTAGATCGCCCGAGAGGCTTTTTTGAGTTCCCATATCCACGCTTACGATGGACTCCGGACCCGTATAGGGCATTGGGGCATAAGATAGGGTATAACCCGTTGCGCCCGTGACTTCGGTCCAGGTGAGGTACACCCAACCCATATTCTTGACGCTTAACACCGGTGGCTGCGGCAGAGCCATTGCCGTACCTGATATCAAAATCATAAAGGCACAGGCCATTACAAAAAAACATCTTTTCAATTTCATGCCGTTCTCCTTTGTTTTCATGTTGGTTCCTTGTGTAATTTTAACACCCGCTGGTTCATTTTCTTGTGCGTAGGGAACACACTGTGTGCTGTCATCAGAAGTGGAAAAAATTCGGCTCATCCCCTTGTGTGCAAGAGGAATAGGAAACCATTCGCGAATGAATTTGGGGCTCCGGATCTTCATCCAAACTTGTAACGGGAACACGATCTGCGTTAAGATTCCATTCATTTGTTTCTCCAACTGGAGAAACTATCTTTGACTCGACTGTATCAAATGAAAACTGGATTTCTTTGATTTCCTGAGTTGAGCTATTGTTTTGCATATCGTTCATCCTTTGTTGGTGTCAGCAGTATTTCTTTGAAAACTCGAATAAGACGACAAAAATCCATATTTATCCATATCAACAAAGCAGGTTGTACACCCATTTATAAAAGCAAAAGCACGATTCATGCCATATCGAATGTAATCAGTTTTATGTCGATAATTAATTGAATTAATTATTATAAATTGTCACGGTGTTTGTGGTCGAAAACGATGACGTGGCGACATAAAGGTCGCTGTTTGTTTTCTGGTTGGGATTGAAGGCAGGTAAAATGGTTCAAAACAACTTGATATGATAGGTTAAATATGTCATGCGACATAAAAGACTGGCTCTGCGACACAAAGGTCGCGGCTGGCAATATCAGTGATGAGAAAGATTTGCTAGTTAAAGGCAATGTCATTGACTTAACGAACCGGTTTATAAGAAGGGTAGAACTCTTTTTTGACACATCCCGGAACAGAGGGTAACCTTGTTGAAATGGTATTTAGTTCGTGTTAGTTTTAAGTCAATGACATTGCGTTTATATTGACTGATGCCCATCAGCGGCAACTTATCGTGAGGTGATGATGAGCCTGTTTCTCCTGACCTTTTTCTTTATTTATGGCGGTACCCATCTCTATTTTTTCCTCAAAGTGAAAGCGGCACTTTCTCCTGGAATTCCTTTTTCCCTCTTTCTGGCGTTCTTTCTGCTCTTAATGGTTATTACGCCGTTGCTGGTCAGGATACTGGAAAATCTGGGTCTGGAAGCTATCGCCCGCTTTGCTGGCTATACCGGTTACCTCTGGATGGGATTCATCTTCCTTTTCTTTTCTGCGTCACTGGCCATGGATATTTACCATGGGCTTCTTCATGGTGCCGGATTCTTCTTTCGCCGGGATTTTTCGGCATTCTTTTTGGCGAACCGCACGGCATTAATCCTGCCGCTTGTTTTGGGAATGGCAACGGCGCTATATGGTTATTTCGAAGCCCGTGACATAAGGACCGAACGGATTGTCATCAACACGCCGAAAGTTCCGGCCGCAGTCGGAAAACTCACCATCGTCCAGATTTCCGATGTGCACCTGGGGCTGATCATCCGGCAGGAGCGTTTGAAGCGGATCATTACCGTGATCAATGGCGCCTCGCCTGATCTTCTTGTTTCCACCGGAGACCTGGTTGATGGGCAGATCAACCGGATGACAGGGCTGGCTGAACTCATGCGGGATATCCGGCCGAAATTCGGCAAATTTGCCGTGACGGGAAATCACGAGATATATGCGGGACTGGATCAGGCCGTCGGTTTTACCGAACGGGCGGGGTTTAAGGTGCTTCGTAATGAAGGGTCAACGGCCGGCGGATTGATAAATGTCGTTGGGGTTGACGACCCGACGATCGAGAGAGTCACCCATTCCCGGCCGACCCCGGAAAAGGCTCTTTTGCAGAAGGTTCCCTCGGACAGATTTACCTTGCTTCTCAAGCACCGTCCGGTGGTGGATCGGGAGAGCATTGGCCTCTTCGACCTGCAACTTTCAGGGCATGTTCACAAAGGGCAGATCTTTCCCTTCAACCTGGTGACCCGTCTGTTTTATCCCGTAAGGACAGGTTTTTCACTGGTTTCCCAAGACTCCGCTCTCTACGTGAGCAGAGGGACCGGCACCTGGGGACCACCGATCCGCTTCCTGGCTCCGCCTGAAGTAACGGTAATTGAATTGATACACGCCGATACGGGCAAGTAAACAGACGAATGGTTTTTGCCAGTTTAAAAGGATTTTTTTGCAACCAAAAATAAGTCGATATTTTATTAAGAACTGGTCTCCTGTTATCCTTTGGATGGGTGTGATCTTCTGGATGTCCACAGGAGTGTTTTCTTCAGAGAATACTTCCCATATTATCATACCGTTACTGGATTATTTTTTTCCCTTGATCTGCCCGCAAACCGAAGATCTTATTCATGGTTTCATCAGAAAGACAGGACATGTTACCGAGTATTTCATCCTGGGACTTTTTTTCTTTCGTGCTTTTCGTGGAGAATCTTTGCAGACATGGCGCCTGCGGTGGACAATATATGCAATTATCGGCGTGGCGTTATACGCTCTAAGCGATGAATTTCATCAAGCATTCGTTGCTACGAGAACGGCCTCCATCGTTGATGTCGGTCTTGACTCCGCAGGCGGTGTTCTCTCTCAATTCGCAATAATGCTTTGGAATTACCGTTTCTGGAAAGAATTGAATAAATCGCCGGTATGATATGTTGCAATTCATGAGGGAAAGAACAATATGGTTCGTGGGAAGTTATGAGTTCGTACTGAACACTTGGCGATGGAGTAGTGCGTCTTGAGGGTTTATTGGATCAGCCGCTTAAGCCAAAGAAACCTGACATATAAGGGTTATAAACAAAAACAGATAAGATGTTTCACGAATTACCATGACAGTTAAAGGTGCGATTACCTTTAACTGGGGTAATGGTGGCGTCCCCAAGGGGATTTGAACCCCTGTCGTCGGCGTGAAAGGCCAAAAAAATAGCATTTACCTTGTTTTACCTTATTGTAATTTCTCTTATTTTTTCCGTTATAATTCAAATTGGTTATACCTATTTCAAATTACCTTGACATACTTTTGCAAACCTGTATATTCGATTCATTGGTGGGGTATATGGTGGGGTAAATTTTTTCGGCTTTCAAAAAAAGTACCTGGTGGGGTGAATTATGCCGACAATAAAACGCATTCCGTCAAAATATGCTGGGGTCAATTACACAGAAGACCCGTATGGAAACCGAACGTATTATATTCGCTATCGGAAAAAGGGTCAACGAAAAGTCATAGAGGAAAAAATCAAATTCTCTTTGGATATGACACCGGCGAAAGCTGCGGGAATCAGGGCAGACCGGATTTATGGGAAAGAGTTATCCAACAAGGAAGCCCGGATCCAGGCACAGAAGGTCAAGGATGCCGAGGCCGGGAAGATGACCATAGATCGC
This sequence comes from uncultured Desulfobacteraceae bacterium, assembly GCA_903909505.1. GTDB lineage: Bacteria > Desulfobacterota > Desulfobacteria > Desulfobacterales > Desulfatirhabdiaceae > RAAP-1. The sequence continues at coordinate 5,316 of CAIVVZ010000469.1, forward strand.
CTATGGACCGCATACAAAGAGGCAAGGCCGGATTTAAAGGCGCTTAAAACTGATGAATCCCGTTATCATAAATATCTGTTGTCTCCATTTGGAGACAAAGAACCCAAAGAGATTTTACAGTTTGACGTTGATCGACTGCGCTTATCCCTGGGAAAAAGCAGATCCCCTCAGACCGTCAAGCATGTTTTGATACTGCTTGACCGGATTGTAAACCATGGAGTCAAAAAAGGATTGAGTACCGCTCTACCCTTTAAAGTCCAGAAACCAGAAGTCCACAATAACAAAACCGAGGATTTGACAGACGAACAGATCCGAGACCTGTTGCACGCCATTGATGAGGACAGTAACGTCCAAGTTGGAAACATGCTGAAGCTTGCCCTATTCACCGGCATGCGGCGCGGGGAAATATTTAAGCTGCAATGGCAAGACATTGACTTCCGGCGCGGACACATCGCGATCAGGAACCCCAAGGGCGGCAAGGATGCCGTTATCCCCATGAGCGAACCGGCACAGGCACTTCTGGAAAATATCCCCAAGAAAAAAGGACCGCTTGTTTTTCCTACCCATGACGGCAAACAGCACGTGACCGTTCAGAACCAAGTCCGGAGAATCCGCGAAGCTGCGGGACTTCCCAAAGACTTCAGGCCATTTCACGGACTGCGGCATGTGTTCGCTTCCATGTTGGCATCTTCCGGCAAAATTGACATGTACACTCTGCAAAAGCTATTGACGCATAAATCGCCATTGATGACCCAAAGGTACAGCCATTTACGGGATGAGGCGGTAAAGCGAGCTGCGACAGTGGCAGGAGATTTATTTGATCAAGTTATGCGGACAGAAAAGAAGATTGCGCCGATTAAAAAATAATTTAAAATTTTTCTTGACATATGATATCACATTTATTAGTAAGTATGCTACTTACTTTATGGAGACTTGCATATGCCTGAATTCCACACCTTAAGAGACGTAATTGAAATTCTACAAATTGACCGCGGGCGGATCAATGAATGGTTGTCTCGGGGTTTGATAGACACAGAACAAAAAATCCAGAAGGGTTCAAGGATTCACAGAGAATACAGCCTAATCGACATCTATGCCGTCGCAATTTTCAAGACTCTTTTGGAATCTGCGAAAATGCCACGTGAAGCAGCTTCTGACATTTCCAAACTGTGGCGAAGACATTCAATATCGAATCAGTTGCTTCGGGGGAACCTTTTCTTTTCTCATGAAAATAACAAAGGTCAAATTTATTTAGACCCCTGTTTTAAAGATGATGGCAGAATTAGTTTTAATATCTATATGTCGGGTAAAATAACCACAATATCAGTTAAACCCGTTGACTGGGATGTTTTGTTCGTTTTGAATGTTGCAAAAATATTGGATGCAGTGGACTCCAGAATGAAGAATGACGGTCCCGCAAAAAGTCGCTATTCGGACAATACCCCGACCATAACCTGTACTGGTACTGTTGGACAGATCATGGTTGTCCCGAAATGATGGATTTGATCCGATTTTGACTTTACCATGAAAATAGCATCGTGATACTTTCATGCTTGGGGGCGGCCAATGCAATGGCAATAGCCGTTTGCGAGATCAACAAGCCTCTTTTTTAAAAACGTTTCATAAGTAAGTATGTAACCAACTTAATGCTTTATTTGATAGGTGAATTATGAACAGAAACTTGAAGGCCGAAATTATTAAGAAGTACGGAAGTCAGTTTGAATTCGCCCATGCAATTGGATGGCACGAATCAATTATTTCTCGAGTGATCCGTGGGCACCATGTCCTTGATGACGCCGCCAAGCAAAAATGGGCGGATGCCTTGGGCGCTGGTGTGAAAGAACTCTTTGGAGGGAACGACAATGGAAGCTGAAAGACGTAAACTCATGGAAGGAAGGCGATTCATTGATGAGAAGGAGTTGGCTGCTCTATATGGCGTTGCGGTCCAGACAGTGAGAAATTGGCGGTTTCTCAGAAAAGGACCTTCATATTCAAAGTTGGGCAGGATGATTCGTTACGATCTCGATTATGCATTATCCTTCATGGATGCCCATAAGGTTAAACTGGAAAAACATTCCCCTTGAGGGTTTTGCCCATGAAATCCGAATATAAAACAGAGGACAATCTCCGCAAATTCAAGGCGAATATGGCCGAAAAAGGCCTCCAGATCGACGAGATTATTCCGGACGGAAAGATTCACCGATTCCAGGTTGTCAATAGGAGCGGCAAGCCGGCAAGAGATGGATGGTATGTCTATTTTGCTGACGGCTGCCCATCAGGGGCTTTCGGAAACTGGCGGACCAGCGAAAAATGGAGCTGGTGCTCAAAAAATAAAGAGGATCTGACCCAGGCTGAGCGCGAGGCGTTTAAACGCACCATGGCCGATGTCAAGCACCAGTGGGAAAAGGTTGAAGCCGAGCAGCATCAGAAGGCACCGGATAATGTAAGGCGAAAACCCAATGGTTTTGAAATAAAGGGCCTGTGCGCAAACTGGCGGCATGATGGTGGTGGCGTCTGAGAAGCAAAAAAACGCCGATCGTGGGGACCGGCGGCAGGGTCAAGGAAACCAATGATGAAAAATTATCGCACCGAAAAACTACCCGTACCCAGCAATCTTGATGCAGCTTCTATCCGTGAAAAATTATCGAAGGATATGGCGGAACACGGGCTTCATGTTCCCTCGCCGGTCATTGACGGCAAATTCCACCGGTTTAAAAATGGCGACAGCAATAAACCAAACGGCTGGTACATGATATTTGCCGATGAATACCCGGCGGGCTGTTTCGGTGAATGGGGCAAAATTCCCAAAATTAATTGGAGCCTCAAGAGCACCAAAGAAATGACCCCGGAAGAACGCACGGCTTGCCATTCGCGGATCAAGGTTCTGCAAGAAGAGCATGACCGCCAGCAGGCAGAGCGATGGGCAAAGGGAGCGGCAGAGTCCATAAAAGAAACTGGGTAGCTGACTTACTCAAGTAACCACATCAGGTTGTGTTTTGGGCACATATAGGGCCTTCACTCCTGGAGGGCGAGTGGTTACAGATTGTTGCATAAGCCGATAGAAAAGGTTGCCTCGATATCGTGAGCGACGACGATTGAAACGAAATGAGAACTCGCAAGGTATGCTTGAAGGTGCGACGGTGTCACCGCGCCCTGATGAGTGGCTCCCAGCCAGCGTTTAAGCAAGGAAATGACCAGATGAACATGTTCAAGTTGTTGGCGTGCCACCTCGCCCCCGGTAGTAACAACATGAGGCAGATGTTCGTATCCTTCGGTTCCAAGCCTGTTATAAACAGACAATCCGTCAGTGACAACCATTGCGCCTGGCTCCACCACATCCTTAACGAACGACTCGACGGTACTTCTATCAATCGCGGCAACACAACGAAAGCGAACCCGTCCGAGCTTCGCCTTGGCATCACCTTCGACGGCGACAAGAACCAACGTCTTCCCCTCAGCGCCTCGCCCGCGAGTGCCTTCTTGTTGCCCCCCTACATATGCCTCATCCACCTCTATACGACCAGTCAGTCGTTCCCTTCCACTGCGGACCATTACGGAACGCAGTTTCCGCAACCAACCCCAAGCAGTTTGATAGCTGCCAAAACCATAGGTGTCACACAGATTCTTGGCACTCATCCCCGTTTTTTGAGCCATCATCAGCCACATAACGTGAAACCAAAAACGCAACGGTTTACGGCTGCCTTCAAAGACAGTCCCAGCATTTGCCGAACTCTGCCGACCACACCTTTGACAATGCCACAATCCCCGCTCTGTGCGCCAAGCCTTTTTTTCCCCGCATCTCGGACAAACAAAACCATCAGGCCATCGGATCCATTCCAGGTAGTTCACGCAGTCCTCCTCGGTCGCAAACCAATCCAACACCTCTGCAAATGTTCGAGGATATGGGTATTCTGTCGTCGCTTTCATGACCACCATACTACCCATTGTGGCAACTTGAGTCAATCAGCTACCCAGTTAAAAGAATGGAACGCCGCGGTTGATGTTATGGACCACCCATATCTGAAGTTAAAGCAGGTTGATTCTATCGGTTTACGGCAAGATAAAGAAGTCCGCTTACTCATTCCCGTTTATGGCGCTGATGAAAACCTTCAATCCCTCCAGCGGATAAGCCCTGATGGAACAAAGCGTTGTCTGATCGACGGGAAAATGTCCGAAGGCTGGTATTGTATCGACGGCGATCCCAATAAAATCGCCATTTGCGAAGGGTACGCCACCGGCGCGAGTATCCATCAGGCTACCGGATACACTGTCTATGTGGGTTTCAATGCCGGGAACCTGCTATCCGTTGCAACGATCGTAAAAGCCCGCCACCCAGTCGCTCAGATTGTCATTTGCTGCGACAACGACAAATGGAAGCCGGAAAAGGGGAACCCGGGCTTGACCAAAGGCAGGGAGGCAGCAGATGCCATAGGCGCTATCGCTACCGCTCCCATATTCAAGGACGAATCCACCGAGCCAAAAGATTATAACGACCTGGCGGCGCTTGAAGGTCCGGCAGAGGTAAAGCGGCAGATCGAAAAGGCAACGGCTGAATCCATAGAGAATGACCCGATTCAAGACCCTGAAGCCTGGGATGATCCGATACCATTAAACTGTGAGTTGCTCCCGGTAATGGCCTTTAACCCTGAATGGCTACCAGAGCCATTGCGTGATTGGGTGAAGGATATTGCGTACCGTATGCAGTCACCAATTGACTACCCGGCGATAGGCGCGATGGTTGCCTACTCCGCCATTGCAGGCAAGAGGCTGTCAATTCATCCGAAGCGTTATGACGATTGGGTAATTGTTCCAAATCTGTGGGGGTGTGTGATCGGCAGGCCGTCTGCGAAAAAAACACCGGCGATTCAGGAAGTTTTAAAACCATTATACCGTCTGGAATATGACGCAAAAGACGAATATGAGGTTCAGAAAAAAGAATGGATACGGGAGCAAACGCTTCAGGAATTGAAAAATGACGATGCGAAAAAGAATGCTGCAAAGGCAGTAAAGGCCGGTGATACCGAGGGCGCGAAAAAATTCTTATCATCGATTGGAAATGCAGATGAATCCGAACCATCTCGAAAAAGATATGTTGTCAACGACGCGACGATTGAGAAGTTGGGTGAACTCCTGGCTGAGAATCCGAACGGGCTTTTATTGTTTCGGGATGAACTTTATGGCTTCCTGAAAACCATAAACAGGGAAGATCGAGCCAATGACAAGGCTTTTCATCTGGAATGCTGGACGGGTTTAGGCAGCTACACTTATGATCGGATCGGCCGTGGTACTGTTGACATAAAAAATTGCATCGAGTCTATCCTGGGATGCCTTACGCCGAGCAAAATAATCCCAATGGTAAGCATGGCCATCACAGGCGGGCTTGATGATGATGGTTTCATCCAAAGATTCCAGTTAATGGTTTATCCTGACAATGTTCAATTTCAGTACGTTGATGAAGTACCAGACAAGGACGCACGGGATACCGCATATGCGTTTTTCAAATATGTTTCCGGTCTGACTTTTGAGCCCGGGGAATATGAAAAAATTCCATCCGTCCATTTCTCGAAGGAAGCGCAAAGCGTTTTTTCTGAATGGCTTACGGCATTGGAGATGGAAATTTCAAGTGATGATATACACCCGGCGATTGAATCCCACCTTGCAAAATACAGAAGCCTGATACCGTCGCTGGCGCTCTTGATTCACATTGGTTCATACGATGACCTATCCGGGGATATTCAGTTAGACAGTCTTGAAAAGGCAATTACCTGGGGATTGTATCTGAAAAGCCATGCTCTCCGTGTTTACAATCTGGCCATAAACAATTCGGCGCATCTCGGAAAACTTCTACTGGATAAAATCAAGTCCGGAAAACTTAATAACCCATTTGTTATCCGGGATGTAAAGCGTGCTCAGTGGCACGGACTCACATCTGAAGGTTCTGTTGAATCTGCTTTAAAAATTTTGGTTGAATTCGGATATTTGAAAATCAAACACACTCCAACAGGAGTGAAACCCAAAATTGAGTATCTTGTAAATCCGAAAATAAAAAGCTGAAAACGCGCTACCTATACACTGACTTAACTGACTTTAATAAGATTTGCTGATTAAAGTCAGTTAAGTCAGTGCTCACATAGTGCATTCTCAGAAAAAAAGGATACTGCGTATGGAAATCCGAATAGATCACGAAGCAACTATCACCGGATCGAGACCGCAAACGCTTGCAGAAATCCGGAACAGGTTGACTTTCCCGAATCCGGCATATCTGGAAAATGAAAAACGGGGATACAGCAATCATAATACGGAACAACTGATTCAGTGTTATGACACCATCTGTGGCAGGCTGTCCTTCCCCCGGGGGTTCACGGGGCAGGCTATCCGGATCGCCAAACAGAACGGCGAGCGGATTCACATTGAAGATCATAGAAGAACTTTCCCTCCTGTGAACGGATTTTGTTTCACTGGCAAACTGAAGGCTTTCCAGCAAAACGCCGTCGATGCGGTTCTACAGAAGCCGTTTGGCACGCTGCAAAGTCCGACCGGTTCAGGAAAAACCGTTATGGCATTGGCTGTTGTTGCAGCCCGGAATCAACCAGCTTTGGTTGTTGTCCATACCCGCGAACTCCTGGAACAATGGGTTTCCAGGATCGAAACCTTTCTGGGGATCCCGAAGCCTGAGATCGGCGTCATTGGTGGCGGAAAAATGCGGATCGGAAACCGGATCACGGTTGCGCTCGTTCAGAGTCTTTGTAAATGCACAGATGACGTATTTGAGCATATCGGGTTCCTGATTGTGGATGAATGCCATCGATGTCCATCGAAAACGTTTCTTGATGTTGTGACGGCTTTTGACTGCAAGTACATGTTTGGGCTATCCGCAACACCCTGGCGCCGGGATAGGCTGACCCGGCTGATATGGTTTTACCTTGGGGACAAGGTTCATGAAGTGAATGGCCAGCATCTTATTGATGAAGGACACATTTGCCGGGCGGTTGTCGAAACTGTCGAAACAACGTTTATAACGGATTTGGACGGATCTTCCGAATACTCAACAATGTTGTCCGAGCTGTGTCTTGACCCGGAGCGAAATGAACTTGTGGCGCTTCGAGCCGCGCAAGAAGCAAACGACGGCTCGGGAATTGTCCTGATCCTCTCCGATCGGAAAAGCCACTGTTCGGAACTACAGGCGGCGCTATCCGATATTGGCGTTGATGCTGATGTATTGACCGGGGATACCACCGGCAAAGATAGAGCAGCTTTAACCGATAGGCTCAGGGCAGGCAATGTTCGGATTCTCATTGCCACCGGTCAATTGATTGGTGAAGGGTTTGACCTTCCCGAAATCTCTTCTGTGGTTCTGGCCACCCCCATCAAGTTCTCCGGCAGGCTGATCCAGTACATCGGCCGCGCGCTGCGACCATCACCCGGTAAAGATTACGCACGGATCGTTGACTTTTGTGATGCAAGAGTTTCTGTCCTGGCTGCCGGCGCGAGGTCCAGACTAAGGACAATCATGGGAATGCCAGGCGTTACGATTGCGGCTTAAAACATGCAATGCTTACAATGAGAGGGAAAGAAAATGTCACCAACAGATTGCAGCCGTTTTGACATTTGCTCGGCCTGCTTGTGTCCATTGGATGATGCAGGGCTATCTGCAGTGGTTTGGTTCTCCGATGAATCAATTTGCGCCAGCCACCAACACTCCAAACACCGATGGATAAAAAAGCAGCGATCTATCCAGCGACGGAAAACAGCGAGTTGGTTGGATAAGCCGGTTACCCATCAAATGCTTTATGATGCCAGCAGGAAAAAGCAGATGTCACCTGATGCACTCGAACAACTGGCAGAAATGCGTATCAGGCGAAATAAAAACAAATGTATCAGCGTTTTGTGACAGGCCAGGCGTAAGACATACAAAAGATCAGGCCACCACAGGCATGTCAGGAAAACATTGCAGGAAAGGGTGAGAGAAACGTTTGCATTCATCCGGAAATTTAAAATCATAGCTCAGCACACCTCGCTTAACTGGGTACAAAAAATTAAGCCAAATAGTATATATGTTTATTAAACAAATACCTCTATAAAAACACCTACGAAAGAGCCTCGCTACCCCTTATGGATATTACTTTTATAAACGTTTTACAGGCAGTCTTTTGCCGTTAAATTTGTATACACCAATTGGAGCCCTTTTTGTTGTGCCTTTTTAATGTTTTTTAGGCGCGGGATGCAGGCCCGTTTTGACGTCTGTGACTGGGCTGGGGGAATGGGACATTATTTTCCATTAATGGGGGAACCCCGGCTGCGCCTCGGTAGGTGGTAATCATTTTTAATATAAACATGTTTGGCAAAAAATATTCTTATGTTGCAACATTTTGCAACGTGAATGAGACACAAAAAAGCGGCGCCCTGGAAAGGATGCCGCTATAAAATGACAAACTGAACTACGCCGCGATTGCTTCTTCATAGCAAACGGCCGGATCGAGCCTGATGTACTTTTTCTTGAAAGAAACCAGCCCGGTGCCGGCACGAAACACGCCTGCGAGCTCGTGGTGATAGACATGATAAGCATACGACACGCAGACCCCCTTGCCGTTATAAAAATAAATATCGTATGCCTTATGAGCGTTTTGCGTGACATGAATCATGGTGACACCATTGACTGCACACACATCGATTTGCAGGGCGTTATGGCTGCTGAGGATATTGTGCGCCCCAACTTTTTCGAGCGCCTGCGCGCCGCCCAGAGCAAAATAAATTTCTGTGGGGACATCGGGATAGAAACGGACATATCCGGCCGGCAAAGAATCGGGAAAAAAAGATAGCTTCATAAGGCACCTCCTGAAGATAAGTGTTGCAAAATACAACAGGTGGAAAAGCGCCCCCGGCAAACACCAGGAGCGCGGCGAGCATTACGGCTGCGGAGCAGGTGCAACCGAACAGACAGACCGGAACAGATCCGACAGATCGGAGAGCCTGACATTTTCGACACGCCGGATGTAAGAATTGCGGGAACCCTGGACAAAGCGGAACTGAACAGAACAGCTTTGCTTATAGCAGGACACAAAAATAAAATTGACTGTGCTGCAACCACTGAAAAACAAAGACAGGAAAGCAGCGCCAGAATCGGAATAGCGGGCATTGCAGCGTTTGGCGAACGATAGGCCACCAAGAGCAAGAAAGATACCGTGAGCAACAGAACCATCGCCCAAGGAAAGTAGCGGCTTTGTGGTGGCACCTTCGGTGCGAATATCGAACGGCGGAAGCTTGATGCAAGAAACGCGCGGCGGGAAAATAACTGGCATGGAGAAATTCATGGGCACCCCC
>CAIVVZ010000470.1 GCA_903909505.1 uncultured Desulfobacteraceae bacterium
CTTTCACTTGCAGCGCCAAATCCAGGTTCAACTGTTTTTCGCGGCTTCCCTGTGCGCCAATGGCGCCCGGGTCTGAACCGCCGTGCCCCGGATCGACCGCAACAACCTTGCCTCGCAGTCCGGGGAAAAATTTCAGGTCGCCGGGCTTCACGGTTTTTTGCACTTCAATTACGACCTGAAAGGGAGTTTTGTTTTTGGTATCAGCAGGCAACGTGCTTACCTTGTACTGATCCTGAGTAATGGCTCCGGGGAAATCAACGACAACATGGGTAAAATCCTTTGGCGATTTGACCATGCTCATTTTCGTCACCACAGAAGCGTCCGGAGAAGGCGGTATCTTAAAGTTGTCGGCGGCAACTCCCTTTAGGGTGACAACAAGCCGCCAGTTCGGCATCGCAGTGACAAACTGCTCCACTTCCACCGGCCCACTGGTCTCAAGTATCAGACGGACTTTAATCAAACCGGTTACTGCATCGGCCGCCCGGCTCCATCGCACGCCGGATATCTGAACCCCGGCGTCGGCAGCCGAAACCGTTGCCGTTAAAAAACTCAACCACACCATGAGCAGCATTGCTGCCCAGTATCGAAAACGCAACCGGCATATCCTCCTTCACCTCTGGCATTTTTAGATTATAGCACAATTTATCGCCGCTTGGTTTTGTTTGTTATTCGTTCAGCAGCTTTTCCATTTCATCCAGCAGGCGCTCGAAACGTTGAATCGTAATTTGGACCGGCTCGGGAGAAGACATGTCCACCCCGGCCTTTTTCAGCAGGTTCAGCGAGTAGTCGGAGCCACCGCTCTTCAAAAAATTGAGGTATCGGACCCGGGCCGGTTCACCTTCGGCGAGGATCTGGGTTGCCAGTGCATTGGCGGCGGAAAATCCGGTAACGTACTGGTATACGTAAAAACTGGAGTAGAAGTGGGGAATGCGCGCCCATTCAACGTCGGCTTCCTTGTCAACGACCATCTGCGGACCGTAGTATTTGACGTTGAGCTCGTGCCACATCGCGTCAAGCATGTCGGCCGTAATGGCTTCGCCGCTTTCGGCCCGGTCATGGAGCCTCATCTCAAATTCGGCGAACAGGGTCTGCCGGTACAGCGTGGTGCGGATGGCTTCCAGGTATTCATTGAGCAGGTGAAGTTTCTGCCTGCGGTCGGTGGTGTTTTTCAGCTGGTAATCGAGCAGCAGGGTTTCATTGGTGATGGAGGCCACTTCAGCGGAGAATGTCGTGTATTCGTGGGTTGCGAAGGGTTGGTTCGCATTGCTGTAGTAACTGTGCAGCGAGTGACCCAGTTCATGGGCCAGTGTCCGCGCTTCTTCCATGCTGTTGTCGTAGTTCAGCAGGATGAAGGGGTGGACGCCGTACACGCCCCATGAGTATCCACCGCTCTGCTTCCCCTGGTTTTCATACACGTCGATCCATCGGGAAGACATTCCTTTCTCCAGCAGCGCCGTATATTCTTCCCCCAGCGGGGCCAGGGCCTTTTTTACAAGTGCGCGCGCCGCATCATAGGGAAGAGGGGTATTCATATCCGGCACAAGCGGTACATAAAGGTCGTACATATGCATCTCGCTCAGGCCGAGGATTTTTTTC
>CAIVVZ010000471.1 GCA_903909505.1 uncultured Desulfobacteraceae bacterium
CCAAAACAGTCAGTCGATGCAGACTTCTTCTGCCTTACAGATCACCTTGACCCCATGTATGCAACGGCATCCTCAGTAAATGTTGAATCGCAGAAATGGAAGCTCATCCCGGTTGAATATCCGACTACTGACCTTCCCTCCAGGCTCAGGGCAAAGTTTTTCAAACTGTTCCCATGGGAAGCCTTCACCCTGGATCAGTACGACATCCTGATTTACATCGATGGGTCGATTGAAATCACTTCACCCGATTTTGTCAGGCACTGCCTTGATGCCCTGGGTGATCAGGACATGGCCCTGTACCGACATCCGCAGCGTGACTGCATCTATGATGAAGCCCTTGCCTCAAAGCCTCTGATCAAATACCAAAGCCAGAACATTGATGCACAGATTTGTTTTTACAGCTCCATTTTTCCCCGTCATGGAGGACTGTACGCATGTGGAGTAATGGTGCGCAGGATCCATTCCGCCAGTGTGCGGGAACTGATGGCTAAATGGTGGTGGGAGATTATCAAATGGACCTACCAGGATCAATTAAGCTTTCCGGTAGTGTGCAAACTGTCCGGTTTTATGCCCAATACTTTCCCGGGCAACCAATATAAAAACGCCTTCTTTAAAGTTCACTGGCATGATGATAAATTAGTTCCCGTAAAATTCAGCAACTCATGAAGATCAATGTACTGATGCCCGTGCTGGCAACCCCTGTGCAGTGGTTGAAGCAGGCCGTTGAGTCCGTTATTTACCAGGATCATCCCAACTTCAATCTTATCATCGTTGATGATAACAATACGGTGGGACCCATTACTGAATTTCTGTCTGACATATCAAATCAGCATGAGCTTATCAGGGTGGTTCGTAAAGATGCCAATGAAGGTATCGCTTCAGCGCTTAATTTTGGTATTCGACACTGTCATGGTGATCTGATTGTTCGCATGGATGCAGACGATATCGCCCATGCTGATTTGCTTAAATCTCATGACAAGTACTTTTCTCTTCATCCCGATCGGCATATCTGCGGGGTGCAGATACGCCTGTTCAATGAGCAGCGCCAGTGGGTCAGTAACCACCCCCTTCAGATCACCCGCTCCCTGGCATCCCTGATGCCGGGACACTGGTTCGTGAACCATCCTGGCATCGCCTACCGCCATTCTGCCATAAATTCTCTCGGTGGTTACAACGACACCCCTTCGACTCTGGCAGAAGACTATTCTCTTTGGGTCAAATTCCTTGTCAGTGGCTACACGATATACAACATGGAAGAGGTTCTGATCAACTACCGGGTCCATCCAAAATCCTTCTCCTTCGCCCCGGATCGCAAAGCCCCGGAGTGGCACGATTTTTTAACGGCTCAAAAAAAACTTCTCGATGAATAATGAAATCAGTGACTGGATTTGCTCTGAAAAGGATTATCTGGCAGGGGTGCAGCTCTATGTACGTTTCGGCCAAAGCCAAAACCTTAAAAGAATATTGTCACGCAGCCATAGGTCTGATTCAACCATGGCCACCCTGGAGTATGAATTACGGAAACTCGTATCTATATCATCGCCACCCCCTGCGCTGCGATTAAGGAAAAGACCGGAGCCAATTTTGTTACCAGCGGCCCCGGTAAAAGTAAATCACAGAAAAGACATTGTTCATTCCCAGGAGTCCGATACACTTTACAAAGAAATCATTTCCCTGATCAAGGTTCGCGATCAGCTTCATGCAACGCTTGCGCTTGTTCCCGAGCAGCAACGTAAAGCGGATGCCCTGCACATACTTGATCTTGCAGATGAAATCACCGATGGATATCTGAGGCTTGACCATCTTAACCTTCATGGCGTTTTGCCTCCTTCAAAGAAAAAGAAACTTAAAATTACCGGCAAACCGTTGGATGAACTTGACATGGGCGAACTTTTGACTGAAAGAAATAATGCACGCTCCAGCATCTGCCGCTATAAAAACTGGGTCAATGACCCTGAACGCTCAGCAGCATTAGATCACAACATCAGTACCCTCACTCATTGGGAAACCAGGCATGCCTTAATTTTACAATTGATGAAACCATGAGCCTGTTTGACCCTAAAGAACTTGTAAAAGCAAAAGTAAAGTCCAGTTCAGGGGCCGTGGTGGTCCATGGCAAAACCCATGCAGTGATCTCGGGCGCCAACCAAAAAGTTGCTGATACCATGTTTATGCCACAGCCCGACGATACTATATCTTTCATGTCAAAGGGTGACTGGTCAACCCATGACCTGCTATTCTTTTACCTTAACTTAACCGGTCCGGCACAGGTGTTTTTCACCACCTGGTCAATCAGCGAGTTTGCCATCCGGCAGCTCTACTCTTATGTCGATAGCGGACTGATCACAAAGCTCAGCGGCCTGTTCGATTACCGCAACGGGATTCATAAACCTTCCGAACTCCAATTCTTAAAACAAATCGCCAGCGATGTGCAACCATCCAAGTGTCATGCCAAGGTCGTTGTCATTTTGAACGAACTCTGGGGGATCTCCATCGTTACTTCTGGCAACTTTACGCGCAACCCGCGCATTGAAGCCGGGACCGTTTACACTGCCCGGCATGTTGCCGAATTTCATAAAGCATGGATTCTTGACGAACTTAATAACACCAACGCCCTTGAAAAAGATAGATGAAGACCTTCTGGCCGAACTTGAACAGTATGCCGGACTTATGTTTACGAAAAAAGAAATCGCCGCAATCCTTGAATACAGCTTGTCTGAGTTCGAAGAACTTCTGGACCACGATGATGATGCGTTCAAACGCTTCCAGCGTGGCCGGTTGAAAAAGGATGCCGAAGTGCGTAAATCCATATTCGATCTGGCCGCCAATGGATCCTCTCCTGCCCAGAGCTTTGCCTGGAAATTAATTGAAAACGCTAAAATGGATGACCTATGAAAACATTTAAAATTTCGGGCAGCTCGCTCCCTGAGCGCATGCGCCTGCATTACATCGACGGTCTTGAACTCAGCGAGGAAGATACCAGGATCAAATCACGCCTGGAGGCTGCCCATGCCCTTATTCTGGACGATCATGAAACTGACCGCAATGCAGTTTCACTGCTGATGAAACGCTTTGATATCTCTCAGGCCACGGCTTATGTCGATCTGGTGATGGCCAAAAATCTCTTTGGCAATATCCGCTCATCCACCAAAGAAGGTTTGCGATACCTGGTCACACAATGGGCCATCGAACTGTTCCAGATGGCCAAAGCAACCAAGAATCTCAAAGCCATGGATAAAGCCCTGGAAAGAATTACCCGGGCCAACAACCTTGATAAAGATGACCAGGACATCCCGGATGCTTCCAAGATTCAGCCACCGGTTCAGTTACTGTCGCTCAACTTCAACTTTATCAACAGCCCAAGGTTCAAACTCATCGACCTGTCAGCACAAAAAGCCATGCTTAAACTCTATGATGAGTTTATGGAACAGGTTACGCTCTCGCCACTGGGGGAGTATTCAGATGTGTTCAAACTCGATGATTCAACGCTAGCGAAAAAAAAGTAACATGGATGCCCAACAAATAAAAGAAGCCCCTTTTTATAACGATCCCCAGTGTGTCATAAAACTCTGCACGCGGCCACACAAAATGTTTATCGGCGGCAGGGGTGTTGGCAAAACTACCATCATTGCCGACCAGGTGATTGATTGCCTCAAAACCATGCCACGAGGTAAAATATCGCTCAATGGGCTGACCTATTTCCATATCCGCACTAAATCACTCCCTCCGATCATTGATCACTGGGAGCGCCGGGGCCTTTATCGCGGGATGCATTACTTTGTCGGGCACAAAGCCCCGAAAAGTTTTAATTGGCAGGAGCCTTTTCAGCCGCCGCTGGACTATTCAAATTGCATTCATTTTTTCAATGGTTTCGTTGTCGAATTCAACTCCTTCGACCGCCCGGAAATGGCACGCAGCGGATCATACGATTACATGGTGTTCGATGAATCCACGAAACTCAAAAAATCAGCCATCGACAGCGATGTATTGCCGGCCAATCGTGGCAACAACGACCGCTTTGGCCATGTTCGATTTCATCATGGCACACTGTTCCTGGGTTCGCAGCCGCTCACCCCTGCAGGTGACTGGGTTTTTGATTACGAAACCATGATGGACGAATTTCCGGATGAATTCCTGTTTTTAGAAGCCAGCGCCCGGGAAAATGAATTTATCCTGGGGCCACGTTATTTTCGTGACCTCAAACGTGTATTGCCACAGATGGTTTTCGATATTGAAGTTGACAATATCAGAAGAAAAAGAAATATCAACGGGTTTTATCCATCCCTTAATGCAGCAGAGCATTGTTATTACGACTCCTACGATTATTCATTCTACGATAAGATCATCCATAACCCAGGGGAGCAGGGTCCGCTTGATTCAAGGGGAGATACAGACTGTCTGGCGGATGAATATCTGTACGGCTCGTTTGACTTTGGCTCTACTCAAAATTGCATGGTTGTAAGTCAATGGCACAAATCGGTCAATGAGTTCCCGATCATTAAAAACTTCTATGTCGAGAATGAAACGCTCAAAGTATTGGTTGGCAATTTCATTGATTATTACGCTCATCATCGCAACAAGCATATCAATATATATGGCGGCAGTGATGGCACCAGGCGCAATGATGCATCATCCAGACAGTCTTATTTCGATGATGTAATGGATCAACTCAGCAAGGCAGGATGGTCGGTAACGCTATGTGCCGAACTGCATGAGATATCACACATGGACAAGTTTATCTTTTGGCATAAGTTTTTATCTAATGACAATCCAAATATTCCATTGTTTAAGATAAACATGAATAATGCAATGGAGACTTTTGTATCAATGGATGCAGCCCCTGTGCTGCCTACTGAATTCAAGAAAGATAAATCATCAGAGCGCAAGACAGACCAGCCCAGGTGGAAGGCAACAGACCTTAGTGATGCCGTGGACAACCTTTACTATTGGATGTTCTTTCAAAGCATAGGCAACAGTGAACCTGCACATGATATGACCTTTCTGGGCAGGCAATAACAACAATCAAAACAATTTCTTTTTGAATGCCAATTGGCATAGGCATACACTTACTTATTTGGTGTATTGCCTCCCATTGTATGGGGGAGCAATACATAGTATAGGGGAGTAAATTGGCTGTTTTGTTTCATGTGTTGATTTACAGCCCGTCTAAGGCACTTTCTAAGCCATTACACGGCGTTTCACTGTATAGACATGATTATCATTGTTTTGCAATGACACCGACAGCGACCGCGTTTCATATATCCAGCGAGATCGACGTAAAGCCAATTGGCATGACGACAGGGCGGGGCGTGGTCTACTGACAGTCAAACAATAAGAAAAGATTATTTTGCATTTCTAAAGTCTTAAAAGCCTGTTAATTGAAGTTTTTTTGAC
>CAIVVZ010000472.1 GCA_903909505.1 uncultured Desulfobacteraceae bacterium
ATAATCGGCATCGTATCCCGGCACTTGGGAGCCGTGAACAAATTTATGGGGGATGCGGTCATGGTCCTGTTCAATGCCCCCATCGACGATCCGGACCACGCCTTCCACGCCGTGGAGGCCGGGCTCGAGATCGACCGCCTATGCAGAGAGGGCAGTTTCTCTGGCCGAAAGCTTATCACCCGGATCGGGATAAATACCGGGACGGTCGTTGCCGGCAATATCGGCTCAGCCAACCGCATGGAGTACACCGTCATTGGCGATGTCGTGAACGTCGCACAGAGACTGGAGGCGCGGAACAAGCAGTTCGGGACGACCATACTGGCAGGACCTCTGACGCGCGACTTGTGCGGAGACAGAGTCGACTTCATCGCCCGGGGAGAGATTATGGTGAAAGGCAGATCGGCGCCACTCGTTGCCTGGTCCCCCGAGTATTCGAAGGCGGATCGATCGATCCGGAATGGTGGGGGATCTGTTACATAATTCAATTAATGAAAAGGAGGGTCGGATGAAAAATTTCATGTGGGCAGTTGTGATCGGAGTTGTTGTGATGATGGCAGGTGCTGTTTTTGCGGAGGGGGAATGCGATAAATACAAGACCTCGTATGATGTCACTTACTGTTATTGTAAATTATTCATAGAATCCGACAAGGAATTGAACGTTGTTTATAAAGAGTTGAAAGACGGTCTGAAAGAGGATATGAAGAAAAAGCTTACCGAAACGCAAAGAGATTGGATGAAATATCGGGATAACGTCTGCCAGTTAGAACCGGGGACAATTAATGTGGATTGTAATTACAAGGTCAACAAAGAAAGAACCGAATATCTGCGTGATCGCTCCCGCGAATGTAAGACCGGCACCTGTCGCGATGATATGATCGCTAAAAAGAGCTGGAAGTAGCACGGACATTAAGGTGGGCCCGAAAAATGAAACAGAGAACGCTGCCTGTCATATTGTGTGTCGTAATCATTTTATTAGGCCCGCCATCGTTTACTGATGCGAGATCGGATGATGCATCATTTGAAAAACCTGTCGTGATTATCGATCCGGGACATACGAATAAAATGCCCGGGGCGGTAAGCATTACCGGAAAATATGAAGTTACGTATAACGACAATCTGGTTTCCATGATATCAAAAGCGTTGATCGGCGCAGGATTTGATCCCATTTTGACCCGAAATCCCAACCAGGAAATTACACTCGAAGATAGAGCAAGCATAGCCAATTCGCACCATGCCCTGGCCATGCTCTCCATCCATCATGATTCAGCGCAAGGGGTCTATCTGGAATCGATTGAGCAGAACGGAAAGAAAACGTATCAAACCCGAAAACCGATTTCAGGGTATTCCATATTCGTTTCCAAAAAAAACCAGGAATTCGAGCGCTCTTTCATATTTGCCAAATTGTTGGGTGAAGAGCTGATAAAGCTGGGGCGAAAGCCCACATTGCATCATGCGGAACCTATCCCGGGAGAAGGCAGGCCATTGTTGGATGCCGAGCTCGGGATTTATCAATATGATGATCTGGTAGTCCTGAAACAGACAAAAATTCCGGCGGTATTGCTGGAGATTGGTGTGATTGTTGACCGATTCGATGAAGCATATGTGACAAGGCGCGATCATCAAGAATCGATTGTCAATGCAATCGTGATATCCCTCCGTGAATTTAAAAACAGAGGAGCGGAAACCGGGACGGATTTAAATTTGGGTGGGGGTTCGGGGTCGGGCCGCAGCAACCAACTGAAATAAAAATAGGAACAGTGAAAATCGATGTTTCAAATGGTCTTATATCAATTGTAGGGGTGCATCGTTTACATCGACATGTTTATCCCGAATCTGTATAAAGGTTGATGTTCATGGCAAATGTGACCATTCCCTTTGGCGGCCGCCCGGTAACCTTTGGCGTTCCCGATCGCAACCTAGCTGAAATACTGAGTCCCAAGCCTTCGACGCCTTTAAACGATCTGGATCTGGCAATCAAAGCTGCTTTCGATGCGCCGATCGGTCAGGAGCCCCTGGAAAAATGGGTCAAACCGGACGACCGGGTCATGATTGTCAGCGACGATAATACCCGCCTGACGCCTGCGGACCGGATCATCCCCCCGCTGATCGAGCGCCTGAATGCAGCCGGGGTTCCGGACGAGCGGATCGGCTGCATCATGGCGCTCGGAACCCACCGCTACATGACCGAAGCCGAGATGGAAGCCAAGGTCGGGGAACGCGTCTACCGGCGGATCCGCGTCTTCAATCATGCATGGCGGGACCCAGGCGCCCTGGTGGATCTGGGCACTTCCAGCCGGGGAACCCCGCTGCTGGTGAACCGTTCCGTGGCCGAGGCCGATGTCGTGATCGGCATCGGCGCCATTGTGCCCCATCACATTCCGGGATTTTCAGGCTCGTCCAAGATCATCCAGCCGGGGGTTTGCGGGGCCCGAACCACGGCCCAAACCCATCTGCTCTCCTGCGGCGGCGGCGACTCCTTTCTGGGGATTGCCGACAATCCGGTGCGCCGTGATATGGACGACATGGCCGACCGGGTAGGCATGCACACCATTTTCAATGTCGTCATGGACAGCCAGGGCCGCGTGGTGGGCGTCTTTTTCGGTGATATGCGCGCGGCGTTCAAGGCCGGCGTCGAAATGGCAAAGGATATTTACGGCGTGTTCTACCACGAAACGCCGGACATCGTTCTGGCCAATTCGTATCCCTGCGACCTGGATTTCTGGCAGTCCCACAAATCTCAATACCCTGCCCAGCGGATGGTTCGTGTGGGCGGGACCATCATCGTCTGTACACCGGCACCCGAAGGGGTCAGCCCGGTGCACACCGACCTGCTGGAATTTGCCGCCTGGTCATCGAAGGAAATCAAGGCCGCCTATCGTGAAGGCCGGATCAAAAACGGCGTGGCGGCTGCCCTGGCCACCGCCTGGGCCATGGTGAGAGAGAAGGCCTCTGTGATCATGGTCTCCCCCGGCATCCCTGCCGCGGACAAGGCTCGCCTGGGGCACACCCATGCCGACAGTATCGATGCGGCTGTCGCCGAAGCCTTGCGCCGCCAGGGTCCTGATGCGCGGTTGAGCGTTCTCACGCACGCTCCGGACATGCTGCCGATTCCGGGGCATCGTTCTGCCCGGCAGTGGGTCGCTGAAAAAGCCGGCTCCCACTGAGCCGTGCATTCACTATATTTTGCTTCGCTACGCAGGTGAACATTTAAGTTAATGGCACACTTAAATCCAACTGGAGGAGAAACGAATGAGGCATTCACGAATATTGCTAACCGTCTTCGCGTTAGGCGTGCTGGTATCCTTGTCAGAAGCCGCAGCCCCGTCAGGTGCTGAGCCTCCACTCTGGCAGATCTACACGCAAACTCTCAAAAAAGCCAAGTATGTCGATCTGACCCACACGATCACCCCGGCGATTCCTGTCTGGCCGGGGTTTGGGCCTTCCACATTCGGTCCCGCGGTGGACCCCAAGACCGGTAAACCTTATAACTATAAGGATGATGGCTTTGAGGCAACCCGGTACATGCTGGCGACCGATCAATTGGGAACGCAATTGGACCCGCCGGCTCACTGGAATCCGGACTACCCGGCTATCGACGAGCTTCCCCCAACGTTTGCGATCCGCCCCCTGGTGGTGATTTCGATTGTCGCTCAGGTGGCTAAGGAACCCGGCTATCACCTCACCGTCGCCGATATTCAGCACTGGGAGAAACAGCACGGCCGAATTCCAGAGGGAGCGGTGGTGTTTGTACGCTCGGATTGGTCGAAAGACTGGCCGAATCCGGCGCTGGCGACCCAGAAGCTGTTTCCGGGGGTGAAGTTGGAAGCCCTGAAGTTCCTGCACGAGCAAAGGCACATTTTGTTCCACGGGCATGAACCCCTGGATACGGATACCACGCCGAACCTGGAAGGCGAGGCGTGGTTGCTGCAAAACGGTTACACGCAGGCGGAGGGGGTAACGAATCTGGATCAGGTACCGGAAGTCGGTGCCTTGGTGATGATGGGCTTTCCCAAGCTCAAAGGCGGTCTCGGCGGATTTGCCCGTTTCATTGCCATCTGCCCGCCGGAGTGGAACCATGGCGTCTCCGTTGGACAGGTACCGGACTCGCCGTTGCCCAAAATGGATAAACCGCTGCACTGGGACGACAAGATAGGCATGAGAGTGCGCTAAGAAGAATAGGGCGGCATACCGGGTAAGACCCGACGCCAGGGAAGCGGAAGTCGTCCGGCCTCCGTGCCGGTCCGTCCTTCGTTTATTTCGGTTTTCATTTCATCAAGGCTTTTTTCCATAAACTGTATGTCTCCCGGAGCAGCCCGTCGGGCAGCCAGGACCGCCGCGCAGCCGTACAAATGTTCCCTGCCCCTGCCGATATTCCACAGTAGCCCGATGACGACAAGTTTGCTTATGGCGTTACGGACGGAAATGCGGCTGACATTTAACGCTTTGGACAACTCCCGCTCGAGCATTAACGGGTCTCCGGGTTTGAGCTCGCCTCTGGAGACCACCCCTCTTAACTGATCAAACACCTGGTCGGAAATTTTTTAATTTTAACAGGTTTCAGAAACACATGCATTGCTTCACTCCGCGTTTGGTAAGTCCATATTCCGTAAAGAATGGATGGCAAGTTATCAAGTCAATTAATAAAATTAAATAACTACTGATAGATATAAGCATTAAAATGAATTGTAAAAATAGTATTGACAAGTCCGAAATTTATTTTTATAAAGCATAAAACAATTGGTATTACCAATTTATAAAAACCAATCAAGAAAACAGGAGGGCAATATGGCGTGGACAATGGCAATCAATCCATCGGAAAGAATAATGGATTCTATTTTTAATTCGAACGCAAATTCCAAAAATACATTCCAATATTGGGAGGTTTAAATGTTCACTTGGACACAAGTTTATACACCCGTCTTTGGAAACGTGCTTCTATCAGCTTTGGTAGCGGCGATACCCGTAATTGTTCTTTTGGGAGTGCTTGGATTCGGCCATGTGAAGGCGCACTGGGCCGCGATTTTAGGGCTTTTGTCTTCGCTTACCATCGCGATCCTCGTATACGGAATGCCCGCGAAGCTGGCGCTTGCCTCTGCTGGATACGGCGCGGCCTTTGGGCTCCTGCCGATCGGATGGATCATCCTGGGCGCAATCTTCGTGTACGACATCACCGTCAAAACGGGTGATTTCGAGGTGGTCAAACATTCGATCTCCGGAATTTCGGATGACCGTCGTATACAGCTCCTTCTGATCGGTTTCAGCTTCGGCGCTTTCATCGAGGGCGCGGCGGGCTTTGGTACGCCGGTAGCCATTTCCGGAGCGATGCTGATCGGTCTGGGATTTCGTCCCCTAAAGGCCGCGATCCTGGCCCTTATCGGAAACACGGCCCCGGTCGCCTATGGCGCTCTGGGGATTCCGATCATCACACTTGCGAAAGTGACCGGACTTGATGAAATGGCCCTCAGTCAGATGGTGGGAAGGCAGCTTCCCATATTCTCCCTCATCGTTCCTTTCTGGCTTATCTGGGCCATGGCCGGCCGGAAGAAGATGATGGAAGTCTGGCCCGCCTGCCTGACTTGCGGACTCAGCTTTGCCATCACGCAGTTCGTCGTAAGTAACTTCGTGGGACCTTCCCTTGTGGACATCATCGGTTCCGTTGTTTCGATGGGCGCCACACTCCTTTTGATGAAATTCTGGAAACCCAAGACGACCTGGCATTTTGAACATGAAACCAAGGAAGGTCGTCAAGCCGATGCGGATG
Organism: uncultured Desulfobacteraceae bacterium; assembly: GCA_903909505.1. Taxonomy (GTDB): domain Bacteria; phylum Desulfobacterota; class Desulfobacteria; order Desulfobacterales; family Desulfatirhabdiaceae; genus RAAP-1. The sequence continues at coordinate 5,762 of CAIVVZ010000472.1, forward strand.
CAAGGCCGGATCAATCTGTCGGTCAGGTCGTCAAGGCATGGATGCCGTGGGCTCTTCTGTGCGTCTTCGTGTTCGCTTGGGGCTATCCGCCGTTCAAGGACTTTTTGAATGGCGGCGCCAAGGGCAGTGAAAACTTCCTGAAGGGGATTTCGCTGATCAGTTTCGCTGTTCCGTTTCTTGACAAGGCAGTTATAAAAGTTCCGCCGGTAGTGATCAAAGAGGCGGCCGAAGGGGCGGTCTACGTTTTAAACTGGCTGTCCGCGACCGGAACGAGCCTCATATTGGTGGGTATCATAAGTGGCCTTCTGCTTGGGCTTTCATTCGGCGAATTGGTTAGCACTTTCATGAATACATTGAAACGGATCCGGATGTCGCTCCTGACAATCTCAGCGATGCTTGCCCTTGGCTTTATGACGCGTTATTCAGGTCTCGATGCCACCATGGGACTGGCGTTCGCATCAACGGGTTTCCTGTTCCCCTTCTTCTCGCCGCTTCTCGGTTGGCTCGGCGTGGCGCTCACAGGCAGTGATACTTCATCGAACGTTCTCTTCGGGGGGCTTCAGAAAATCAGTGCCGAAGCGCTGGGCATCAATCCGATTTTGTCCTGCGCCGCTAACAGCAGCGGTGGGGTTATGGGTAAAATGATCGACGCTCAAAGTATCGTTGTGGCAGGTGTTGCAACCGGGCAGCAGGGACATGAGGGAGAAATTCTGCGTGGTGTTTTCTGGCATAGTATTGCACTGGCCTCTCTGGTCGGTGTGGTCGTATTCCTACAGGCCTATGTATTACCATGGATGATTCCAGCGGTGGTGACGGCAGTCATCAAGTGATGTTTAAATCAGATTGAACTTCAGAAAGCCGGGAGGAAACGGGATAAGAATGGTAAGACCATTTTTGGAGTCGGCCCCCTGGTTCCGGATTCCGGTTCCGGTCGAAGAGACCCTGGCCAACTTCAAGCAGCATCAGGTATAAGATGCATCAAAAGATGGGCGGGGCTTTCCTTAGCCCGTCTTTTGAGAAAGGCAAACACTTCATGAACCCATCATTCATAAAAGAACTGCAAGCCATTGTCGGCGAACCGTACACCCTGTCCGACCGGGAGTCGCTGGCGGTCTACGGCTATGATGCGACACCGGAGCTGGAAAGTCGCCCCGGGGTGGTCCTGATGCCCGGGACGGCCGATGAAATCGCACGCATCATGCGCCTGTGTCACGGGGCCGGGGTCAGCGTAACCCCCCGGGGTTCCGGTACCAACCTGTCGGGAGGTTCGATCGCCGGCAGCGAAGGCGTCGTGGTTCAGACCAGCCGCCTGAACCGGATCATCGAGGTGGACGAGGAAAACCTGACCGCCACGGTGGAGCCGGGGGTGATCACCAGCGCCTTGCACCGCGAGGTAGAGGCGCGCGGCCTGTTCTATCCGCCCGATCCGGGCAGCATGAACATCTCCACCATGGGGGGCAACGTGGCCGAGAATTCGGGCGGCCTGCGCGGCCTGAAATATGGTGTTACGGCCAATTACGTCATGGGGCTGGAGACGATTCTGGCAGACGGTGATCTGCTGCGTACCGGCGGCAAGGTGGTAAAGGATGTGGCCGGTTACTGCCTCAATCCGCTTCTGGTATCCTCCGAAGGCACCCTGGGATTTTTTACCGGCATTACCGTCAAGCTGATTCCCAAACCATTGGTCAAGACCACCATGCTGGCCCACTTTCCGGAGATGCGCCAGGCAGCGCTGGCGGTCTCGGCCATCATTGCTGCCAAAGTGATTCCGGCCACTCTGGAATTCCTGGACAAGGTCACCATCAAATGCGTTGAGGATTATGCCCATGTCGGGCTGCCGCTGGATGTGGATGCCGTGCTGCTGATCGAGGTGGACGGCCACCCGGTGGTGGTTGCGGAAGAGGCTGCCAGCGTGGAGGCGATCTGCAGGAAACACCGCTGTTCATTCTTTCAGACCGCCAGGGATGCCGACGAAGCGCTCAAGCTGGCCACTGCCCGGCGCACGGCGCTCTCGGCCCTGGCGCGCTTGAAGCCGACCACCATTCTGGAGGATGCTACCGTGCCGCGCAGTTGCATCGCCGCCATGCTGGAGGTCATTCAGAATTCCGCCAAAAAACACAATGTCACCATCGGCACGTTTGGCCATGCCGGCGACGGCAACCTGCACCCCACCTGTCTGACCGACGAGCGGGACAAGGACGAGATCGCCCGTGCCCACATGGCCTTTGATGAGATCTTTGATGCCGCCATATCGATGGGCGGCACCATCACCGGAGAGCATGGCGTGGGGATGGCCAAGAAGAAATACCTGCCGAGGCTGGTCGGAGAATCGGGTATCCGTGTCATGCGGGGCATCAAGCATGCGTTTGATCCCAAAGGAATACTGAATCCGGGGAAAATATTTTAAGGTTAAGATCAGGGGCAAGAATATTAAAGCCTGAACCTTAACTTCGGTCTTAACCCGAGGGTTACCATGGACTACGTCAAACTGATAAACTGTATGCGCTGCGGCATGTGCCTTCCTTCCTGCCCCACCTATAAGGAGACTTTCCTTGAAACCGCCTCGCCCCGCGGCCGGGTGGCGCTGGTGCGTAAAATTCAGGAAGGCGAGCTGGACCCGTCGGAGCGCCTCCTGGAATATCTTTCGCTCTGTATAGACTGCCAGGCCTGTGCCTCGGCCTGCCCCTGCGGCGTCAATGCCGGGGAACTGGTGGCCGAGTTTACCTGTGAGCGCAAAGCGGGAAGCCGGCTCGGCTTTATGGAGGAACTGGTCCTGCGCAAACTGCTGCCCCACCCGGACAGGCTGGAAGCATCCATGGCGCCGATGCGTCTTTACCAGCGCATGGGCCTGCAAAAGCTGGTCAGAACACTTGGCATCCTCAAGATGTTTCCCAAACCGCTGGCGCGGATGGAAGGGCTGCTGCCCGATCTGCCCGAAAGACCGCTGCGCCGGGTCATAAAAGAAGACATGCCGGCCAGGGGTGAGGCGCGCGGAACGATCGGATTCTTTCTGGGATGCGTCATGAGCCTGATCTTCAGCGATGCCAGCCGCGCCACGATCAAACTGCTGACGTTGCTCGGTTACCGGGTCATTACCCCGAAAAACCAGGTCTGCTGCGGTGCGCCCAACATGCTGGCCGGTGATCTGGAGGGTTTAAAAACGGCCGCCCGCAAAAATGTGGAACTCTTTGGCGGCGTTGATTTGGACTTCATCGTCACCGACTGCGGCGGTTGCGGGGCCGAGCTGAAAAAGTACGGCCACCATCTGAATGATTCCTCATCTGCCTCATTCAGCGGCAAGGTGCGGGATATCTCGCAGGTTCTGGCGATGCATGCCGATGCGCTGAAGTTGCTCCTTAGGCCGCTTCCGCTGAAAGTAACCTACCATGACCCCTGTCACATCGCTCACTGTCAGGGGATTCGCAGGGAGCCGCGTGAGCTGCTCAAGCTTGTGCCCGGCCTGGAGTACAGGGAACTGGAGAATGCCGATGCCTGCTGCGGCAGCGGCGGCACCTACAATATTGAAAAACCGGAGATGGCGGATCTTATCCTGCGGCGCAAGCTCGACACCATCCGGGCCACAGGGGCGGATGTGGTGGTAACCGGCAACCCCGGATGCCTGCTGCAACTGAAAAAAGGTCTGATAGACCATTTGCCCCAGGTCAAAATCATGCATCTGACCGAGTTGCTGGCACAGAGCATCGAGGCCTGAACATCGTTTCTGTTGCAGAGCGGCCAAAAACAATATAATAGAAAGGGTTCTATTATAACCCCTTTTTTTGACTGGTGCTGCCCCATGAAATTTCAACCGATAAAACCGAAGAAGGTATCAACCCAGATTGCGGATCAGATCCGCGCCTCGATTCTGAGCGGGGACTTCTCTCCCGGCGACAAACTGCCTCCGGAGCGCGAACTGGCCGAGTTGTTCGGCGTGTCACGCCCCTCCGTGCGTGAGGCGCTGAATGCTCTGGCATCTTCCGGGCTGGTCATGTCCAATCAGGGAGGCGGTACGGTTGTCATGTCGCTGGTGGAAACCGCCTCTGCCAACGCGCTCAGCGGGCTGATCCGCATACAGCAGGATCGCGCCCTGGATGTGATTGAGGTCCGAAAATGCATGGAGTCCTGGACGGCCTTTTATGCGGCCCAGCGGGCACTGCCCGAGGATATCCGCCGCATGGGGACGATTATTGCCGGCATGGAGCGCAATCTGGAGGGCCTGCAGCCCTCCGAGGATCTGGACGCCAACTTCCATATCATTGTCGCCCGCGCAACCCATAACATCGTCTGGCTGCACCTGATGCAGAATATTTTTGACGCCATGAAGGAATTCCAGCAGTCGGTCTGGAGAGCGGTTTATATCACCGGCGACGATCACCACCTGCTTTTCCGGCATCACCGCGCCATCTTTGAGGCGATTGAGGCCAGGGCAGCGGATACGGCCCGCGAAGAGATGATGGCGCACCTCACCTTTGCCGAACAACGCAGCATTGCTTTTATCAGACAGAGCCAATCTGAAGCTTAGCTATAGCTGGTTCATATTCATCTCGATCCAGGCAGTTAAGATGAGGAAGCACTCAGAGACGGAGAGAATATGGAACATAAGGAACTGATTCACCTCTTGATAGAAAAGGCCGGGCTGGTTCAGGCCGTGGTTTCAACGGTTGGCGGCATGGCAGATGTGCTGCGGTATGCCGTTGATTTAACCCTGCTGCAGAACGGTAAAACCATTGCTGCTCCCGGACTGGATTCGGAGAGCTGCCAAAAGCTTGAAGAAATGTGCAGCGCGGCAGGATTGACGGTTCTGCAGCCACCGCTGAGAAAACATCAAAGTGATATTCATACGGCACTGACCGGCGCAGACTGGGCCATTGCCGAAACCGGCACCCTGGTTCTCGATTCCGGTTCCGAGGACTTAAGGATTGCCACCATGCTCAGCGAAACCCATGTTGCCTGGATTCCGGCTGCCCGAATTCTTCCCGATGCCACGGCCCTTTCCGCCTATCTGGTTGAGAAAATGAAATCCCCGCCGGGTTACATGGCGTTTATCACCGGCGCCAGCCGGACCGCCGACATCGAGCGCGTGCTGGCCATCGGTGTTCACGGTCCCCAGGAGCTTCACATTCTTATCATGGAGAAAAATCCGTCATGATTCAGACCGCCCAGGATATGAAAACCTACAAGGACCGGATCAGAGCCGCCCTGGGAAACCAGTTTCTCCGAAAAGCCCTGGACAATTTTGCCTCGGCCTACAAGGTGTCCCGTGCCAAGGCCTTTGAAGGGATCGATCTGGATGCCTTGAAAGATCAGATCGCCGAAGGCAAGGACCAGGCCCTGACGCAACTGGAGAGCCTCTTTGACCAGTTCAAGGTCGCGGCAGAGGCCGCCGGTGCCATCGTTCATCTGGCCGGAAACGCCCGGGAGGCCAATGAGATCATTGCGAAAATCGGCCGGGACAATGGCGTGAAGACCATTGTCAAATCCAAATCCATGACCGCGGAAGAAACCCATTTAAATGACCATCTGGAAGCCGAGGGTTTCAAAGTGACCGAAACCGATCTCGGGGAATGGATCATTCAACTGCGCCACGAAGGCCCTTCCCACATGGTCATGCCGGCCATTCACCTTTCCCGGCAGCAGGTGGGAACGCTTTTTGGCGATGTCACGAAAAAGCCCGTGGACCTGGAAGACATCGACCGCATGGTCAAGGTGGCCCGAAAAGAGCTCCGTCCGGCTTTTCTGGCCGCGGACATGGGCATCAGCGGCGCCAACATGGCCATTGCCGAAACCGGAACCCTGGGGCTGATCAGCAACGAAGGAAACGCCAGGCTCACCACCACGCTTCCCCGGGTTCATGTGGCCCTGGTGGGGCTGGAAAAGCTGGTTCCCGATCTTTCGGCGGCGCTTCGCATCGTCAAGGTTTTGCCCAAAAACGCCACGGGTCAGGCTCTGACCTCTTATGTCACCTGGATTACCGGGGCCGTGGAATGCGCGGCGTCCGTCACGGGGAAAAAAATCCTTCACATCGTGTTCCTGGATAACGGCCGGCTGGATCTGGCCAGGGACCCGATCTTTTCAGAAGCCCTTCGCTGCATTCGCTGCGGGGCCTGCTCGAATGTCTGCCCGGTGTATGGAAAAGTCGGGGGCCATACCCTGGGGCATGTCTATATCGGTGCCATCGGCCTGATCCTGACTTATTTTTATCATGGAAAGGACAATGCCCGGGCCATTGTCCGGAACTGCCTGAACTGCCAGGCCTGCAAGTCCGTCTGCCCGGTCAACATCGATCTGCCCTATCTCATCAAGAAAGTGTACGGCAATATCCTGAAAGATGAAGGCACCAGGCCCGCCAAAAACACCGTTCTGTCCGCGGTCATGAAAAACCGCAGGCTGTTCCATACGCTGCTGAAGATGGCATCCGCCCTGCAAAAACCCCTGGTTCAAAAAGACGCGGGGGTCCTGCGGCATCTGCCCTTTGTTTTTGGAAAGGCCCATGATTTTCGAACGCTTCCGGCGCTTGCCGAAAAGCCGTTCCGGGACCAGTGGCCGAAAATCCGCCCGCAGATCCCAGATTCTGCTTACCGGGTGGCGCTTTTCGGGGGATGTGTCGTGGATTTCGTGTCTCCGGAGCAGGCCCTTTCCCTGGTTCGTCTGCTTACCCGCCACAATGTTCAGATGGAGTACCCCATGGCTCAGAGCTGCTGCGGCCTTCCGGCCATGATGATGGCCGAAGAGCAAACTGCAACGGAGGTGGCTGTTCAAAACCTGGAAGCCCTGGATCCCCAAAGTTATGATTACATTCTGGTGCTTTGCGCCTCCTGCGGGTCGCATCTAAAGGAAGGGTATGCCCGGCTCCTGGGCAAAAAGCCGGAAATGGCTGAGAAATTGCGCATCCTTCACGAGAAATTGATTGATTTCAGCTCGTTTATGGTCAATGTTTTAAAGGTGGCGCCGGAGGACTTTCTTCAGAATCAAACACGGGTTGCCTATCATTCCCCCTGCCATCTGTGCCGGGGCCTGGGCGTGACCCGGGAGCCGCGTGCGCTGCTGCGGACGGCCGGCCTGGATTATGCACCCTGCAAAGATGAAGACGTCTGCTGCGGATTCGGGGGATCCTACTCGCTGGAATTTCCCGAGATATCCTCCGAGATTCTGCGCCAGAAACTGGATCATGTTGAAGATACCGGCGCCGATGTGCTGGTTACCGACTGTCCGGGTTGCGTGCTGCAGCTTCGTGGGGGAATGGACAAGCGAAACAGCCGGATTCAGGTCAGGCATATCGCGGAAGTCGTGGCCGACAACATGAAGAACCCATGAGGGAGATGACTGTTGCCGAAGTCTTGCGTCGCCGGAGCACGGATGCGCTGGGTGAGCGTTCTCACGCACGCACCGTGCTGCCAATCCCGGCCTTAAAATCTATCGGATAATCATGTGCCGCTCCCTCCAGATCGCTGTTATTGCGGACGACATCACCGGCGCCGCCGATACCGGAGTACAGTTCTGCTCCGCGGTTGGCCCGGTTCACATGGCCGGCGCCGTTGAGGGAGATTTGACCGCAGCCGCTGTCCGGACCGCGGGAGTGGCCGTTTTTACCAATACCCGCAATACGGATGCGGCAACGGCGGCCAAAATCGTCCGCCTGGCGGCTGAAAAAATCCACTGTCTGAAACCACGGGTGATTTATAAAAAAATTGACTCCTGCCTGCGGGGGAACCTGGGCGCGGAAATCGACACCCTGCTCCAGGCCACCGGCGCAGCCGCCAGTTTTGTCGCTCCGGCCTTTCCCGAGCAGGGGCGCACCACCGTTAACGACTGCCATCTGATCCACGGGATACCGGTCGCCGAAACCGAAATCGGTCGTGATCCCCTCAGCCCGATTCGGGAATCGAGGCTCTCGGTGCATCTGGCCGCCCAAAGCCGGATGCCGGTGGGGCATGTCGATCTGGTCTGCATCGAAAACGGGCCTGCCCGGCTGGCGCAGCGCGTCCAGACCCTGTTGAACCAGGGCTGCCGTCACATCGCCTTTGACGCCGAGCAAACGGCCCACCTGGATGCCGTCGCCGGTCTTACCCGTGATTACTTTGAGAACATCCTCCTGGTCGGGTCCGCCGGCCTGGCCGGAAGCCTGTCCCGGATGATGGCACGGCAATTTCCTTGCCCGGCAACAACTGATCGGCCGAGCATCAAAAAATGGCTGTTTGTCTGCGGCTCGGCGTCACGGGTTCTGGCGGATCAGGTCGCAATGCTGACCCGGTCCACCGGATGGGCCCATGTGGCGATGGACCCAGCGGCACTGACCATTGGCGAGGGTTTACCCTACCGGGAACAATTGGCGGCCGGGCGTGTGGATATAGAGGCTACCGGGAGCCTGATTTTGAGCATCCAACCGATCCGAGAATCCGGGCCGACCTCAGCCCCCAACAATGTAGTTCGGGGATTGGCTCTAGTGGCGGCGGCACTGCTGACCGCTGTGAGATCGGAAGGGGTTTTCCTTTGCGGCGGTGATACGGCCGAGGCGTTCTGGCATCAGCTCGGTGCATCCGCCCTGCTCATTCGGGAAGAGATTCTGCCGGGTCTGATGCGCGGCGAGTTTGTCGGCGGCCCATGCAACGGTCTTCCCGTGGTCACCAAAGCCGGCGCTTTCGGGCATGTCGACACCCTGAATCAACTGATCCATTCCTTGAAATAGAGGGTTCTCAATCATGAAACGGACATCCAACCTTCCCTTGCTGGGAATCACCATGGGCGACCCCGGGGGTATCGGCCCCGAGATCTGCGCCAAGGCGCTAAGAGAAGCGGGGATCTACAGCATATGCCGTCCAATTATTATCGGTGATGCAGCCGTCATGGCCAATGCAGTCGCCTTTTCAAATCTGGATCTGACGCTAAACGCCTGCCGGAGGGTCATGGACGGTCGGTTCCCCGCCGGAACGCTTGACGTGCTGGACCTGGGGAACATGCCGATGGCTGAACTGCGGCACAAAACCGTCACCATCGCCCAGGGCCGGGCCGCGTTCGCGTACATCGACCGGGCCATCACACTGGCCCTTGCCGGGGAGATCGACGGTACCGTGACCGGCCCGATTAACAAAGCCGCCATCAACGCTGCCGGATTCCATTATGCCGGCCACACCGAAATCTACGGTGAAAAAACCGGGACGACCGATTATGCCATGATGCTGGCCGATGGGAACTTCCGTGTGACCCACGTCTCCACGCATGTATCCCTGCGGGAAGCCTGCGACCGGGTCAAAAAGCAGCGGGTTCTGAAAGTGATTCAGCTCACCCACGAAACCTTGCAGGGACTGGACATCGACACGCCCCGGATTGCCGTTGCCGGCCTGAATCCCCATTGCGGCGAAGGCGGCCTGTTCGGTGACGAGGACGACACCGAAATCGCTCCGGCGGTTGCGGCTGCTCGATCCGCCGGGCTCCGGGTGGAGGGGCCGCTACCGGCAGACACGGTTTTTTCCAAGATGAGAGGTGGGATGTATGATGCCGTGGTGGTCATGTACCACGATCAAGGCCATATCCCCGCCAAACTGATCGGCTTTCAATATGACGATCATACCGGCATATGGAGTCAGATGGCGGGCGTCAACGTGACCATCGGACTTCCCATTGTCCGCACGTCGGTGGATCACGGCACCGCCTTTGATAAAGCCGGGGAAGGCCGCGCCAACCCCCAGTCCATGATCGAAGCCATCAAGCTGGCGGCCATGCTTTCACGGTAGACGTCGGCAGGCATAATGCCCCGGACAAGGCAATCGGGAGACTGGTACTGACTGGTAATCTGAATTGCATGAGAAGCCTGCTGTTGTTGAATATCTGTTTGCGACTGTATCGGGATGTTCTGTATGAATAATATCCTGAAACTGTTATATTTATTTTTATTGCATGATATACAATAAAATGGATCAAGCACCAGAAATGTCTTGTTAAGTATTTATCCATAATATATTGAAAGATTGTAACGAGATAGGGAATTACCTTCTGGCAGAAGCGAGAATCTGGTATCGCAGGTACAGCCTGAGAGCGTTCAACTGTTGGGAAAATATACAGAAACCAAATAGATACTTGTTATGGCACCATACTTTATGTTGATACCTTTGATGGGACAGACATTCAAACTAACCTCCATGCCCGGGGCGGGCACAACGAAGGATGAAAATGGATTTGTTGCAATAACGTGTTGAGTCACGGTATTCCACTGTTTAAGTAGTTCTCTCAAAAAACTTAATCAGGAGGAAGACCATGACTCGAAAAGATG
>CAIVVZ010000473.1 GCA_903909505.1 uncultured Desulfobacteraceae bacterium
CGGATACCAGCGCCTTCGACCACAGGCATCTTCGTTTCCTGAATGGCCGGATCCCGGCCGATATGAAACTGACCGCGGCCTTGCTTCCGGTTAGTGTGCTGGATGAACGCAACATGACCCTGGACAGCCGAGGAACGGTCTATTTCACAGGGGGCTTAGGAAACGTCACTGCGGGCATAGTGGCCTTCGGCTTGCCCAAAGGTGACATCAACTTCGACGGACAGGTGAATCTGACCGATTTCGTTTTGGCTCTGTGTAGATTCCGAATAGGATGGGCTTATTTTGCCTGATTATTGAAGCCGACTTAAAGATTTCCGGGGATAATGGGCGGGAATACCAAGGGGACCGATGGATGACATCGGCCCCCTTTTTCGACTTGGCAGTTAGAACGTTTCTGTGGAAGCGACACGAACATGATCAGCGGATACGATTAGCGATTGATTCTGTGCAGCGGCGATAAGTGCCCCTCTGGCCAGATGGTTGGCCTTTCTGAAGAGACCACCAGAACCTTGGTGAATGGCGGTGACAGCCGTTTCATCGAAGGGATTGGTCCTGATGCCGGCAATGGCCAGGTGATGTTTGATATAGGCATCCATCCCCTCACGATGGACCCCTTCCAGATGGCTTCTGGAAACAATCCTTGAAGCCAGTGGCAGGGATGACCGATACATCAGTTTGTCGACTAGGTTTGATTGGCCCGCGAGGATGACGGGCAGAAAGGCCTCCTGATGGAGTGAAAAGAGCGTGTGGATCTCCGCCAGGACCTCCAGCCGCAGAAGAGACGCCTCATCGATAATCAGGACGGTTTTCAATTTCTTTCCCTGCATCAACTCCAGGATGTCCTTTTTTATCTTTTGGGTCATGATGGTTCTGGATGTACCGGCGGTATCCATTCCCAATTCACAAAGCAGTTGACGGTAGAGTTCCAGGATGGAGCCGGAAGAAGCCGTCAGCTGTAGGAGACGATATTCCGAAGGGTGGAAACCGCCGCCGGCATATTTCAGTGCTGTCGATTTGCCGCTGCCGATATCTCCTGTGACGAGACCGACCGCTCCCAATCGGACGACATAGTCGATACGTTCCTTTACGCCGATGACATCCGGGGTCTCCATGATGTCTTTCAGAGGGACGGATGTTCCGAACGGTTCTTTCTGAAGACCGAAAAAGGTCCGGTAATGATCTCTCATGGCTGAACCGACTTGCTGAAGAGACGTCCCCCTTGATACCTTGCATCAATACCAATGACGGCGTTTTGTTCCACCGGGTTCAGTTCCGCTTGATTGTTTTTCGTTCTCCGCACTCGGCAGTTGACGTGGGGATTAACCGGCTGATGGAATCCGTAGGTCCGGTCCTGGAACACAATCTCGATCCGTTCCGGTTCATGAACGTGATAAAGGACATCCACCCGTTTGCCGATCAGGGCAATGGGGCCTTCATAGAGCCGCCCGTTCAAGGTCAGTGTCCGGTCATTGGCGATGCGTCGCTTCTCCATTTTCCGGAAGTGATCCTTCAGATTTTCCGGCGCTGTCCTCATGCAGGCCATGTTGGAGGTAAATCGCGCAAAGGGCGTTTCACCCGTGGTTCCGTGATTCCGGGTGTGATACTTCGTCCTAAGCCAGCAAGAAAAGACCCCATTGATATCTTCCAGTGTGCCGCCGACGAAGCGGTTAGTTACTTCCTCGCGAACGGTCCGGAAAAACCGTTCGATCTTCCCTCGCCCCTGGGGTTTGTACGGCCGGGAATGGACCAAGGCGATCCCCAAGGATGCCAGGATATGCTCCAGGTGTTTCGAACGGAAGGCCGCACCATTATCCACATAGAGTTTGCGCGGTAGACCTCTTGTCAGAAATGCCTGCTCCAGAGCGGTCAGAAATGATCCAATGGATTCGGACAGGTAGAATGCCCCATAGGGAATCAAACGAGAATGGTCGTCTATAAAGGCGATCAGGTAGCTCTTCCTTTTTCTGCCGTCCACCTCCACTGTCGGTCCATGGAGAACATCGCTCTGCCAAATATCGTTTGGCATTTCCGCCTCGAACTTACGCCGATCCTCCGGTGGAGAGGCGTCTCGCGTCATCAAGCCATGACTATGCAATACTCGGTACACGCAGGATAAAGGCAATCCATCGTGTATCAGGTGCCGGCTCTTCATCTCTTCCACAAGCACCCTGGCCGTCGCTTTGGGCAGCTCCTCACGCACGCGACGCAGGGAAAGCACCGTCTCCTCATCGAGGGATCGACTCTTGCCTGCATCCGACCGGTCTGACGGATACAGCGATTCCAATCTGCCGCCGCTTGCCTCATACAACGTCACCCACCTCTGCATCGTACTCCGGCCGATCCACGACCTCCCGGAATACGGAATAACCCATTTTCGGGCGCTCTTCTCCGCAAGGAACCGCTCCCGCTCACCATAATCCAGATGAACACCGTTCACAAAATCCGCAATCACCCCGAACCGAAACACCGCCACCGCCTTTTTCTGCTCTTCTGTCATCAGAATAACCTCCTTTTCATGTTTCCGGAGGCTCTATGACAAAATCAACACCCTGGCAATGACACCCCTCGGTAGGGTGTCTATCTGGAAATAATCTTTACGCTTTAAATGAGCGGCTCACGGGAATGATCCCCTTCCCAACCAGAACATCAAAACCTTCCAATAGCCGATTCCGCCATCCGAAACCTAGATGTGCCGTTACTTGGCGAATCAATGCCAGAAGCCAGTGTCCTTGACGACTGCGGCCTATATCCTTCAACCACGACCATCCACTGACCCGGGATGCCACACTTGCCCTAATAATCTCCACCGGCACCGAATACCCCTGAAAATATCCCCTCGGCTTCATACGCATAACGCACCTGCAACACGGACATCGGTAGCGCTTCAGGTACAAACCTTTCATGAAGCATTCAAAAAACGCCAACACAAAACCATGGCCCCAGATACGAATCCCAGAACAATGGGGACATCTATCCGGCCTTGGCCACTCATAGCTCCTTCCCTCATCCTTCTCATTTATCTCCTTGACGTCGCAATTCACTTCCATTATCATCCATTTCTCCTTTGGGGTGAACATCCCAGTTCACCTTAATCGAAGGGCGGTGCCACTTCCAAGTAAACACCGCCCTTACTAAAACAAAAAAGCCTCTCACCCGAGAGGCCAATCTATTCCGATAATCCCTTACACCCTGTCAATCTATTCCGAAAATGCTGAGCCCTTCCTCCCCTGGATAATTCGAAAATCTACACAGGGACGCTATCGTCTCGGAGCCGCGGCGCTTCCGCTCGCCTATGCCTATGTGCTTGGGAACGATCTGACGCGAGTGGCTTTGCCGGTGCTGCAGGAATTGGCGCGGACATCAAAGGAAACGGCATCGCTGTTCGTACGGTTGGGCTTTCGGCGAATTGCCGTCCAGCGTGTGGAGGGGGCCAATCCCATGCGCTACACCCAGCCGATCGGTCAGCGCCTGCCGCTCCATATCGGGGCAGGTAAGGTGCTGGCAGCTGCGATGGTCCCCGAGGAGCTCTGTCAGATGCTCGATGAGGTGGAGACAGCACACCTGTCCAATGGCGAGACCTTCTCCC
>CAIVVZ010000474.1 GCA_903909505.1 uncultured Desulfobacteraceae bacterium
CAAGCCATCGCTCAATTTTAAACTGACGAGGCTTCATGAACTTATCCCATGTTTCACTGATTACCGATGAACTGCATCTGACTTCCCAGCAGGTGCAGGCGGTTGCATCGCTTCTGGAAGAGGATGCCAGCATTCCCTTTATTGCCAGATACCGCAAAGAGGCCACCGGAAGCCTGGATGAGGTTTCGATTGCATCTATCCGGGACCGGCTCGGTCAGCTTCAGGAACTGGATTCCCGAAGATCGGCCATTCTGCACTCTTTGGAGCAGCATGGCCATTTGACCGATGCGCTGAGCCAAAGCATCATGGCAGCGCCGACCCTTTCCGAGCTGGAGGACATCTACCTTCCCTTTCGCCCCAAACGCCGGACCCGGGCCATCATGGCCAGGGAAAAAGGACTTGAACCCCTTGCCCTTCTGCTCCTGGAACAAAGCGGCATCGATCCGATCCGAGCGGCGGCTCCGTATGTGGATCCGGAAAAAGGTGTGAACGCTCCGGAAGAAGCACTTTCCGGGGCCAGGGATATTCTGTCCGAAAAAATTGCGGAAGATTCCGAGGCCAGGGCACGCATTCGTCGGTTGTTCGCCGAAAAAGGGGTGTTTGTCAGCCAGGTTGCAGCCGGAAAGGAGGCCGAAGGTGTCAAATACAAGGATTATTTCGACTGGAAAGAGCCGGTTTTCCATGCGCCGTCCCATCGAATCCTGGCCATGCGCCGGGGGGAAAATGAAGATATGTTGAATCTGTCCGTGCTGCCGCCCGAAGCAGACGCCATTCAGATTCTGGAAACCCTTTTTGTAAGAGGCGGCGGTGATGACGCCAATCAGGTGCGTCTGGCGATTCAGGACGGATACAAACGGCTCCTTTCCCGCTCCATGGAAACCGAGATCCGCCTTTCAACCAAGGAGCGGGCCGATGTTGAGGCCATCCGCATTTTTGCCGACAACCTGAAGCAACTGCTTCTGGCGCCGCCCCTGGGCGCGAAACAGGTGATGGGGTTGGATCCGGGCTTTAGAACCGGCTGCAAGCTGGTGTGTCTGGACCGGCAGGGAAAACTGCTCTACCATGACACCATTTATCCGCATTTGTCAGAGTCGCAAACCCGTCAGGCCGCGGGAAAGGTCACGGAGTTATGCAGCCACTTTCAAATCGAAGCCATTGCCGTGGGTAATGGCACGGCCGGCCGGGAGACCGAAGCGTTTCTGCGATCCGCCGTGCTTTCCACGCAGCCAAAAGATCTTCCGGCCGTAATCATGGTGAATGAAAGCGGGGCTTCGATCTATTCGGCTTCGGAAGTTGCCAGGGAAGAATTTCCCGATCTGGATTTGACGGTTCGCGGTGCGGTATCCATTGCCCGGCGGCTGATGGATCCGCTCTCGGAGCTGGTGAAAATCGATCCCAAATCCATTGGAGTCGGCCAGTATCAGCATGACGTGGATCAATCGGCCCTGAAACAGTCCCTGGATGATGTGGTGATCGGCTGCGTCAATCACGTGGGCGTGGACGTCAATCAGGCCAGTGCTCAGCTCTTGACCTATGTTTCCGGGCTGGGGCCGCAGCTTGCCAGAAACATCGTCCTGTATCGCAACGAAAACGGTCCGTTTGACTCGCGCCAGGCCCTTAAAAAAGTCAAGCGCCTGGGACCGAAAGCCTTTGAACAGGCCGCGGGGTTTCTCAGGATCCGGGAGGGAATCAATCCCCTGGATGCCAGCGCCGTTCATCCGGAGAGCTATCCGATCGTGGATGCCATGGCAAAAGATCTGGGCTGCACCGTGACGGATCTGATGAAAACCGCCGAGCTTCGAAGTCGGATCGATATTTCCCGGTATGTCACCGCATCCGTTGGTTTGCCGA
>CAIVVZ010000475.1 GCA_903909505.1 uncultured Desulfobacteraceae bacterium
GGCGGTTCAATCTCTATCTTGGTGTGCCTCGAGAGGTTCATGTTGTTTGCGCGCCCTTCGCAGGCGGTCGTGACCATATCGACCGGACCCGGTTCGAGCATGCCATAGACCTTGGACAGGGGAAAGGATTTCTTGGCCATATTGGTATCACTTTCAACAGCGATTGGCATCGACGTTCGTTGCTGCCAATTAAAACTAAGGTGTCAGGTGCGCGATGCGAGACGCAGTCCGAACCGTTGTTCCTCGACTTCTGTTCCCCACTGGGCGCCGCGGTGTTGTTCAATAAGCACAAACCCTGCCTGTTCATAGAGATGCCGTGCTGCGCTTAGCCCCGCAAATGTCCAGAGGTAAACACGCGGGTATTTTTTATTGCGACAGAAGTCTAAGGCGGCATCAATGAGTCGTTTGCCCACTCCTTGGCCACGGATCGCATCGGAAATGATGAACCATCTGAGATGTGCTCCTTCTTGTGTCACGTGAGCCCCGTCGATGGCAATGCTGCCTTCGACGCGACCGTTGACCGATGCGGTCCATAAGCCGTCACGTTGATCGTCATAGCGGTTAATGAACTCCGCAAGCCCGCCGGCAACTTTGGCTTCGAAAAATGCACCAAACCCCCAATGGGCATGATAATACGTGCCATGCAGTTCAACAACGCGGCCGATTGTACCGGGAACATAGCCTTTGTGGATCTTGATCTCATCCATACCCGACATTTTCCTTTGATCAGACTTTCAATTTGTCACTTATCGTTCATTGAGCGTACGGTTTACCTCCCCCATTGTAGCCTGGAGAAAAATTATGAATTCGAGATGATTTCATTCGACATGTTGTCCACAACAACCGGGGTCTCAAGGTAATTCACCACGGGGTCGGAACCATATTTCCCGCGCACAAACGCTTTCCATTCCCCGGTGTACAGACGATCCGCATCTTCGCGTGATTGCCATAGATAGATGCCTCCGGCTGTAGTGCCGTCCTGGGAAAGAAAGTAGTACTTTCGAATTAATCCGGTCATGCCCTGGTACTTGGGTGCCGTGCTCAAAAAAATCTCTTGGGCCTGCAGCTTTGTGATTGTTTGTGGGAGTTTGAATTCAACAATTGCGGTAATCATGGATGTCTCCTCGTGAAGGCGTCTGACAAGAGACGTTGTAAATGAGAAAGTCAATAAAAAAGCCCTTCAAACTCGGTAGAATCTGAAGGGCTGAGCCAGTTTGTCACTTGCAGTGAGATCTTGCAGCAATCGATTGGGATCAATCCTTGTCCTTCAGGACTTGAAACCCGGCCTTGGCAAGCGCCTTTTCAATGGGTCCGGTTTTCAGGGTAGACAGGCGGAAGGTATAAACCCGGCGGCTGGACTGTTGGGCCGTCATGCCGATATTGACAATTTCGCCGCCGTGATTGCGAATAATTTCGACCGCCTGATTGAACGCCTCGGGCTGATCGCCAACCGACACATCCAGTCTGGAACCGCCAGTCAAAATCCCCATCATGTCGATAAAAGCCCGGAGAATGTCCGATTCGGTGATGATTCCAACGACTTTATCGTTTTTGACAACCGGCATCCCGCTGATTTTGTGCTCATAAATCATCCGGGCCGCGGTTTCCAGATCATCATCCGGCGCCACCGTTATGGGGTCGACGATCATCAAATCCGTCAGGGTCAGATCTCCGACCATGGCGGGAATCAATCCCTGCTTCAGACCCGACAGGGTAACAAATCCCTTCAGTTTATTTCCCTTCGATACGACGGGAAGATGACGAAATCCTTTTTCCTTCATCAACTCGATGGCCTTTTGAATCGAGGCATTTTCAGTTACGGTAACCGGATTCGTGATCATCAGGGATTTGATTTTCATTGGCGATCCTTTCCATCAAGGGATGGGCTCACGGCTGATAAAGACAGAGGGGTTCTTCCGCCAGGTAATCCCCGGCTGCCTCAAAGGCTCTGGCCCGGCATCCACCGCAAACCTTTCGGTATTCACACTTTCCGCATTTTCCTTTCAAATTATCATAATTTCTTAAAGAAAGAAAGACTTCAGAGGAGTTCCATATCGTGGAAAAAGAGGTTTGTTTGATATCGCCGCAATTGAGCTGTAGAAAACCGCAGGGCTGAACAATGCCGGTATGGGAGATGAAACAGAATCCGGTTCCGCCCAGGCAACCGCGGGTGACCGCATCCAGGCCATGGGTTTGAAAGGTGACGGTCTTGCCGTCTTTTTTAGCGCGCTGGCGAAGGATCCGGTAATAGTGCGGCGCGCAGGTGGCTTTCAGTTGAAGCGACGTATTCTCCCGCTGATCATAAAACCAGTTGAGGGTTTCCTCATATTCTTCGGCATTGATGGCTTTATCGGCGATATATTTTCCCCGGCCGGTCGGCACCAGCAGAAATATATGATGGGCCACAGCCCCCAGCTTTATTGCAAGTTCCTGAATTTTGGGTATTTCATCCAGATTGGTCTGGGTAATGGTGGTGTTGATCTGAAATTCAATTCCCGCGGCTTTCGCATTGGCGATACCCCGAAGCGCGCCATCAAAGGCACCTTCAACCCCTCTGAAAAGATCATGCTTTTCCCGGGTTGCCCCATCCAGGCTGATGCTGATCCGTTTGATTCCGGATGACGCCATTTTTTCGGCGTTTTCTTTGCTGATGAGGGTGCCGTTGGGGGCCATGACCATTTTCAGGCCTTTGGATGTCCCATAGCCGGCAACTTCAAAAATATCCGGCCGAAGCAGGGGTTCTCCGCCGGTCAAAATGACAATGGCGGGACCGACTTCCGCGATCTGATCAAGAAGGC
Organism: uncultured Desulfobacteraceae bacterium; assembly: GCA_903909505.1. GTDB lineage: Bacteria > Desulfobacterota > Desulfobacteria > Desulfobacterales > Desulfatirhabdiaceae > RAAP-1. The sequence goes on from CAIVVZ010000475.1 coordinate 2,799, forward strand.
GAAAACAGGCGGCGGTATCCAGTTCGCCTTCATAGGGACCGTTCGTGGCAGCGGCTCTGCAGTGCACGCAGGACAGGTTGCAGTTGCGGGTGATTTCCCAGGCAACCAGGCGAAGTGATGATCCCTTGGTTTCGGAGTGGCTGTGTTTCATCGGGATTGAAGCTCCTTGGCGGCGTCCATGGCAAAATACGTCAGGATCATGTCGGCGCCGGCCCGCTTGATGGCGGTGAGGGATTCCATCATGACCCGCGGTCCGTCCAACCATCCCAGTTGTTCGGCAGCCTTGATCATGGCGTATTCTCCGCTGACGTTGTAGGCCGCAACCGGCAGATCAAATTCCTGACGGACCCTGCAGATGACATCCAGATAGGCCAGGGCGGGTTTGACCATAATGATGTCCGCGCCTTCTTCGATGTCCATCGTCACTTCCCGAATGGCTTCCAGGGCGTTGGCCGGATCCATCTGATAGGTTCTGCGGTCTCCGAATTTGGGCGCGGAATCCGCTGCCTGGCGAAAGGGGCCGTAAAATCCCGAGCAGTATTTGGCGGCGTAGGACATGATCGGCACGTGGGTAAATCCGTTTTCATCCAGGCTTTCCCGAATTTCCGCCACCCGGCCGTCCATCATGTCCGAAGGTGCCACCATGTCCGCGCCGGCCTTGGCATGGGACAGGGCGGTTCGTGCCAGAAGGTCCAGGGACGCATCGTTGTCAACCATGTTTTTTTCTACCACCCCGCAATGACCGTGATCCGTATACGCACACAGACAGACATCGGTGATGACGGCCAGATCCGGGACCTTGTTCTTCACGGCTTTTACGGCCCGTTGTACGATACCGTCCTTGGCATAGGCACTGGTTGCCAGCGGATCTTTTTTATCGGGAACGCCAAAGAGCATGACAGCCGGAATGCCCAGTTTATGAACTTCCTGGCAGGTTTTGACGATCTGGTCAACGGACAGTTGAAATTGTCCGGGCATGGAAACGATCGGTTTTTTTAGATCTTTGCCTTCAATGGCAAAAAGAGGCAGAATGAAATCACTCGTGTTCAGAACGGTTTCGCGAATCATGCGGCGAAAGGCTTCATTCTGCCGGAGTCTTCTGGGGCGATATTCGGGAAAAAGCATAAGGGCAGCTCCTGTTTTTAAGAAATTTCGGCATCCGTCAGATAACAGGCCGGATCCGGCGCCCAGACATCGCCGGTAACGGCTTCGGCCCGGACCCTGAAATTCCCGCCGCAAACATCCAGCCAGCGGCAGGTTGCGCATCTTCCCTTGACGTAGGGTTTTTTGTCTTTCAGCCGCATCATCAGGGGATTGGATAGATCGGACCAGATTTCGGAAAACGGCCGCTCGCGGATATTGCCGAAACTGTAATGTCGCCAGAACTGATCCGCATGAACCTGCCCATCCCAACTGACGCAGCCGATTCCTCGGCCGGAGCTGTTGCCTTCATTCATCTTCAAGAGTTCCAGAACTTCCCCGGCCCTTTCCGGATTCTCCCTGAGCAGCCGCAGATACACGTAGGGGCCGTCGGCATGGTTGTCCACGGTCAGGATTTCCTTGGATAGCCCCAGGTCATGAAGCCTTTTGGTTTCATCCATGATCAGATCCACGATGGCCCGGGTTTCTTCACGGGTGGAATCTTCCTCAACCAGTTTGGAGCCCCGGCCGGCATAAACCAGGTGATAAAAACAGGCCCTGGGAATTTTCATGGTTTCAAGAAGCTTGAAAATACTGGGAATTTCGCCCGAATTGAATTTGTTGATCGTAAACCGCAGGCCGACCTTGATGCCGGCTTCCTGACAGTTGCGGATGCCGTTCAGGGCCGACTGAAAAGCGCCCTTGACGCCCCGGAACCGGTCATTGATCTCTTCCATGCCATCCAGGCTGATGCCGACATAAGACAAGCCGATGGCTTTGAGGGTTCGGGCGATTTCCGCCGTGATCAGGGTCCCGTTGGTGGAGATGACGGCGCGCATGCCTTTTTGAACCGCGTAGTCCGCCAGTTCCGGAAGGTCTTTCCGGGCCAGGGGTTCCCCTCCGGAAAACAGGATCACCGGGGATCCGAATGCGGCCAGATCATCGATGAGGGTTTTGCCTTCGGCGGTGGTCAGCTCATCGGATGTAGCCTGGTCTTTGGCATGGGCGTAACAGTGGACGCAGCGCAGATTGCACTGGCGGGTCATGTTCCAGACCACCACCGGTTTCTTGTCGCTTGAAAACTGAAGCAGATGGGACGGCAGACTGGATGACATTCGATTATAGCGAAGGGCATCGGAGGGTTCAACCGTTCCGCAATACAGCTTGGATATACCGATCATGATTTGTCTTTCATGTTGGGGTTGCCGTTTAGGTGTCGTTTCAGCCTGTTCGGTTATCGGGAAGGTTCAGCGAAACACCCCGAAGTTCATCCTTGATGAGGTTGCTGATAAAGGTTTCGGGTTCCAGCAGGGCTTTGCGGGTAATGAAAAACCGGTTTTTACCGGTCTTTTCCCGGACCAGCTTGAGACCCAGCTCAAAATCGATGGAAAGCTGCCGTTCAAAATCCGCGATATGAATCGCGGGATTGGTCAGTTGTTCGATGATAAAGTCAATGGCATTGTCTTCCAGCACAATATTGATATCATGTTTCTTGTAAAAAGAGAGTTCTATTTTTTTGATTTCATCATACAAGGATTTGACTTTCTGAATAATGTGTCCCACATCCATCACGTTTTTGGAATAGAAAGAGGTTACGATATCCATTCTGGATGGAGTCAGGGTAAGACTGTATTTTTCTGAAAGATTCTTCCGGTTGGTGTGCAGGTAAGCCTTGATGGCGGTGCGTTCATCTTTTGCCAGTCTGTCAAATTCTTCCGGAACATCATGGTTTTCTTTATCCATCAGCTTTGAGAGCGCCTGCTCAGGCGTTCTCAGGACGGATAATGTCACCGGGAATTTTTTCACCTCGGAGGATGGCAGGCAGCGCTCAAACAGAAGCAGGGCTTTTTCAACCGCGCTCACCAGACCCCTTGCCCCGGTATTCTCCATGAATGCATTTTGCGCCAGGATTCTAAGTACCGGATCATCAAATTTGATGTCAATGTTATAAGCTGCAAAATCGAGTTTTTTGCCCAGAATGACCGGGTTGTTCGGGTTTTTGAGAATTTCGAACAGGTCATCTTCGGTCAGCCGTTCAAATATGGCCCGAACCGGAAGGCGGCCGACGAATTCGGATTCAAACCCGAATTCGATCAGATCTTCGGATTTGACATGACTCAGAATATCCTGGCGGTCCTGATGAGTTTTGACGGCAGCACCAAAGCCAATGTTCTGGCTGGTCATACGGCGATGAATGATTTCCGTCAGATCGCCGAAAGCCCCGCTCATGATAAACAGGATGTTTTTGGTGTTGACAGACCGCTTTTCGCGGCTACCGGTTTTTCGGAATCGTTCGATTTCCTGAAGCATGGAAATGGGATCATGGGGAACTTTCAGGTCCACTTCGGTTTCTTCCATGGGCTTTAATAGTGCCCGCTGAACACCGGTCCGGGATACGTCCGTCCCGATCATGTTCCGGCTGCCGGCAATTTTGTCGATTTCATCGATATAGATGATGCCGTACTGTGCCAATTCAATGTTGTCATCGGCTTCCCGAACCAGGTCCCGGACCAGATCTTCCACATCTCCGCCGACATAGCCGGTTTCACTGAACTTGGTGGCGTCCCCCTTGACAAAGGGAACCCCGATTTTTTTGGCGATTAGTTTGATCAGATAGGTTTTTCCAACGCCGGTCGGGCCAATCATCAATACATTGTTTTTAATGCTGCCCACCATGTCATGTGGTGAACCGGATGCGAAATCCGCGTGTTTAATGCGGTTGAAATGCGTGCAGATTTTGGTTGCCAGAACCGCTTTGGCATGATCCTGCTTAACGACATATTGATCCAGATAAGTAATGAGTTCTTCCGGTTTCATATTGAAATGAAACGGATTCTCCGCTTTGGGAGTTTTACCGGAAGCATCCAGGGTGTTTTCCTGAGGAAGCACTTCCTGGGATACCATCTTCACCGAACCCCCGAATTTTTTTGCAAGGAATTCGCCGATTTCTTTTTCAATCTCTTTGGGATTGGGGATGGTTTCGTTTTGAATATTCATATTAATTATCGATGCTGTAAGAAAGAGTTTATAAAACTAATCAGGGCCGACATTGGGTGAAAATATAATCACATCTGATTCAAAAAGCAAGTCATGAGGTCAATGCGGATCTGACCATGTTGGCAAAGCAGGCATTTCCCAGAGTAACCCATTTCACCAGGCGATCCTGCTTCAGATCGAGCCCGGCAATGATTTCAGATTCGTTCAGTCCTTTCCGGCTCAGATCCGTAACCCTTCCGTAAAAATCTTCCAGAAAAGCCAGTTTGGCGGCCAATCTGGCTTTTCCGCCTTTGGGGATCGGGTGATGTCCACAGAACAGCGCGTTAAAATCAAGGGTTAAGACGGTTTTCAGGGAATCTATCTGATCGCTGAATTTCTCGTCGGACCGGAAATACTTGATGCGGTCTCCCAGGTAGAGATCGCCGGAAAACAGCCAGCCGTTCCGGGTTTCCAGATATACGGTATGATCCTTGCTGTGTCCGGGGGTGTGAACCGGAATAAAGCGGTAGCAGCCGGTATCGATGCAGTCGGGAAGGGGGGTAACCTTTACCTGTCCTGCTTTTCCCCACACCAGGTGCTGGTAGGGCAGAATGTTAAGCCCTCCGTTCATTTTTTCAGCGGTCAGGGAATGTCCCAGAACCTCGGCGGAAAACAGTCGGTGGATTTCAGCGGCATTCCCGCTGTGGTCTTCATGGTAATGAGTCAATAGAATCCGCTCGATGGCATGGTCTTTCAACATCCCGATCACTTCAGCGCGCATGTGGCGTTGGGCCGTATCGATTACCACGGTGTCCAGAACATACATATGTACCGACATCAGGGGAGGACCGATCGGGCTGTATCCCAACTGATAAGCGGTAACCGGCCCGAATTTTTTTTTCCTGCAGATCTTCATGGTTTCAAAATAGCTCTAAAAAGGTTATGGGTTAAGGGAAATAAATTGGGGACAGAATAAGAACCAAGCACTGCCAGTCTATTTCATATAACCATAAACCCCTTTATTATGCAACGCTGCCGAATATCTTTGGAGTCATTTCTCCTTGAAAAATTGACAAAGCCCCGATGTCTCGGTTATAGTTTCAAAAACATTCATTAATAAGGAGGCTATCCGTGCAAATCCTTGAAAAAGCCCTGTCTCTGGGCAAACATGCCCTGAACGAATATGAATCCAAAATCCTGATGTCGGCCTTCGGAGTTCCGGTGGTTCCGGAAAAGACCGCCCAGAATGTGAATGATGCGATTGCGGTTTCCGAAGCAATGGGATTTCCCGTTGTCATAAAGGCCCTGGGGTCTACCCTGCTGCACAAAACCGAGCGGGGACTGGTACAGGTGAACTTGTCTTCTTCTCAGGCGGTGTTCGCTGCTGCAACGGCCATGGCAGCCGAAGCCGGATCGGAACTTGAAGGCTTCCTCGTTCAGCCGTTTATTCAGGGAAAACGCGAGCTGGTTGCCGGCTTGTTTCGGGACAGGCAGTTCGGGCCGGTCGTCATGCTGGGGCTGGGGGGGATTTTTACCGAAGCGCTTTCCGATGTCACGTTTCGGGTGGCGCCCCTTACCCAGTCCGATGCTCTGGAGATGATCGGTGAAATCAAGGCCAAGCGGATTTTGGATGCGTTTAGGGGAGAAGCCGCCACCAATAGGGATGCCCTGGTTCAAACCTTGATGGGTCTTTCCCGGCTTGCTCTGGCCCACCCTCAGATTTCTGAAATCGATATCAATCCCCTGTTGATATCCGCGGACGGCAGTGTATGCGCCGTGGATGCCCTGGTTGTCCTGAAACCCGAGATCGAATTTCAGAAATTTCTTCCAGCCATTGATCCTTATGCCATAGGCTCCCTTTTTTACCCCCATTCCATTGCCTTTGTCGGGGCTTCGGCTGCGATCGGAAAATGGGGGCATACGCTCTTTACCATCACCGCCGGCAGGGGGTATAAAGGGGAGATATATCTGGTCAATCCCAAAGGCGGAACCATTGCGAACCGTCCGGTTTTTCGGTCGGTTGCCGAGATTCCGGGGAAAGTCGATCTGGCCGTGGTGACGGTACCGGCATCCGGCGTCATGGATTTGATTCCTCAGTTTAAGGCCAAGGGTATTACCAATATGCTGCTGATCTCATCCGGTTTTGCGGAAATCGGTCCGTCCGGAAAGGCCTTGGAAGAAGAACTCATTCAAAAAGCCGCGCAAAACGGTATTCTGGTTATCGGCCCCAATACCATGGGAATCTGCAATCCGCATATTCACCTGTATTGTACCGGAAGCCACGTGCTGCCGGAACCCGGAGCAACTGCCGTGGTCGCCCAGTCCGGGAACATGGGCACCCAGCTTCTGGCCTTTGCCGAGCAGCAGGGAATCGGGATTCGCGCCTTTTGCGGCTCCGGCAATGAAGCCATGGTAACCATTGAGGATTATGTGGATGCCTTTGAGAAGGACGCATTGACCCAGACCGTCATGCTGTATGTGGAAAGCGTTAAAAACGGCAGGCGGTTTCTGGAAAGCTGCCGTCGCGTCGGCAAAAAAAAGCCCATCGTCCTCTTGAAAGGCGGGCAGAGTCAGGCCGGGAATAAAGCCGCGGCCAGTCATACCGGAGCCATGAGTTCGGATTCCCGAATTTTTGATGCCGTTTGCAGGCAGGCTGGAATCGTCAAGGTGGAACGTTCGATGGATCTTCTGGATCTGTCGGCGGCGTTTTCCTCCCTGCCCCTTCCCAAGGGAAACCGGGCCGCCATCATGACCCTTGGCGGTGGATGGGGGGTTGTGACGGCCGATCTGTGCTCGGAATACCATATCGAGGTTCCGGAGCTCTCACCGGAGCTGATCGGCCATATCAATACCATTCTGCCGCCCTACTGGAGTCATTCAAACCCGGTGGATATCGTTGGGGAAAATGACATGACCATCCCCATCCGGATCATGGAAATCCTGATGAAATGGGACGGCTGCGATGCGGTGATCAACCTGGGCATCATGGGCCGAAGGATCCTGGCCAATAAACTGGCCGAATCCATATCCAAATCCGATCCGACCTATTCAGCGGAGTTTCTGGCCATGATGGGCGAGAAGTTGCTGGAGTTTGAAGCCGAATATGTCCAGCATATCGTTCGGTTGATGGAAACCTATCAAAAGCCGGTATTCGGGGTCAGCCTTCTGAAGGAATGCCAGGACAAAACCGTTTGCCGCGTCAACGACAGCCGGTATAAGGGTGTGTTTTACGAAAGCCCGGAGCGGGCTGTTAAGGCTTTTTCCAGAATGGTGGAGTACCGAAGCTTTCTTGAAAGGTGACTTTAGACAAGACCTGAACATTTCTATTAAATTAAGCTTAAAGTGCAACTTCAGGCTGGATGCTGAAGGTTTTTAGGACGAATCATTTGTGCTCTTACAAAACTTCAGGGTGTTGAGAAAACTGTTTTATCAACTATTGATATTACAGCCTCAACACCCTGATAGCTTCATTTACGACACATGATCATCTGCCATTAAATCTGATTTTCGTGGCAGAGACTGCAAGTGATCTGCGTGCCCTTGGGAATGGAAACGTTACGGCCATCCGCTGAAAATGTCCGGTTTACGGCAGCTTTTGAAAGCACCGTCCCCGCTCCGGTGGTTCCATGACAGGTTCCGCAAGCTTGCTGAGATGCATAACTGTGATGTCCGCTGATCCATGCCTGACTGTTTACATTGTGCATGCCGTGAGGCCCGCCGTTTGTGGTCAGGGGTAATCCGGTTCCATGGCAGGCCGTGCATTCGGTGATCTTGCCGTCATGGCCCTGAATCGTCGTTGCGGTCAGATTGTCATTGGCCTGTGTAGTCGGCCATTCAGCATGCGTGCTGCCGTGGCAGGATTCACATGCCACGCCGCTGTGTCCCACGCTGTTCCGATACAGTGTGTTGTCCTGCTCGGCAAAGCGCTTGTTGGTGGCAACGATTGGGGTGGCCGTATTCGGGCTGTTGGTATAGGCGCTGCGCCCAATGATCTGGGTGCCCAGATGAGTGACAGCATCACCCGTGTGACAGGACTGGCACTTGGGCAGGTCGGCCCAGGGCTTACGGGTTGCCTGACCCACCGCGGTCATGTTCCCGTGACAGTCCGTACAAACCAGACCCGCTGTCGCCATGGCGCCTCTGTTACATTTTGTAGTCTCGCCCGGATGGCAATAGTAACAGGTGATTCCACTGGGCGGCAAGGTTTTTATTTGCGAGGTATGATACCCGTGAACGGCCTGAGACATGGTCTTATTCGCCATTTGAGTCGCTGACGGTCCGGCATGCCCCAGATCCAGCACGGGAGAATAATGGCAGGATGCGCAGAGAACCGGCTTGCTGCTGGAAAGATTCGTTTTGTTTTTGTAATCATGGAGCAGCAGGATGTTTTCCCTGAACTGAATCGCGGGAACGGCGCTCTGGCTCCAACTTACGCCCGGAAGGACGGCAGCGGCAGCTACATTTCCCGTGTTGTGACAGACATTACAGGCCATTTCGTTGGATATGGGAACCACGGCAGGGAGAGAAGAAAGGACTTTGGCGTTTGCCGGGTCCATCGCCTGAACATTCATCAGGGGGTAGGAATTGATTTTTCCTTTGTCATCAAACGCCGTGATCGGAATGCCTGTTGCGCCAAACCAATTTGTTGTCCCCCCTTCCCATGAAAAGGGCTGGGGTTGATTTGCCGAGCCGGGCATTTTTGCTCCCATCAATCCTTCGTCCACCGGAGGATTTGCGCCGTACAGGGTTGCAACATAGGTCCAGAAGTTTGTTTTGCCGGCGCTGGTCGTGTTGATCGATCCGGACGCATCTGCCATGGCATTGTATTTGACATTGACAGTGGGTCCTACGATCTTCGGAGTACTTCCTATCTGAACGACCTGAGCATGGAGAACGTTGTAAAGCGGCAGAATGCTGAACACAGAAAAATCCGGGTCGTAACAGTGCATGCCTAAATCGTTAAAGGCGAAGGTCTGGTAGCTTCCCGAGATCGGAGTAGGCGTGGGGGTAGGCGTAGGCGTCGATACGTTACGGATGGTGACACTTATGCTGGCGGACTTGCCGCTAAAGGTGCCACTGATAAGCAGGATCTGATTTGCGGTGACTGCGGCGGTGACCAGGTGTCCGCTGCTGTTGATGCTGGCATAGGATGAGTTTTCGGTCCATGTGGTGCTTGCCGTGACAATTTTGCTGGACCCGTCACTGTAAATGGCGGTAGCGATGTAGTCGGCGCTGCTGTTTTCATTCACGGTTGTGGGCCCGCTGACAGTAATCCCATTCAGTGTTGCCGGAACGGGGGTATTGCATTCGGCGGGTGGACTACTGGTGTATCCCGTGGTGAGTGTACGGCCGTCATATCCCTGAATCACAAATCGACAGGGTGTTGGACTTAAGCCTTGTTTGTCAAATACGAAATTGCCAGCGGTGTTGGAACGAATGCTGCCTATTTGCTGGCTATTGGCAGCATTTAAAATGAGTACCCGTTGATTGTCGCCAGCCCCGGAACCATTTATTTTGACTTCTTTCGTGTTTGCAATCCATGTTACCTGAGTGACTTTTAAATTGGTTGCCGCCATTGCCGTAGAAACGGGAAATCCCCACGCCGCTACGACCAGGATGGTCACTATCATCCATCCCGTCCATTTTGTGATTGCTCTCTGCAACCGAACTGTTTCTGTCAACATAAACATATCTCCTCTATTTTTGGTTGATAAAATTCCGCGATTAGAAATATTTTTTAATAAATTCAAATGATCACTGCTTTCCTGCTGTAATTCATGGATAGTATCCTGGCCATGGGACGCTATCCTTACGGTAGTAACACAAATAAGCAAAATGCGTGCCTAAAAGACTAATGATAATAATTATTAATTATATCTAATAATCTCAATATAAATGATTGATGTCAAAATGATGAAATTTGAATTACCATGTCAAATAACTGTCAATGAAGGCGACAAGTGTAAATAATATGATTTATCACATGATAAAAAATGTACGAGTTTTGATCCATACGCTGAATAAATCCGGTGAAGCTCTTTCCGGTGATTGAATGCCGCATCGGTAATGAGGGAATTATAAATTAATCTGATAATTACTCTGAAAATAGTGTATAAAGATCCGGGGTTGAAGCGTTGCCACCGTTTGTCTGGCCTGCGTCTTGCGACCGTGAATCATAAGTGAATATCAATGGAATCCTGAGGATGACAAAACAGACAACAGCGGTTCTAACCGGCGATATTGGCGGAACAAAGACCAATCTGGCCGTCTTTTCGTCCGAGTCCGGATTGAGTACTCCCTTGGTGGAAGCCTCCTTCTCCAGCCGGGACTATTCTAGCCTGGAGGTTATGGTCCGAGAATTCCTCTCCCGGATTAAAATAAAAGTCGATTGCGCAAGTTTTGGCGTTGCCGGTCCCGTTGTCAATGGGCAGGCGAGGATCACCAACCTGCCATGGGTCTTGGACGAGAAGCATCTGGCTGATGCGCTCGGCCTTTCGCATGTGCATCTCATGAACGACCTTCTGGCATTTGCCCGCGCAGTGCCGCTGCTTGATCCAAAAGATCTTCTCACGCTGAACAAAGGCCGCAAGGTTCCTGGCGGCGCCATTGCCGTTATTGCACCGGGAACAGGGCTTGGCCAAGCATACCTTACTTGGGATGACACCCGGTATCGGGCACATCCTTCAGAAGGGGGGCACGCCGATTTTGCGCCGACAAATGCACTGGAGACCAGGCTGCTGCTGCACCTTCTGGATCGATTCAAGCACGTCAGCATGGAACAGGTTTGCTCCGGTATCGGCCTGACAAATATCTACAAATTTCTGAAAGAACACGGGCATGGCGAGGAGCCGATCTGGCTGGCCGAGCAATTGAGTACGGCTCGCGATTTCGTGCCGGCTATTGTCAATGCTGCCCTCGATATGGGCAGGCCGTGCAGGCTCTGTCAGGCAACACTGAACACGTTTGTCTCCATCCTGGGCGCCGAGGCCGGGAATCTGGCCCTGAAAATGATGGCATCCGGCGGCATCTACCTGGGAGGCGGAATCCCGCCACGTATCCTCCCGGTGCTGCAAAAGGGGCCATTCATGGAGGCTTTCAGGCAAAAGGGGCGGATGTCCGGGCTTATGGATGAGATTCCGGTCCATGTGATTTTGAACCCCAAAGTGGCGCTCATGGGAGCCGCATGTTATGGACTTTGCCCTCAAACGGGTGAAACAGAATAACGGAAGGGATCCAAAATCAGGCGGTGGCGGTCGGTTTTTTTCAACCACAAGGGGTTATTGAACCAAAGACAGGCGGTAAAATGAACGAAAAAGGGGATTCACGATCCGAAGCAGGCCGTTGGGGGACAATGATTAAGGCGATCTTGGTTACGGTGATCATCGGCGTTCTGGTTGTTGCGGGGAGAACCTTTAATCTTCAGCAGGTTTTTCGCGATTCTCTGGTATGGATTTCCGGTCTTGGCCCGATGGGCCCGATGATCTTCATTGCCCTCTATATCCTGGCCTGTGTGCTGCTTCTTCCGGGGTCCATTCTGACTTTGGGAGCCGGCGCGGTGTTCGGGGTGGTTCAGGGGTTCATTGCGGTGTTAACCGGGGCGACTCTGGGCGCAACTTGCGCTTTCCTGGTCGGGCGCTATCTGACCCGGGACTGGGTGGCCAGGCGAATTGCCGGCAACGTGAAATTCAAGGCCATTGATGAAGCCGTGGCAAGGGAAGGCTGGAAGATCGTTATTTTGACCCGTCTGTCTCCGGTTTTTCCCTTTAACCTCCTCAACTACGCTTTTGGGTTAACACGGGTCAGCCTCAAGCACTACTTCCTTGCGTCGTGGCTGGGCATGATTCCCGGCACCCTGATGTATGTGTACATCGGGTCGCTGGCCGGTGACCTGGCCAGCCTGGGTGCCGGGGGTCGCACGCGAACAACGTCGGAGTGGATTCTATACGGGATCGGTTTATTGGCGACTGTTTGGGTGACGGTTTTCGTCACGCGCCTGGCAAGAAAAGCCCTATCCTCCCGCATTGTACCGTGAATGAATCGTACCACATTAATGTATGGAGCGCATGTCCAACGAGATGAATGGACGAGCAGTCCGATGACGAATCAGAAAAAACTGATCATCTTTACCCGCTATCCGGAACCCGGAACCACCAAGACGCGGCTGATTGGCGCGCTTGGGGTGAATGGCGCCGCCGAACTTCACAGGCAGATGGCGGAACGGGTCGTTGACGTGGCACGCGAGTTGAAAGCCTCGATCGGTATTGCCATTGAAATACGGTTTGTCGGTGGCGATGATTCCAAAATGCGGCAGTGGCTTGGAAATGATATTGAATATGCCGGGCAAATCGGCCTGGACCTTGGCGAACGGATGGATAATGCCTTTAAAGCCGGATTTCATCAGGGATGTGATCGCATTGTGGTCGTGGGTTCGGACTGTCCCGAGCTGACGGCCGATATCCTTAATGAGGCGTTTCAGGCTCTGGATCACCATCCCGTGGTGTTGGGGCCTGCCTCCGACGGCGGTTATTATCTCGTCGGCCTGAAACAAAGGCTTTCGAATATTTTTCAGGACATTCCTTGGGGGACGGAGAACGTTCTGGAAGAGACACGCAAAGTGCTCTCATCCCTTGAAGTTTCCTGTGCGCTGCTGAAGCGGCTGAGTGACGTGGATACGCCGGAGGATCTGCAAATCTGGGAAAGTGCTCAAAAAGCACGAATCAGCCATAACAACTCCCTTTCCATCATCATTCCGGCGCTGAACGAGTCCGCCCACATTCAGGGAGCCGTGCAAAGTGCTCGAAAAGGGTTTCCGCTCGAGGTCATCGTTGTCGACGGCGGCAGTAGCGATGCGACGGTACAGATTGCTTCCGAAGCAGGGGCAACGGTCATTCAGGCGCCTCATGGCAGAGCGGTTCAGATGAATGCCGGGGCCGGGATTTCCCGGGGCACCCATCTTCTTTTTCTGCATGCGGATACCCGGGTTCCGGACGGCTACCCGGTTCACATTCGTAGAATATTGAATGGTTCGGCTGCGGGCGGCGCGTTTCGCTTCGGCATCGCTCAGCCGTTTGCTGGCCGCGGGCTGGTTGAATGGATGACCAATTTCCGGGCGCGCCATCTTCAAATGCCCTACGGCGACCAGGCGATATTCATTCGCAGGCAGGATTTTATCGAGATGGGCGGCTACAAACCCATGCCGATCATGGAAGACTATGATTTTATTCGAAGGTTGAGGCGAAAGGGACGCATTGTAATCGCGGATGCGGCGGTCCTGACCTCGGGCCGAAGGTGGCTTGAGCTGGGCGCGTTTCGAACTACGCTGATCAATCAACTGGTGATTTCAGGATACCATTGCGATGTGGCGCTTGAAAAGCTGGCCAAGTTTTACAGAAACACGAATAATTGATGACTGAGACGCTGAAGCTGGTCCTTGTATAGGAATAATCGCTGTTTGGCCCAACCCATCAAAGCTTTGAGGAGGATTCATTCCGTGAGGTATCCCAAGGAAGTTGTTCTGAAAGAAGGAAAGGAAGCTGTCATTCGTCCGCTGGAAAAGCAGGATGAGGGCCTTCTGGGCCGGTTCTATGCGGAACTGCCGGATTCGGATCGATGGTTTATGCGATACGATGTTCTGGATTTGAAAGTGATTCGAAATTGGGTTGATGGCATTGATTCCACGAAGGTTTTTTCCATTGTTGCGGTGACGGAAGATAAAATTGTGGGACATGCCAGTCTTCACCTTCGGGGTTTTGGCTGTACCCGGCATGTGGGGCGGATTCGGGTGATGATTCTGCCGCAATACCGCCATATCCGCCTGGGAACCTGGATGCTTCTGGACATGATTCAACTAGGCATGGACAAGGGCCTTGAAGAGCTTCGTACTGATCTGGTTGTCGGGGTTGAAGACCCGGCCATTGAGGCGGCGTACAAACTGGACTTTTTTGAGCGGGGGGAATTGAAGAATTATGTCAAGGATTCCTGCGGCAATATGCACAATCTGGTCATCATGACCAAGCGGCTGCACAAGAACTGGGGGGATTTTTGAGTGTGTGAGTCCGTTCGTGCGGGGGTGTGGATGAATGGGTGAATCAGTGTCAGCAACAATCGTTTGGGAAACGCCTGTCGGAAGGATTCTGATCCGGTCGTTCTGCGGCAGGGATGAAATTCGGATGTGCAGTTTCGACAGTAAGTTCGGAATTCATCCCCATTATAAATCCCTTTATACCCGGAAAGAGACGCTTGAAAAGATCGCCGAAATGCCGGATGCCAATGTTGTTCTGGCTTTGATCGACTATCAGCATATCATCGGGTTCGGTGTGCTGGTTCATCCAGAGCCTGATGAACGGTGGGCTGAACTGGGTCCCGGGGTCATGATCGAGATCAAGGCCATTGAGGTCTGCAGGGATTGGCGATCAACGGGAGTTGCCCGCGGCATCGTTCAACTGCTGGTGAATCATCCCCGGATTGAGGACATGATTGCCTATATGGTGGGATATTCCTGGACCTGGGACCTGGACGGCGCGCTTAAAATTGCCCAGGAATATCGCACCATGCTCATCCGCCTGTTTGAGCCATTTGGATTTCAGGAATTTCAGACCAATGAGCCAAATATCTGCCTGAAACCGGAGAATATTTTCATGGCAAGAATCGGCAATTCCATTTCCAAAGAGGTTCGGACGCAGTTCAAATGGCTTAGATTCGGCGTGCAGCCGTGATAAAGGGTGAAGACAGAAGGATGTCCGGAAGAAATCAGGCGTGGCTTCAGTTTCCCGGAAGCGCTGGAAGGTAGATGTCCACGGTTGTGCCCTGGTTGACTTTGGATTCGATAAAAATAAATCCCTCGTGCTTGTGAATGATGGAATATACGGTGGTCAGTCCCAGTCCCATGCCTTTTTTAGGTCCCAGTTCCTTGGTGGTGTAATAGGGATCAAATATCCGGGGGAGATGTTCGGAAGAAATTCCCTGGCCCTGGTCCTGAATCATTAAGTGCAGGTAATGGCCCGAAGAAATCGGATGGGCGGGAAGAGGATGATCGCTGGAAGCCACGATGTTTCTGATTTTCACATGAACCTTTCCCCCGCCTGGCATGGCTTCAACCGCATTGGTCATCAAATGGGAGAGGGCATATCGCATCTGGTGCTCATCCACTTCAATCTTCCAGATGTCATCGGGCAAATCAAGGACCACATCCACCTGCGGGCCGGCAAGCCCAATGACCGAAGACTCCTTGAGCAGTTTTGTGATAGAAGATGGTTTTTTTGAAGGATACCCGCATTTGGACAGGATGATGAATTGATGGGTAAGCTCTTTGCCCTGATTACAGGTGGATTCAGCCTTTTCAAGAATTTTGCTGGCTTTGTCTTCGGGGTTGAGGAAAAGTTGGGCCAGAGAAATGTTGCCCATGATGGACATCAGCAGGTTATTAAAATCGTGGGCAATTCCGCCGGCAAGGGTGGCCGTGAATTCCAGTTGCTGGGCTTTTATCATATCTGTCTGAGTTTTCAATTTTTCAGTCACATCATATAGGAAACAAAACGTTGAATGGGCCTTATTACGGGTGTCGGTTTCCTGAAAGCTGCTAAACAAAACCCGGGCCACGGATCCATCTTTTCGGCGAACATTCAGTTCAAGATCCGGGGGTTGCATGGGGGAGTTGATGGATGAAAAATAGGAGCGGAGCCTTTCCACATCTGAAGGCGGCAGCATATCATAAAAAGATGTCCCTATTACATCTGCATTCATATAACCCAGAAGTCTTTCCCATGCCGGGTTAACCGACTGAATGCATCCATTTTCATCCAGCATCAGGTATGGCACCGGGGTTTTTTCACACATCCGTCGGAACCTTTCCTCACTGGCCTTTACGGCATCCTGGGCTGATTTAAGCTGAGTCTGTCCGGTCATTCAAAGGAATTCCTTATGAACGCATTTGAATTTCATATGATAGCATATCACCTTGATCAAAAATGCCACATAGTCTATAAAAAAAGAATAATGCGAATAATCGCATTATCAGCCTGATAAATACAAAATGCATATACGGAACAATATTCAAATTTGACTATACAGTTATTTATTGAAAATAACCACAGGAATATAGGCAGGGAAAGGAAAATATTTTGATCATCCAGGAGACCGGACGTGTTGTCGACAGACTCTATATGCTGGGAAACCCTGCTGTCCCAGTCTATTTGCTGGATGGGGAAAATCCAGCCATTATTGATGCCGGGTTCTCATTTCTGGGACACCATTATGCGGCTGCCATTTCCGAGGTGCTGGGAAGCCGGACCCCTGCCTATTGTCTGTTGACCCATTCGCATTTTGACCATTGCGGATCGGTTTCGGTACTGAAATCGCATTTTCCGGAAATGAAGGTTATCTCCTCTGAACAGGCCAAAGCTACGTTGGCCAGGCCGAATGCCATTGAGCTGATTCGAGAGCTGAACCGCGCGTCAGTGGAAGTGGTCCTGCGAAATGGTTTTTTTTGGGATGCTTCGCTCGAGTTTGCCCCCTTTGAAATCGATATAACAGTGAACGAAGGCGATGAGATAAAGATATCCCCGGATCGGACCCTTCAGGTGATTGAAACCCCCGGCCATACGCGGGACTGCTTAAGTTATTTTGTTCCGGAGATTAAAGCCCTGGTTTGTTCGGAGGCTGCCGGAATTGCGGACCCTACCGGCTATATTGTTTCCGACTGTCTGGTGGATTATGATCAGTATGTGAATTCCATGAAAAAACTGGAGCTTCTGGATTCGGACGCGATATGTCTGGCACACCGGTATGCCTTTACCGGAGAGGACGCAAGAAACTACATCCCCCGATCCCTGAAATATTGCGATGAATTCAAAAATCTGGTAGAGACGTATCTGGCAGCGGAACATGGTGATATTCCGCGTGTCATGACCAGGATCAAGGCTGTTGAGTATGATGTCAAACAGGAGCCCAAACAGCCGGAACCCGCATACCTTCTCAATCTTGAAGCCCGCATCAAGGCCGTGGGCAAACGGTGCCTTTAGATGATAAAACCAACTGCTGATCTTCAGGTTTTGATTGCCGGACTCAGCCTGAAAAATCCGGTCATGACCGCTTCCGGGACGTTCGGGTATGCCAGCGAGTTTGTCGATCTGGTGGATCTGAACCGTCTGGGAGCCATTGTGGTCAAGGGGCTTTCCCTGGAGCCCTCCATCGGCAATCCGCCGCCCCGAATCGTGGAAACCCCGTGTGGGATGCTGAATGCCATTGGCCTTGAGAATGTCGGGATCAAGGCATTTATCAACGAAAAGCTGCCGTTTTTGCGGACCCTGTCTCCGCCGCTGATCGTTAATATTTACGGAAAATGCATCGAAGAATATTGTGAACTTGCCCGGCACATCGAGGATGTTGACGGTATTTCGGCAATCGAGGTCAACATATCCTGTCCCAATGTCAAATCCGGTGGCATTGCTTTCGGGGTGGATCCGCAGGCTGCCTTTGATGTGATCAGCGCGGTTCGAAAACAAGTTTCAAAAACCCTGATCGTAAAACTTTCCCCGAATGTCACGGATATCACCCAGATCGCCCGCAGCGTTGTGGATGCCGGGGCGGACTGCCTGTCCCTGATCAACACCCTGACCGGCATGGTCATTGATATCGAAACCAGGCGGCCAAAACTGGCCAATATCACCGGCGGGTTGTCGGGTCCCGCCATTCGGCCGGTGGCGGTTCGCATGGTCTGGCAGGTTGCACAGGCCGTGTCGGTTCCGATTATCGGCATCGGCGGCATCATGACGGCCTCCGATGCCCTGGAATTTCTCATCGCCGGCGCTTCGGCTATTCAAGTCGGGACCGCCAATTTCGTTAATCCCCGGGCGACGCTGGACATTATTGAAGGCATTGAGACGTTTATGGTTCAGCATCATATCGAAAAACTGTCCGATATCACCGGTACCCTGAAAACCGGATAAGGGACCTTTAGGAGTCACAATTGGGATGGCAAAGTAAAAAGTTCAAGATCAAGGCGAGCAAATCCTGAGGAATGAGGCGTACGGATAGTACGCCACAATGACGAAGGATGAAGCTCAACGCAGATATTGGACTTTTTACGAAGCCATCAAGAAAGGATAGGGTTATGGAATTCATGAGCTATCGGGCCATTATCGATTTTGCCATTGAAAAGGAAATTGAAGCCGCCTCTTTTTATGAGGAAGCTGCCGGGAATGAAGCCCGGGAGGAAACCCGGAAAATGTTTCTCGACTTTGCCAAGGAAGAGCGAAAGCATCAATATCTTCTGGAAAATCTCGACTGTACGGGCGAATGCACCCTGGTCACTCAGGATTACAAATTCAAATGGATCGGGGATCTCAGGCGCAGCGATCTTATGGTGGATATTGCCTGGCAGAAAGGAATGTCCTACCGGGATATTCTGCTTATTGCCATGAAACGGGAAGAAAAGGCCCTGAAACTCTATAACGAACTGCGTCAGCAGTCTGAGACCGAAACCGCCAAAAATATCTTTAAAATTCTCTGTCAGGAAGAAGCTCGGCATAAACTGGGGCTGGAAAAGCTTTTTGATGAGTACATGGCGCAAATGGGGGATTGATGAACGAAGCAGAGAGTCTGTTAGCAAAGGCACTGAAATTCAATTGGTTAACAACCCAACGGAAAGGAGTTTATGGCATGAGTCGAAAGTTGATGATGGTCTTGAGTCTGATGGGGGTCGTGCTGTTCTGGAGTTCCATGGCGAGTGCGGAAGCACTGATGGCGGGCATGAAGGCGCCGGACTGGTCATTCAAGGATTCAGAAGGAACTGCCTTTTCGATGGCATCCTGGTCTGGAAAGGTGCTGCTTGTCAATTATGTTAGCCCGGACGAATCCGACCTGAACGATCATTTTACCGATGCCATGAAAAAGGCCAAAGACCAGGGACTTCTGAAGGATGAAACCTACAAGGGAATTGGAATCGCGGATTGCAAGTCCACCTGGAAACCCGATGCCCTCATCCGGGTGATTGCCGGGAAAAAAGCAAAAAAATACAATACCACTATTTTGTTTGATTATGATGCCACACTCAGAAATGCCTGGGGCCTGGAAAAAGATACGGCCAATGCCATTCTTCTAGACAAAAACCGGATCGTCCGGATGATCGTCCGGGGAAAAGTTCCGCAAAGCGAAGTGGCATCCATCGTCCAGATGGCCATTGATCTTCAGCAAGAATAAGACCAGAAGGCAGATGACGGAAGACGGAAGGCAGAATCCGACTCCTGATCCCGTCTTCTGCCTTCTGTCGTCAGTCATCTGTTTTACTCCATCGGCGTTACCGGATGCGCCTTTAAATACTCCAGACGGTTCAGGCCATTGACGTAGGCTTTGGCGCTGGCCGTGATCACATCCGGGTCCGCGCCTCTTCCCATGGCTTCAAGGCCGTTTTCCCGAAGACGGACCGTGACCTCGCCCTGAGCGTCGGTGCCGCCTGTCAGGGCGTTGATCGAAAACCGCAGCAGTTCGGACCCGGTTCCGGTCAGGACCGCAACAGCCTTATAGACGGCGTCAATGGGCCCGTTTCCATATTCGGCTCCCTGAACCGGCCTTCCGTTGATCATCATGCGTACGCTGGCCATGGGAAGAACCGTTGTGCCGCTGATGACATGAAGATAATCCAGGGTAAAGACATCATGGCTTTGCAGAATTCCCTCGGTGACCAGCACTTCCAGATCCTCATCCACCACATGCTTTTTCTTGTCGGCCAGTTCCTTGAACTTGGTAAAAACCAGTTGAAGTTCTTCATCCGATAAATCATATCCCATGTCCTTCAGGTGGGTCCGAAGGGCGTGCCGTCCCGAATGTTTTCCCAGAACCAGTTTATTGGTGTTCAGGCCGATGGATTCGGGCTTCATGATTTCGTAAGTCATGGGATTTTTCAAAACCCCGTCCTGGTGAATGCCGGCTTCATGGGAAAAGGCGTTGGCCCCGACAATGGCTTTGTTGGGCTGTACCGGAATGCCGGTAATCATGCTGACCAGGCGACTGGTGGGATAGATGAACTCGGTCTTAACGCCGGATGTGAATGAAAAATAATTGGGCCGGGTGTGGAGCGCCATGACCACTTCCTCAAGAGAGGTGTTGCCGGCCCGCTCGCCGATGCCGTTGATGGTGACCTCCGCCTGCCTGGCCCCCGCGCTGATTGCGGCCAGGGTATTGGCTGTTGCCAGTCCCAGATCGTTGTGACAGTGAACGCTTAATATGGCCTTGTGAATGTTGGGCGTATGAGACATGACATACCGAACCAGTTCGGCATATTCCTGTGGAATGGCGTATCCCACGGTATCCGGCAGATTGACGGTGGTGGCGCCGGCTTCAATGGCGGCCTCAAAAACCCGGCATAAAAAATCCCGGTCGCTTCGGGATCCGTCTTCCGCTGAGAACTCGACTCTTTCGGTCAAAGACCTGGCATATTTCACGGCATCCACGGCGGCCGCTACCACTTCGTCGCGGGTCATGCGCAGCTTGTAGGTCAGGTGGATGTCGGATGTGGCGATAAAGGTATGGATCCGGGGAAAGGCGGCATGCTGAATGGCGCCCCAGGCCCGGTCAATGTCTTTTTGGGAGGTACGGGCCAGGGCTGCAACTTCTGTGCGTTTCAACTGCCCGGAGATTCGGGACACCGCCTCGAAATCGCCATCCGAGGCTGCTGGAAATCCGGCTTCCAGCACATCCACCCCCAGTTTTTCAAGCTGGGTGGCCAGGCGCAACTTTTCGCCCGCATTCATGCTGGCGCCGGGGGATTGCTCGCCGTCTCTTAAGGTGGTGTCAAAAATAATTACGCGCTCGGTCATGATATTGCTCCTTATAGAAAGATTTCTGTCTGATAGTTCCGTCAGTAAACGAACAGGCTGAATCGCCCGCATTCGTTTTGGCCAAAAAGCAGTCGCAACATCTATCCGAGCATGGGCCGCAGGACATTGCTGAAAAACCGTCCCGCGGCATTTGTTGTTTCCTTTTCTCTCAACATGAAATCTTCCTTTTAGATATTCAGTCTTCAGCCTGAGCTCTTACCGCGACAGTTTATACTGAAAACTGTCGGCAAGGGCATGCCAACTGGCTTCAATGATATCTTCGGAGACGCCGATGGTGCTCCAGACATGGTCTTCGTCCCTGGATTCGATAAACACGCGCACTCTGGCGGCGGTTCCGGCTCGACCGTCAATAACGCGAACCTTGAAATCCACCAGTCGCATATGATCCACATGGGGGAAAAAATTGTCCAGGGCTTTTCGAAGCGCATTATCCAGGGCGCTGACCGGGCCGCTTCCTTCGGCTGCCGTTATTTCCTGTTTGCCGTCAACCGATATTTTTATGGTTGCATGGGCAGAGCAGGGCTGGTTTTTGTCTTTTTCAATGGTTACTCGGAACGATTCCAGCTCGAACAGTGGCTTGAACTGTTCGGTCAGTTTTTCCAGCAGAATTTTGAAAGACCCGTCGGCCACATCAAACTGATAGCCTTCCTGTTCCATGCGCTTGATTTCAGAGACGACTTTCTGCCGATCCGACCCATTCAGCTCCACCCCGAGTTCCCTGGCCTTGTATTCCACATTGCTTTTACCGGAAAGATCGGAAACCAGCACTTTGCGCTTGTTTCCGACCAGATCCGGGGCAATGTGTTCATATGCCCTGGGAAGTTTCATGATTGCGCTCACATGAACCCCGCCTTTATGGGCAAAGGCGCTTTTTCCCACAAACGGCATGGTGTTTTGCGGAATCATGTTGGCGGTTTCGCTGACGAACCGGGACAGTTTCTTAAGCCTTGAAAGGCTCTCGGAAGAGATGCAGGGACGATTCATTTTCAGGCACAAGATGGGAATGATACTGGTCAGGTCCGCATTTCCGCATCGCTCCCCGTATCCGTTGATGGTTCCCTGAACCAGAACCGCACCGGCGTTTATCGCGCAAATGCTGTTGGCTACGGCAAGGCCGGAATCGTTGTGAGTATGAATACCGATTCTGACGCCGGATTTTGACAGATGGGCTTTTTCTGCTAAAACCCGATGCACCCTGGCGATTATCGGCTCGATTTCATAGGTCAGGGTTCCGCCATTGGTGTCGCAGAGAACGATGCAGTCCGCGCCACCCTCCACAGCCGCCATCAGGGTGGACAGGGCATAATCCGGGTTTGCCTTGTAGCCGTCAAAAAAATGCTCAGCGTCATAAATGACTTCCCGCAAATGACCTTTCAGATATGCCACCGTATCATGGATCATGGCCAGATTTTCTTCCAGGGTATTGCCCATGATCTTTCCGACATGAAGATCCCAACTTTTCCCAAAAATGGTGACAACCGGGGTCCGGGCTGCCAAAAGCGCCTGAACATTGGGGTCATCGCCCGTGGCAAAACCGGGTTTTCGGGTGGAACCGAATGCCGCAAGCTTTGCATGCTTGAAATCAATCTGCTGGGCCAGCTCGAAAAACTGCATGTCCCGGGGATTGGATCCCGGCCATCCGCCTTCGATATAATGGATGCCAAAGTCATCCAGGCGCTGGGCGATCAAGATTTTTTCTTCAGCCGAAAAGTTGACATCTTCCCCTTGAGTACCGTCCCTCAGGGTGGTGTCATAAAGGTGAATCGGTTCCATAAAAAATATCCTTTCGTGAAAACAGGTAGAAGGCTGAAGCTTTGAGGCTTCAGCCTAAACGCCTATTTCCGGTTCTCCGGTCGCAGCGAGCGAACTGCAGCGCCTGCCTGCCACATTTCCGACAAGCGGATGGTTTCAAGCTCATCGTGGAGTTTTTCACGGTAATCCGGGGCGCTGTTTCTCTCCAGGGTTCTGCGGGTTTCTTCTCCGGATAACACGCTCTCGTAGAGCTGGTCAAAAACCGGCTTGACCGCATCCCTGAAGCGCGGCGACCAGTCCAGCGCCCCTCTTTGCGCGGTGGTGCTGCAATTGGCAAACATCCAGTCCATGCCGTTTTCGGCAACCAGGCGGATCAGACTCTGGGTGAGCTCTTCAACGGTTTCATTAAAGGCCTCGCTGGGGCTGTGGCCGTGTTTGCGAAGCAGGGTGTACTGGGCCTCCATGACCCCTGCCAGGCATCCCATGAGAACTCCGCGTTCTCCGGTCAAATCGCTGTGAACTTCTTTTTCAAATGTGGTGGGAAACAGATAACCGGAACCGATGGCAATGCCAAGGGCAATGGCGCGTTCCCGGGCTTTGCCCGTATAGTCCTGATGGACGGCGAAGCTGGAGTTGATGCCGCTTCCCGCCAGAAAATTGGTCCGGACCGTCCTGCCGGACCCCTTTGGCGCGGCCAGAATCACATCCACAAAAGCGGGCGGTGTAATACCGGTCTGATCACTGAAAACAATGCCGAACCCGTGAGAAAAATACAGGGCGTCTCCGGGATTGAGGCAGGGTTTGATCTTCGGCCATGCCGCCATCTGGCCGGCATCGGAAAGCAGATACTGGACAATCGTTGCTTTTTGCGCTGCCGCTTCCAGGGGAAAGAGCGTCTTTCCTGGAACAAAGCCGTCAGCAATGGCCTTGTCCCAGGAATTGCCGCCTTCCCGCTGACCGACAATAACCTGTAATCCGTTATCTTTCATATTCAGGGCCTGGCCGGGTCCCTGAACGCCATATCCCAGAATGGCAATGGTTTCATTCTTCAGAACTGCTTTTGCCTGTTCCAGGGTAAATTCCGAAGCGGTAATCACTTCTTCCATGACGCCGCCAAAATTGATTTGTGCCATTTGATTTACTTCTCCTTAATTTGATTGTTGAAAAGGGGTGATTGGTTGATTAAAGGTTAGCGGCTGAAGGCTGAAGCAATTACTCATGAATCACCCGGGCATTCACCCAAAGATATGAAAATGATTTCTACCGCTGTTATTCTGTCACCTATCTTCAGTCATCTGCATTATTTCGGTTCCCTGAACAGTGCCACGATGCCGGTCCGGGCGATTTTTTTGATGCCGATGGGCTTCAGCAGATTGATGATTGCGGCCAGTTTGCCTTCGTCACCGGTGACCTCGAGGATATAATGCTCGATGCCCGTATCCACGACCTTGCATCGAAAAATATCCACGATTCTCAGGACTTCAGCCCGGTGTTCGGGTTTGGCTTTCACGCAAATCAAGGCCATTTCCCGCTGCACGGCTTTAGATTTATCCATGTCCCGAACCTTGATGACATTGATCAGTTTTCTGAGCTGTTTTTGAATCTGCTCCATCACCAGGGGATCGGCGCGGGTGACCAGGGTAATCCGGGATATTTCCGGGTTGATGGTTTCAGCAACGCACAGGCTTTCGATGTTAAAGCCTCTTCCGCCAAAAAGCCCGACAACCCGGGCCAGAACCCCAGGCTGGTTATCCACCAGCATGGTGATGACATGTTTTGCTTCCGTCACTTTGAAAATCCTCCATTCATACGAAAGAGCAGAAGTCTGAAAAGATCGGCGCTACGACTTTTCGGCCATTCGGCTCTTTTCGGTGTTACACCAGCAGCATTTCGGTGAGCGTTGCTCCGGCCGGAACCATCGGATACACACATTCTTCCCGATCCACCCAAAAATCCATGATGGCTGCCTGAGGCGAAGACAGACCCTGCATCAGCACCGATTCGACCTGATCAGGGGCGGTTGCCCTCAGGCCCAGGGCGCCGTAAGCCTCGGCCAGTTTCACGAAATCCGGGGCATACTCCATGTCGGTGCAAGCATAGCGCTTGTCGTAAAACAATTCCTGCCACTGCCGGACCATGCCCAGATACCGGTTGTTCAGAATCACCACTTTCACCGGAAGGCCATACTGAATGGCGGTCGCCATTTCCTGAATATTCATCTGAATGCTGCCGTCTCCGGCAATATCCACAACCAGCTTCCCCGGTTTTGCCACCTGCGCCCCGATGGCTGCCGGAAGGCCAAAGCCCATGACGCCCAGACCGCCCGAAGTGATGAAATGATCCGGGTGGTCAAAGTGGTAATACTGGGCAGCCCACATCTGATTTTGCCCCACTTCGGTGGTGATGATGGCCTGGCCCCGTGTCAGGCGGTATAACGTTTCCACCACGTACTGGGGCTTGATCACGGTGGTCTGGTCATAATTCAGGGCGCCGGTCTGCTTCCACTGATCGATTTGATCCAGCCAGTCGCGCCGTTGTTCCGCCAGATCGCCGAAATCAATGACTTCGATCAACCGGTTCAACTCCGACAGCGTGATCCGGCAATCGCCGACCAGCGGAAGTGATACCAGGACATTCTTTCGGATCGATGTGGGATCGATGTCGATGTGGACAATCTTTGCCTGGGCTGCAAAGGCATCGGTCCTGCCGGTAACCCGGTCATCAAAGCGAACCCCGACCGCAATCAGCAGGTCGCAGGCGCCGGTGGCCATGTTGGCCCGGTAGGTTCCGTGCATGCCGATCATTCCCAGGCAGAGAGGATCTGTTCCCGGAAACGCGCCCATGCCCATGAGCGATGTGGTCACCGGCATCAGGGTTTTGCGGGCTAAGGCCGTAAGCTCCGATGATCCTTTTGACAAAATGACCCCGCCGCCGGCAAAAATCATCGGGCGCCGGGCTTCCCGAATCAGGCTGATCACTTTTTCCAGTTGCCACATGTTGGGCTGATAGGTTGGGTTGTAAGATTTCATCTGAACCGGTTCTACTGGCGTGTAAGTAATCCGGTTTTTGGTGATGTCCTTGGGAATATCCACCAATACCGGACCGGGCCTGCCGGACCGGGCGATATAGAAGGCCTCCTTTAGGATTTTTGCCAGATCCTCGATCCGTTTCACCAGGTAATTGTGTTTGGTGCAGGGTCGGGTGATGCCGACAATATCCACTTCCTGAAACGCGTCATTGCCGATCAGATGTGTCGGGACCTGTCCGGTAATGATCACCAGCGGGATGGAATCCATGTAGGCGGAGGCAATGCCAGTAACGGTATTGGTGGCTCCGGGACCGGAAGTCACCAGACAGACTCCCACTTTTCCGCTTGCCCGTGCATAGCCGTCCGCGGCGTGAACCGCGCCCTGTTCGTGTCGCACCAGGATATGTTGAATGGGTGTTCTGGCCAGTTCGTCATAGATGTCGATGACGGCGCCTCCGGGAAAACCAAACAGCGTATCCACGCCTTCTTCCTGAAGGATTGTCATCAGGATCTGCGCTCCGGTCAAGGTGTTTTCGCTTGCATTCATATCTACTCCTATTCCACAACCGCGCCTGTGCTGGCGGACGACACGTTTCGCGAGTATCTTGCCAGATATCCGGAAGTGATTTTGGGTTCAGGTGGCTTCCAGGCGGAAAGCCTGTCCTGAATAATGGCATCTGTTACATTCAGCGTGATGGTTTTCCCGGGAATGTCTATGGCAATCATGTCGCCTTCGCAAACGATGGCGATGGGGCCTCCAGAGGCAGCCTCCGGCGAAATGTGGCCGATGGCGGCCCCGCGGGTTCCGCCCGAAAATCTGCCGTCGGTGATCAAGGCGACAAAAGCGTCCAGCCCCATGCCGGCAATGGCGGATGTCGGGGACAGCATTTCCTGCATTCCGGGTCCGCCTTTCGGGCCTTCGTAACGGATGACGACCACATCGCCTTTCTGGATTTGACCCGACAGGATGGCCTGACAGGCGCTGGTTTCCGAATCGAATACCCGGGCCGGGCCCTGGTGCCGGAGCATTTCGTCTCGAACGGCCGACTGCTTGACCACACAGCCATCCGGGGCCAGATTCCCGAAAAGAACCGCCAATCCGCCTTGTTTGTGGTACGGGTTATCAATGGTGCGGATGACATCGGGGTTCAGAATCGCGGCCTGGCCGCAGGATTCTCCCACGGTCTTGCCGGTTACGGTCAGACAGTGCTCATTTATCAGTCCGGCGCGTAAGAGTTCATGCATCACGGCCGGTATGCCGCCTGCCCGGTACAGGTCTTCAACATGATGCTTTCCGCCGGGGCTCAGCGAACATAAATGGGGCGTTTCCCGGCTGATGCGGTTGATCAGATTCAGATCAAAATCCACCCCGGCTTCCCGGGCAATGGCTGCCAGGTGCAGCACGGTATTGGTTGAGCAGCCAAGCGCCATATCCACCGTAAGGGCATTGCGGAAAGCTTCCTTTGTCAGGATTCTGCCGGGGGTGATGCCATTTTCCAGAAGTTCCACGATCTTCATTCCGGTTTCCTTGGCCAGACGGATTCGGGCGGACATGACAGCGGGAATGGTTCCATTTCCCGGAAGCCCCATGCCGATGGCTTCTGTCAGGCAGTTCATGGAATTGGCCGTAAACATGCCGGCGCAGGAACCGCAAGTGGGACAGGCGGCATCTTCGATCCGAGACAGCTCATCTTCAGTCATTTTCCCTGATTTTACAGCTCCGACCGATTCAAACACCGAAATGAGATCGATTTTTTTTGGGGCGGAATGGCTTTCCGGATGAATTCCTGCCAGCATCGGGCCGCCGCAGATAAAAATGGCCGGAATGTTCAGCCTGGCTGCAGCCATCAGCATCCCGGGAACGATCTTATCGCAACTGCTGATCATCACCAGGGCGTCAAAGGCATGGGCGGTGGCCATGATTTCAACGGAATCAGCGATCAGCTCCCGGCTGGCCAGAGAGTATTTCATGCCGACGTGGTTCATGGCAATGCCGTCGCAGACGCCAATGACGCCGAATTCAACGGGCGTTCCGCCTGCCATGTAGATGCCGGCTTTAACCGCTTCCATGATGGTGTTCAGTTGAATGTGGCCGGGAATGATGTCGTTGGCGGCATTGGCAATGCCGATAAGCGGCCTGTGAATTTCGGTGTCCGTGTATCCCATGGCCTTGAAAAGCGACCGTTGGGGGGATCTTTCAATGCCATTTTTGACGATATTGCTTTTCATGGGTTTCCTGTGCAAAATGGGTTTTGAGCAAAAAAAAATCCGTTATCAGCTTTTGAGGGCTGATAACGGATTTTTTATATTAAAATTATGAAAAAATCAGGCCATTATCAACCCGGCGCCTCGTAGGGAAGGATAATCCCGACGAGGACGAGAATAAGGCTAATAAGGACGATGATGGCGACAGATATCATAATATTTCAAATTGATGTTTATTTGAATAATTGAATACCAGCAATAATATCCTCTTGTCAAGAAGTTATTTTCAGCGTAAAGCCGGGGGGCAGTGATGACCATTGGATCAAAATGAAACTTTCGGCAGCGCCGTCATTCAGTTAGAGGGGGGTGGGTGATGTATCGGCAAACGGGAAATGGAAAACGATGTCGTCTTTACTGTCTGGGATGGATTCTAATCTTTATCCTGGTCTGCGGGGGCGCTCAATCCGCTACGCTTTATGAGCAGTCCCTGCAGAAGCTTGAATCCAGGCTGGCCGGGGTTCAAGAAGAACCGTATACATTTGTGGTCATGGGAGACAGCCGCGACAACGATGAAGTCTTTATAAAATGCCTGTTGGCTGCAGCCCGTTACCATCCGCTGTTTATTCTGCACACGGGCGATGCCGTATCCACCGGAAGTGAAAAACAGTTCCGGCATTTTCTGGCGATTCTTCAGCAAACCCTTCCGGACATGCCCGTTTTTGTCGCTGCCGGCAATCACGAGCTGACGAATGGGGATAAGCGTGATAAGGGAAAAGCGTTGTTTCAGCAACTGATTGGTCCCCTGGACTATGTCCTGGATCTTCCCGGAATCAATTCCAGGTTCATTGTTCTGGACAATTCCGGATATACTCTGACGTCGAACCAGGTTGATTATCTGAGAACCCAGTTGAGTATAGAGTATTCCCTGAAATTTGTTCTCATGCACATTCCGCCGCAAACCCTGAAATGGATAGACAGCCACACGTTTACAAAGGGGGCCGACGTCTTTTTGCAAACGCTTTCCGGCCGGAACGTGGCTGGTGTGTTTTACGGGCATTACCATCTTTACGATGAAGCTATGCTTGATGGAACGCGCCACATCATCACCGGCGGCGCCGGAGCGCCGCTTACCCGTTTGTATTTCGGGGATACTTCCTACCATTTTGTCGTTGTCACGCTGTCACGTGGTAAGGTCTCAACAGAAAAAGTATTGGTTTCGGAATAATCGTGGAGGGTGAGGACATCATTAAAATTCATATAGAAAAGGACATCATATTGGAGGTAATTTCAAAAGTCTTAAATTAAGCGAAATATTTTATGAAATTACCATAAAATGTTAATTAATATCTTGATTTAATTAAGAAAGTGCTCTATTATCACCCTAATTTATTGATTTTCCCAAACCAAAAACAGGACGATAATATGAGCACTCTCTTTGACATTTGGAATACCATACAATTACAACTTTTTCCATGGTTAGAGCAAGAACTTGATCCACTTTCAGAGAAAGAGCGGGAATTTGTGCAGGTTGTTTCCTTGCTCGATTTGCCAAGCCACATGAAGGAATTTCGATGGCAAGGGTTCGGGCGAAAGAAAAAAAGCCGTACCAGCATGGCAAAAGCCTTTATCGCGAAGTCCGTTTATAAGTTTGAAACCACTGATATTCTTATCGAATATCTGAGAAGCTGCAAGAATATCAGGAGGCTGTGCGGATGGGAGCTTTCAAGCCAGATTCCATCCAGCGCAACGTTCTCTCGGGCCTTTACGGAGTTTGCAACGCACAGTCTGCCACAAAATATTCACGAAGCAATGGTTAAAAAGCATTGTGGCCAAAGGCTTGCCGGCCACATAAGCCGGGATGCAACCGACATAAAGTCGCGTGAGAAACCGGTCAAAACAGTATCATCCGAAGCAGCCCCCAAGCCTAAGGGCAGACGCGGACGCCCTCGTAAGGGCGAGATTCTTCCGCCCAAACCATCCACACGTGTAGAGCTCCAATCCACAAGAAGTCTGGAGGAAAATTTAACCCTACAACGCAATATGATGTAAATTAAACTTGCTCGACTTGTATTTGCCTGCTATACTGCGAAACAAAACCGCAGAAAGGAGGCAAACGATGCTACCCGAAATTCGACAATCCGAGTATCTTTACGATGTTCCCAAGTTTGA
>CAIVVZ010000476.1 GCA_903909505.1 uncultured Desulfobacteraceae bacterium
ATCATGTTTATTGTCCGTAAGGGTTTGAAATTATGCATGTTCCATATCAATAAATCACAAAAATAGCAAGAGATATTTACGTCTATTATATGTTTTTTCAGATAGTTAGATTCTTAGACTTTTTACGAGACCATCAAGATTAGCATTCATCATTATGCGAATTGGCTTCAACGGTATTACCAGGATTTGAACGTGGCTTTTCGGTGAAGTAAACAGAATTCAGGTGATATCATACCAATCTATAGGCTTTTTCCTGCTCTGGCAGATTCCGCCTCGATTGAACAGGTGCGGGAACTGGATTATGTGCTGACCCCTGGACGGTATGTGGGTTTGCCGGATGATGAAGATGACTTTGATTTTGTCGAACGCTATACCGCACTGAAAGCGGAGTTTGAGGCACAGATAAGGGAGGAAGAAAGCCTGAACTTGCTATCCTGGAAAATCTTGGGAGAATTGAGGTGATGAATGGCTAAAATTGAGGTCAAAGGAACTGAGATAACGGTATATTCACACAGCGACGAGGACTATATTTGTATAACAGATATTGCCAGACATAAAAACGCGGAAAGAACCGATGATTTAATTCGGAATTGGCTTCGAAATCGAAACACCATTGAGTTTCTTGGCATTTGGGAACAACTCAATAATCAGGATTTTAAACCCGTCGAATTCGACGGGTTTAAAAAACAGGCAGGGCTCAATAGCTTCACCCTCACACCAAAGCAATGGATTGAAAAAACAGGTGCAATCGGGCTTGTTTCCAAATCTGGGCGATACGGAGGCACTTACGCCCACAAGGATATCGCTTTTGAATTCGCCTCCTGGATTTCAGTGGAATTCAAACTCTATTTGATTAAAGAATTCCAACGGCTTAAAGACTTTGAAAAAAAACACCTCGGCTGGGATATCCGGCGCAATCTTGCCAAAATCAATTACCGGATTCATACCGATGCCATCAAGGAAAACCTTGTCCCTCCGGAACTGAGCAAATCCCAGATCAACCAAATCTACGCATCTGAAGCGGATATTCTGAACATGGCCCTTTTCGGCAGGACTGCCGCCATGTGGCGGGAGACAAACCCGGATAAAAAGGGTAATATCCGGGATTATGCCGATGTCTCACAGTTGGTTTGCCTGTCCAATCTCGAAAACCTGAACGCGCTTTTTATCAATGACGGTCTTCTCCAGGAAACACGCCTTGAACGCTTGAACAAAATCGCCATCCAGCAGATGCGGATATTGACCGCTAATGATGGGATAAAAAAGCTGGAGGGAAAATGAAGGATATGACCAAGTAAAAAACAGCAAACAGGCAATTCGCACCGCATTCCAGGCTGAATTAATAACTGATGCTGAAACATGGATGGGAGCAATTGAAAAACGAAATCTGGCAAGTCATGCTTACAACGCCGTAATTCTATGTGAGATGATTGCGTTTATTCACAAAGAATTTTCTCCGATAGTGAAAAAACTCCATGAGGATTTGAAAAACATCTATGAAATACGGACTGTCTGAAGGCCAGCTTATATTGACCTCATCACAACGAAAAAGGAGGAGTAAAATGAGAAATCGATTTATGTGGGCTTTGGTTTTGGTTTGGCTGTTTGGCACTTTCGCTTCGACCGGGTTAGCTACAGTTAATGAGAGTTCAAATGATATCAGTTCGGCAGGCATCTCAACCTCGAAGGTTGATGCATTCAAAGCCGCTCTCACCAAGGATGGCTTCACGGTCACGGAGTGGACATACGGAAAAGTCGATGTGGCGCGATTGGTTTGTCTTGGAGCCTTGGAGACGGGATACGCCAATAATGCCGGTGGCAACTATCTTGCCATTACGAATAATGTCCAGGGGACTATGGTAGCGAGCGAATTCCAGCTTGCACCCAACGACGCCATTGTCATCATTGGGCATACCCCGCCTCCGGTGGCCTATTTCAGCTATCGCAGCTATCTGTTCAAACGGCAATATGAAGGGGAGTCGGTTCCAAGAACCCTGTTTGCCAGTCTGGGTGATACCGTTAATAATCTTACCATTAAAACGGAAGGAACCGCAAACGCTAACCCGAATCCGTACAACCAGAACGTGTTCATCGTGAGCACGGCCGATAGGGGGGTAGATGCGCAAGTAAGGTCTTTGGCCATGGGCGCCGGATTTTCGCCGGATATCATGAACACGGACGTCATTCCCTCCTCGGTGGTCAAACTTGGGAAAGGGAGTGATTTTGACTCGTTCGTATTCCTGAACCGAATCACCTTACCTGCTTACGGACATGTTCAGGAGTTCAACAACTATATGCAGAATCCTGGGATGACAGTGCTTTATCTCAACCAACCGTCGATGGCCACGCCGCTTGACCCCTATCCGACACCGATGCTTCGTGTGCGTGGCACCGGAATGACGGAGGCTGATCTGATGCCCTCTCTTGAAGAGTTACGAAAGGCTATTATAGATAAGTATCCCGGATACGAGCCAACAGAATTCACCACCCAGATCTGGCTCAACGAGTGGCTGGATGGTATCCAGAGAAAGGAGAACATCCTTGCTGAAATTCGTGACACAAGCTATCTCCGGACAACGGACGATTTCCAACTGGCCGCCGATAATCCCGATGAGTTCCTGATCATTTACGGTGTCAACCACCAGGCCACCGGAAAGGCAACCTACTCGAGCTTCTCCATCTACCAGAAAGACAAGGATCTTGGAATCAGCGCGGTTAACAGTCCGGTTTTTGCGGGAAGTGCTATCGATTACATTCCCAATAATGATAATGCTCCCTATCTCTATGCATGGAAAGCAGCACGTAATTGTGGTAATGATCCACAATGCCTTAAGATCGAATTACCCGAGTATCTCCAACCCTGCACTAAGGTGGATTTGAACAAGCCGCTATTTGTAGGATTCCGGGCTTATCTTGAACCTGCCACAGCGGTTGGACCCAATCCGGCTGAACTTCTTTATGATCAGGTCATCCTGTTCAAGAAGCCTTCAATACGAATAGACAAGGCCCTATTACCCATGAGACGTTAAGAGAGTTCAATCATGTATGCCCATCTTTTTTCTGAGGAAGGATCGAATAAATAGACCCATAATCAAGTATTGCCCATAAAACACAACCATTTTTCAATAAAAGTTCATTGGATAGTCATATGGATAGCCTGGAATCACCGCATACAAAAAAAGAAATCAGTTGCCGGATTACCCGGACCCTGTTGATGTACGTCAAAGAGGTCAATAGCGGTTCGTTGGGTTCACTGCTCGATGGATTATCGCTGGATGAAATCTATTTATCCGATACGAATAACTGGGTGTCCCATGCTTTTTTGCAGGTCCTTTACCATCGGATGGTTGAATTGTTGGGTGATGAAAAAAGTGTGTATCAAATGGCTTTGGCCTCTGAACGGTTCGAGTCATTTGGAATTCTGGATCGGATCGTCCGGCTGATGGGAACCCCGAAGATGATCTACTCGCAGGGGGCCAAGTATACTAAACTGCTTAGATCAATTGGGGAGGTAGTCGTTCATGATTCCGGCGATTCATGGATTCTGATAGAGGATCGCTACCACATCAGTGCGCAAAAAACGCGCTACGATTGCGATTATGCCCGTGGCATTCTGGTCGGATTACCCACTATGTTTGGCCTGCCGGCGGCGGATGTTGAAGAAATCCAATGCCAGGTGGCTCCTTCGGCCTATGGTACCAGAATATGGCCGGACAGTCCCAAACAGGGATACCCGGGGTGCATGTATCGGGTTAGCTGGTCGCAACAGAAAAAAATATCCTTCTGGAAGGGGTTGTTTTCTCGTCATCATGTATATAACCAAGCTATTGCCGACCTGATGTTGGCCAATCAAAGTATTCAGGAAAAATATGAAGAGGCCAGACAGCTTGCCCTGCGTCTGGGAACCGCCAATCGCGAACTGATCGCCTCAAAGCTCGAACTGGTAACCAAACAGGCCGAGTTGAGCGCTTCTGAAAATCGGTATCGGTTTTTAGCTGAAAAAGTGACCGATATCATCTGGATCCTGCGCCTGGATACTTTAACCTTCGACTACGTGAGCCCTTCGGTGCAAAAAATTCGGGGATTTACACCGGAAGAGGCCATGGCACTGGAACTGACACAGACCCTATCGCCCAAATCCCTTGATATGGTCAGTCGACTTCTTGAACAAGAACTGGCCGCTGATACCGTTCCGGGCTCGGATCCGAACCGCTCCCGGGCTTTGGAACTTGAGAATTCATGCAAAAATGGTGGATATGTGTGGGTCGAGGCGACGGTATGTTTCATTCGAGATCCCGAAGGTCGGCCTACTGGAATCCTTGGGGTCACCCGGGATATCAGCGAACGAAAGGCGGCTGAGCAAAAAGCAGCCGATTTGACCGCCCAGTTGCATCGAGCTCAGAACATGGAAGCGCTGGGCAACCTGGCCGCGGGGGTAGCCCACGATTTGAACAATCTCCTCAGCGGCATGGTCAGCATGCCGGAAATAATTCTTTTGGAACTGCCCCAGGACAGCCCCTTAAGAAAAATGGTAAGCATCATCCAGCAATCAGGCGAAAAGGCGGCTACCATCGTTCAGGATTTGCTAACGCTTGCTCGACGCAATGTCACCACCATCAAAACGATTCGTCTGAATCAGATCATTGATGAATATCTGGCTTCACCCGAGTATCAGGCTTTAATGAATCACCACCCAACGGTTCGGATAGTATCCGATTTATCCGCTGATCTGCTGAACATCAAGGGTTCGGCCGTTCATTTTTTAAAAATGATAATGAACCTCGTGTCGAACTCAGCCGAAGCAATGCCGACCGGCGGCCGGATCATATTGAACACCCGGAATATCTATTTGGACCAAGCCAGAAGCGGGTATGAGCTGATACCGGCGGGAGAATATGTGGTGTTAACGGTCACCGATGAAGGGGTTGGCATTGCGGCTGATAATCTGAAACGGATTTTCGACCCGTTTTTC
The DNA here is from genome assembly GCA_903909505.1 of uncultured Desulfobacteraceae bacterium. Taxonomy (GTDB): domain Bacteria; phylum Desulfobacterota; class Desulfobacteria; order Desulfobacterales; family Desulfatirhabdiaceae; genus RAAP-1. Next base: position 4,973 of record CAIVVZ010000476.1, read on the forward strand.
ACGAAAAAAAAGATGGGCCGAAGCGGATCAGGACTGGGCATGACTATTGTCTGGGCGACGGTCAAGGACTATGGCGGCTATGTCGATCTGGAATCCACGGAGGGCGTGGGTACTTGGTTTACCTTTTATTTTCCGATCACCCGCGAGAGACATCCGGAAGCAATCGAACGGGTGGTGATGGATGATTATTTGGGAAACGAGACGATTCTGATCATCGACGATATGGAGGATCAGCGCTATATTGCCACCCAAATGCTGTCCAAGCTGGGTTACAATGTCAAGTCAGCAGCCAGCGGGGAGGAGGCGGTAGCCTGGTTGCGGACGAATCAGGTGGATCTGCTGATTCTGGATATGATCATGGATCCGGGAATTGACGGACTGGAAACATATCGGCTTATTATCACCTACCGACCCGGCCAGAAAGCTATCGTCGTCAGTGGATACGCGGAATCCGATCGGGTCCAGGAATTGCTCCGACTGGGGGCGGGCAGCTACCTTCGCAAACCCTATTCAATGGAAAAACTCGGTCTGGCCGTGCGCGGGGAATTGGATCGAAAGAAAGGACCTGATTGATGAGCACTATCCCGTCCAGACTGGATATCCTCGCTCCGCTTTCCGGGGTTCTGGTCCCGCTGGCAAGCGTTCCGGATCCCGTGTTTGCACAGAAGCTGGTTGGCGATGGCATCTCGCTCGACCCCACCTCGGCTGAACTGCTGGCCCCGGTTACCGGCGTCGTCACGCAACTTCACAGCGCCCACCACGCGTTGACGATCACCACCAGCAGTGGCATTGAGGTTCTGGTGCACATCGGCATCGATACCGTCATGCTCAAGGGCGAGGGCTTTACACCCAAGGTCAAGCAAGGTGAAGCGGTACAGATCGGGCAGCCGCTCGTTGCCTTCAATGCCGATCTGATTGCCTGCAAGGCTCGCAGCCTGCTCACTCAGATCCTGATCGCCAATGGCGAAAAGGTCCTGCACATGACGCCCAGAAGCGGCCTCGTGCAGGCCGGCAAAGATATCATCCTTGGCCTTGAGCTGGCATCCACCGCACCTGCGGAAATCGCGACGGATGCTGAAGAGAGCACAGCCGTTTTTTCCGCCACCGTGGCACTACCCAACCCGGCGGGTCTCCATGCCCGCCCTGCGGCTGTTCTGGCAACGGAAGCAAAAAAATTTAAATCCGACATCAGACTGGTCCGCAGCGACGATGAGGCCAATGCCAAGTCTCTGGTTGCGATCATGGGCCTGTCGACCCGGCAGCATGACGAGATTCGCGTAAAGGCTTGGGGCAGCGATGCTGCAGAGGCTGCCTCCACGCTCGCAAAGATGCTGGCCGAGGGCTGTGGTGAAAAACCGGGAGAGGCCGGCACCGTCGTATCTACCGATGTTGCGCCGGAACGCTCCAAGCCCGCCGATGCCAACGAACTGTCCGGTATCGCGGCATCCCCCGGGCTTGCCGTGGGCCGGGTTGTGCAGTTCCGCCGGGAAGTGATCGATGTCCTGGAACACGGTGAGGGCACCGAGCATGAACACGCCAAACTGGATACCGCACTGCACGAAGCACGCCTGCAGATCGAAGCGCTCAAGAGCCAACTCCCCGATGCTTCCAAGGCAAAAATCCTTGATGCCCACCGGGAAATGCTGGAAGATCCCGATCTGGTCGGCCTCGCCAAAAAAGGCGTGCGTGATGGCAAAAGTGCCGATTTCGCCTGGCGCGCCGCATTCACCCTCCATGCCGCCCGGCTTCAAGGGCTCGACAATCCGCTGCTTCGTGAACGCGCGACCGACATCCGCGATGTCGGTCGCCGGGTACTGACCCTGCTTGCAGGCGTAAAACAGGCACAGATCGAGGTACCCGAAGGCTCGATCCTCATTGCCGAGGAACTCACACCATCCGATGCGACCTCGCTCGACCGTAACAAGGTGCTCGGTTTCTGCACTACCACCGGAGGCCCGACCGGTCACGTTGCCATCCTTGCCCGTTCGCTGGGCATCCCAGCCTTATGCGGGATCGATAACGCCGCACTATCGATAGAAAATGACACCCTCGTCGTGCTCGACGGCAGCAAAGGCACGTTGCACAGGCATCCAAGCGAAGACGAGCTTGCCCGGGCACAAGAGCGCATGGCCGACCAGACCGCCAGGCGTGAGCGGGAAAAGACAGCGGCCGGCGCGCCTGCCGTTACCACCGACGGACATCGAATTGATGTTGTTGCCAATGTGCGTAACGCGGAAGAAGCCCGCGAGGCTGTCGCCCTCGGCGGCGAGGGCGTGGGTCTGCTTCGATCCGAATTCCTCTTTCTCAACCGAGACACCGCACCGACCGAGGAAGAACAGGCCATTGCCTACAAAGCGATTGCCAAAATTCTTGGCCGTGAACGCCCGCTGATAATCCGCACACTGGATGTCGGCGGTGACAAGCCCCTGTCCTATCTGCCGCTCCCGAAGGAAGACAACCCCTTCCTCGGCCTGCGTGGAGTGCGCGTCAGCCTCGACCGGCCAGATATTTTCCGCATTCAGTTGCGCGCAATCCTTCAGGCAGCGCCGATCAGCAACCTCCATATCATGTTCCCGATGATAGCAACCATAGATGAGCTGCGTGCTGCAAAACAAATTCTGACCGAAGAACAGCAATCAAGCGGCCACAGCGCCAAAGTCGGTGTGATGATCGAAGTGCCCGCGGCCGCCGTCATGGCCGATCTTTTTGCCCGTGAGGCCGATTTCTTCTCCATCGGCACCAATGATCTGACCCAGTACACCCTTGCCATGGATCGGGGTCACCCGAAACTCGCCAAACAGGCGGACGCATTGCATCCCTCCGTGCTAAGCCTTATCCGCATGACGGTTGAAGGCGCCCACAGGCACAAGAAATGGGTTGGCATCTGCGGCGGTATCGCCTCTGATGTGATGGCTGTCCCAGTGCTGATCGGCCTCGGTGTCGATGAACTATCCGTTTCCGTGCCGGCCATTCCGGCCATTAAGGCGATGATCAGCCGCCTGACCATGAGCGAGTGCCAGGCGCTTGCCCGGGAAGTGCTGCAGATGGGTACAGCTTCCGAGGTACGGTTGCGCCTGGCATCGTTTGCGGATCAACTCATCCGGAAAGGGGTTGTTCATGTTTAAAAACGCCTTTGCGTTCTTGCAGAAAATCGGAAAATCGTTGATGCTGCCGGTTGCGGTGCTACCGGTTGCCGGCCTGCTTCTGGGCATCGGAGCGGCCAATTTCGAATGGATGCCCCCGCTTATTTCCGAGCTGATGAAAAACTCCGGCGATGTGATATTTGGAAACCTGCCGCTGATATTTGCCATCGGGGTTGCCGTGGGCTTCACGGAAAACGACGGGGTCTCGGCCATTGCCGCCACCATCGGCTACATGGTGATGCTGGCGACGATGGGCGTGATGGCCGGTGTGTGGAATGTCGAGCCAGTTACGGTTATGGGCATCAAGTCAATGCAAACCGGCGTGTTCGGGGGCATCCTCGCCGGCGGTCTGGCTGCGGGAATGTTCAACCGCTTCTACCGGATCTCGCTGCCTCCCTACCTTGGTTTCTTTGCCGGCAAGCGCTTTGTACCGATCGTCACAGCGCTTGCAGCAATCATCCTTGGCGTGCTGCTATCCGTGATCTGGCCGCCTGTCCAGCATGCCATCAACGCGTTTTCGCACTGGGCGGCGGTCAGCGACCCGCGTACGGCAGCAACCGTCTATGGTTTTGTTGAACGCCTGCTGATCCCTTTTGGCCTACACCACATCTGGAACGTGCCCTTCTTCTTCGAAATGGGTGCTTTCAGGGACGCAACCGGCGCCGTGATTCATGGTGACATCAACCGGTTCTTTGCCGGCGACCCCACCGCAGGCGTGCTGGCCGGTGCATTCCTATTTAAGATGTTCGGTCTGCCGGCCGCAGCCATCGCGATGTGGCACAGCGCCAAACCCGAGAACAAGGTGGTTGTCGGCGGCATCATGCTTTCCGCCGCCCTCACCTCGTTTCTGACCGGCATCACCGAACCGATCGAGTTTACTTTTCTGTTTTTGGCTCCGGTACTTTACTTCATCCACGCTCTGCTCGCAGCATCGACCCAGTTTGTTGCCAACACACTGGGCATGCACATGGGCTTCACTTTCTCGCAGGGCGGCATTGACTTTATCGTTTTTAACGTCCTTGGCAAATTTTCACAGAAGTGGTGGCTCGTACTGGTGCTCGGCCCGATCTACGCCGTGATTTACTACAGTGTTTTCCGCGCTGCGATCAAATGGCTTGGCCTTAAAACCCCCGGCCGCGAAGATGAAGCCGCCACAGAGACCGCAGGCGCCACCGGCACTGGCGGTCGTTCCCTCGAACTGGTGCTGGCCTTCGGCGGCCGCCGGAACATTACCAATCTTGATGCCTGCATTACCCGCCTGCGCGTGGTGGTAAAAGACGCCGGCATCGTGGATCAAACCAAGCTAAAGGCCTTGGGCGCAGCGGGTGTGATGGTGGTCGGAAATAGTATTCAGGCAATCTTCGGCACGCCCTCGGAAAACATGAAGACCGACATGGAAGAGTATCTCAAGACCTCCGGCCCTGAAACCGATGGCGGCCAAGCGCCAACTCCGGCTGAGACCGATAGCACTGCTGCCGGCTCTGCGGTAACGATCGAACCATGGGTGCGCGAAGCTGCAGGTCCGATGATTGCAGCACTGGGAGGTCGAGAAAATCTGCGCAAGCTTGATGCCGTTGCATTCACGCGCCTGCGTGTGCAACTTGCCGATGCCTCCAAGCTTGATGAGGAAGCAGTCAAACAAACCGGTGTCGTGGCGGTGATGCAGGCCGCACCCGGCATATGGCACCTCATCATCGGGAATAAGGCCGAACAGTTCGCCAAGGTCATAATGGGCTCCGGTATGGGCACGGGTTCGGACCAGAGAAACTGATAGTCTTCAGATCGAAAAGTTTATTCTTTGTCATTTTTCAGCTTTAGAATGATGTTGTTGGCTCTGAAATTTCTGTTCTGAATGGCTAACTCTCATGCCGAGAACATGATTTACCCAGGCGGCGGTTCTGAAGCACTGAAGCATAAATGAGTATGATATCCCCTAAATTCTCCAAATTCATGAGGTAAAATCTCCCTCAAGCAGCTCAATGTACCTCTCGTTGTAATATTGTCCCGGCAGCATCGTGCATTTTGTCGAATATGGCGGGTATCCTTCTGTGGTTATCGTCAGTACGTATTCCCCTGCCGGCAACCCGTAGAAACAAAAATAAGACTTGATCGCAAAATCCGCCCCTGCCAGATAACAGTCAAAATAATCGGCGTCTACTTTCAACGGAACAAGTGTGCGATTGATCCCGGCTCCTTTCAGGTTAATGGATTGGACTTTCACTTTTTCATCCGGCTCCCGGAAAATCCCTGCCTGATAGTTCTTTTTGGAGGAATTGACAATATAACCGATAAGGCTCCCCCGCGGTTTCATGAGAAAATTTACGATGGGAACAACGCCATCTCCAATGGTTATCGGCTTGCTGACCGGATCGGGTGCAAATCCATTTGCAACAAGGCTAACGGCATAATTTCCCGAAGGAAAGGGACCGACTTCACATTTACTGTCTTCATGGCTGAGGTAAAGCACGGTTTCCGCGTGCTTGTTATCGAGAGAACGAAGCAGAAGAATGGGGCGCGGCTTTGGCAGTTCTTTTGGATAATCAAAAGAAATTTTAACTTGCAACATATTTCCGGGTGTTTGGGTCGCACGGTCGCTTTTCTCATGTAACGCGATAAGCAGCGCATTATATTGAGCCATTACCGGCTCACTCGATAGAATACTGTCGTGGTCTTCGTTGAAGCCATAAATTCTTATGGCTTCCGCCTGGGAACGCTCATCAAGCAGACTCGACAATGTTACGACGGCATCGTTATTGGGCCGGATCGGATTACGATTTCCCCGGTAACCGAAAAAAAGATAATGCCCGACCGTTGGCGGCATTTTCTTTCGATATAAGGATTGAATGAAATCGCCCTCGGCTTGAATGTCCTTCCATGCCGGAATCACGGCGGGAGAATATTTTACCCCTTTTTCCGCAAGCGCATCTCCTCCCCACGGCGTTGAAATAGAGATGAATTCGGTTTTAAAAGGAAGGGTATTTCCAAAATCCGTAAGAAATGACCGCACAACCAGCCCGCCCATGCTATGCGCCGTAATATACAGATCCTTAAATTTATACTTGATCTGAAGATTATATATTTTCCAGTACAATAAATAGGACATGGATCCAATCGAGGCTCCGGAAGGATAGTAATAAAACCACGGTTGAAATCTACTTCTGTCAATCTTTTCAAAAAAGCCTTTCCAGCCTGTCGGAGATCCGCAAGCGCCATGCACAAAAAGGATCGGAATCTTATTGGGATCATACTCATCCATGAAATAGACATTGCCGCCGACTTCTTTAAAAAACTCCAAAGGCATCCAATATCCTTTTTTCCCATACTCATCCGAAAACTGTGGATCATTCAGATCGGCAATTACCCCTGGAGAAGTGCTGTGAAATTTCTTTGATCCATTGAAGGAAACCGGAGAACCAACAGGAAAATCAATTGAAACGGTTTCAGGCTCGGATATGACAATATCCAAATCCAGAACCACCCCGCCTGCGGGAGCGTCCACATATTCAGCCCCCACATACTGGCCTGCCGCTTCCCCAATGTCATAACAAAGATTCCGGTTCTTGTCAGCAAATGCGACAATGGAATAATTCCCTTTGGGAACTATCAATTCATAAGGCCCCAACTGGTGAAGCGTCGTGTAATGAACGATTTCTCTCTTGTTCTTTTCATTGGTATAGGCTGCGACCACGATCGGCAGATCCTTGCAGGAAAAAGAGCTTGAAACATTTCCAACCAGAATAGTCGAATATTGTATGATTTTCGTTTCTTCCCTGAGTTGCAGAAATGTGCAACCCGTAAAAAAGAAAAGAGCGACGGGAAGAACCATTCGAATACAAACTGTTTTTATTACCGGTTTTCGATTCCACATCTTTGGCCGTAAACTCCATTTTAAATAATCTTCAATTATACTAATATGATATTAATATCGATTGGATTTGTCAATGTTTTTGGAGAATTCGGAAGAATTCAAGAATTCCGGACGACACCTCTCCCGGATAAAATCAAGATCCTTTCGTTTTCAGAACTTAACCTGTGATTGACATGAATCCGGTTTTAGCATAGTGTTTTGGAATAAATGCATCCAATTCAGCCGGAAAAACCAAGATCAATCCGCGTTTCCTCTTTCAACGAAGCGACCCTGTTTTGATGATATCACCTCCTGGAGAAAATCAAATGAATACGCCACAGCAAATTTCCCTTACCCGCACCTGCCCTATGCCCGTTCCTGCTGCGCGTAAAGACCCTCCATGGCAGCGGTCAGTTCTGAAATATGCCTTTGCAGCGTTAATGATTCTTGTTAGCGTTCCCCCCGGCCGCAGGCCGGGACCAAACCTATAAGTAACAATACTCTACCCTTATAGGCAATTTTACTGTATTATTTTGCCATCAACGGTGGTGCGAAGTAGGCCGAATAGTCAATGGTGTCTTCTGCAA
>CAIVVZ010000477.1 GCA_903909505.1 uncultured Desulfobacteraceae bacterium
AATAGTCTCTCGGAATCTCGAACCGCCCGTTAATCAAGCGATTTGAGATATCACCAAAATTCGAATCCTCCCGCGAAAGCTGGGGGATTTTTTGTTATCCCTTGAGATAACTGGAAATTGTGCGAAACACCGTCACTCCAAAAATAAACTTGCGGTTTCCTCCTATATCGCTGGAAAAAGACTTGACTTTGGAAAAACATCCCAACAATTGGGAGGGATAGGTATTGTCCTGAACAAACGAAAGGGGTGTTTTCATGTTTCCTGCCACTTCTACCCATGATTCATACAAACTTTTCGTCGCCGCGCAACTCAAAAAACACTATACCGGGGATACTCTGCAACTTCTTCCCGCGGACTGGATTTTTATCGAAAAACTTTGGCTGATCGACCTGTCCGCTACCGCTGTGTTCCTCAAAGACCAGTACAGCACGTTCGGCCCCAAACCTACTGACCCGGCTTGTATGCTCCGGGCGTACCTGCTCATGTTGTTCACCCAACGAGGATACTCGGTTACCGCCTGGGTCGATGAGCTGCGCCGGATTCCCCTCTACGCCATCGTTTGCGGCTTTGAACCCCGAAAAACTCCGGGCATCGGTACGTTTTACGACTTCTTTCCGCGATTGTGGAATGCCAATACCGCCAATATTAAATCCCACGAGAAGTTCAAGCGCTGTAAACCGAAAAAAGGCAAAACCAAAGGGGAGAAGGCACCCACTACGTCCAAGGACAAAGTAAATAAGTTGGTGCAACATCTGCTACGCAACAAAGATGTTGCCGTACCTTCCAAACAGCCCTTCGATCGTCTCTTCGAGTTGTTTCAAGCCAATTTTTTGTCAGTTTCATTGGAGATGGGACTGTTGGGCCAGAAGAACTCTCTGTCGATTGCCGGTGACGCCACTCCCGTCGTCACCTCTTCTCTCCTGCGTAGCAAGTCAATCTGTAATTGTCGTGCCCAGGGCCTTGATGATTGTCATCACAAGCGTTATTTTTCCCAACCCGACTGTAACTCCGGTTGGGACAGTTCCCGCGAGCGATTCTTCAATGGGTACCATCTTTACCTGTTTACCGCTTCCGACAGTCTACATGATTTGCCGGTGTTTCCCTTACTTCAGCCCGCTTCTCGCCACGATTCGCTCAGCTTGATTGTAAGTTCCATTGAATTTCATCAACGCTTCTCCCTGGGCACAGTTTCAAGAATTATTCTGGATGCTGCCCATGATGCCATAGGTATTTACCATTTGTTTAACGCTCACGGGGTCGAACCGGTGATTGATCTGAATGCACGCTCTTCCAAAACTGTTTCTCTCTCAGATGGGTTCTCGCTCTCTCCGAAAGGGATTCCGCTTTGCCCTCGGCAGATTCCCATGCGCCCAAACGGCTTTGATCGGGAAAAGGGGTGTCAAAAATGGCGTTGCGGTTCGACCAACGGTACTGTGAATTCCTGTCCAACGCCTTGCTCCTCTGCCAAATACGGTCGAACATTTTTGACTTTCATGAACGACAATCCCCGGTTGATTACGGAAACACGACGTGAATCCCACGAATGGAAGCTCATCTACAACCGCCGCACTGCCGCCGAGCGAACAAACAAGAGGCAAAAATTGGACTACAAACTGGAAGCGGGCCGTCATCGTTCTACGATGATGTGGTATATGCGGGTATTTGGCATCATGATGTGTCAGCACGCAGATGCCTGGCACGCACATAAAAAGGATTTCCTTCAGTTGAAAAACACGTTGTTGTCTGCGGCATAAAACCGAAAATTTGACCGCAAAATCGGATTGTCTGCTCTTTTTTCGCTTCAAAGTGGCGGCTTATTTCCTATGCCGTCTTTTGGGGCACGTGAGATGGATTGCTTGGATGCCGCTTCGGTCACTCGATTCTTGCCCTTTGTTTCGCCAAGCGATCATAATTCCCAGTAAATTATTGGTATTACCGGCATTTTATGTATCTGGATTCCGAGAGTCTATTTAAATAAACATTACCGTTACTTTACGACCGTGACAGGCACTTTGGAATACGCTACACCTTTTTGTGACACTCTCCCAATGATCATGCTTAATAACAAATAACTCCCACCATTATAAAGCTGGTAGGAGTCTTCACCGTCTGCACGGGGTTCATGGCGAACTCCATCGCCGGATGTGTTCAATTGCGCTATTCTTTCCGATGATATAGCCAAACCCGCTATTGGAAACTCTTTTCCAAAAAAGCCGCTGGTTAGTCATCAAAAGATCTTGCCGGATACAGGGGAAACCGAGCGATCAGCATCTCGGTCTTCGCCTTGCAGTCATCGAGGTTCGCAGGATCTTCAGGAGCACTCGCAACCTGATTCATTATTTCTGCGATTTCGACAACCTCGGCCTCTTTCAAGCCCCGCTGGGAGATGGAGGTCAGACCGATGCGAACGCCGCTGGTTACAAAGGGGCTCGCGGGATCAAAAGGAATCATGTTTTTATTGACAGTGATGCCTACTTTCTCGAGTGCATTCTGAAATAGTTTTCCGGTTATGCCCTTACGGCGAAGATCCACCAATACAATATGGTTATCCGTACCACCGCTTACTATGCGAAATTCGTGCCTGGCCAATGCTTCCGCCAGTTTTTTCGCATTAACGACTACCTGCTCCATAATTGCGCGAAACTCTGGCGTGCCAACATAGCGAAGCGAAAAAGCCTTTGCTGCGATGGTATTGAGATGGATAGAGCCAATGGAACCGGGAAACACACCTTTGTCCAGCATCTTTGCATGCTCCGCCTTGCAAAGAATCAGGCCGCTGCGCGGGCCGCAAAAAGTCTTCGTTGTAGAAGAAGAAACAAAGTCAGCATGCGGAACAGGGCTGGGAATTACACCTGCCGCCACCAAACCCGCAACATGAGCCATATCGACCATCAAATAGGCGCCTGCTTTTTTTGCGATTTCACTCATAAGTTTATAGTCGATCAATCTCGGGTAAGAACTTCCACCTGCGATAATTAGCCTGGGCTTATATTCCCATGCGAGCTTTTCAAGCATCTCGTAATCGATTTGTTCCGTTTGGGGGTCAACGCCGTAAAACCGGAAGTTATAAACTTTCGAAAGAAAATTCACAGGGCTGCCGTGCGTCAGATGCCCACCCTGGTCAAGCCTCATGCTCAGCACGGTATCGCCGGGGCTGAGTATTGCGGCATACACGCCATAGTTGGCGGATGACCCGGAGTAAACCTGCATGTTTGCATGCTCAGCGCCAAAGACCTTCTTTGCCCTCGCGATCGCCAAACTTTCAATACGATCGGCTACTTGCGAGCCTGCCTGAAAACGGGCGCCCGGATAGCCTTCCGTGGTCTTATTGGTGAAAACACAGCCGCTCAGTTCCATGACTTCGAGAGGAGCAGTGCTTTCTGATGCAATCATTTCGATGTTATGCTCCTGACGGTTCAATTCAGCAGCGACGATTTCGTATACTTCCGGATCGGAAATGCGAGTGTTTTTTATCATAAGAACGCTCCTTAGCCTAAAATATATGGAGATTTTATCTGTTCGCCATCATCAATGCTGTTCAAGATAATCGAAAGCCAGTTGGGCCAATGCGGCCGCGCCATACCTCAAGCAGTCCTCATCCGCGTCAAAATGGGGGTTGTGCCACTGATTAATTATGCCCCTGCCAGCATTTCCCACGCCAAGAAACAGGAACACTCCCGGAACCTTTTCCTGAAAACAGGCAAAATCCTCTCCACCCATGCTGGGAGCTGTACTAACCAATCCTTTCGGGCCAAATACCTTTTCAAGGGGAACCCGGCACCATTCGGCCAACTCCGGCGGATTGAACACAGACGGAAGGTCTTTACGGTAAACGAATTCAGCTTCCGTTTTCATGGCAGCGGCGATGCAGTCGATTACAGCGCGCATTTTTCCGGGCATCTGTATCTGCAGATCCGGGTTGAAAGTGCGGACAGTCCCGGTAAGCTCAACTTTTTCCGGAATGACGTTGTTTGCATGGCCGCCGTGAATCGTTCCAAAAGAAATGACCGCCGGCTCCAGAGGGTTGACCTGTCTACTGACAATAGTCTGCAGTCCTTGTATTATCGCCGCAACCGCAGTGATCGGGTCACAGGTGAGATGAGGAATGCCGCCATGGCCGCCGACGCCTTTGACTGTCAGGAAAGTTGTGTCCACTGCAGCCATCAGCCCACCGGATTTTAGAAATACCTGGCCGCTGGAAATGTTGGGACTGTTATGCAAACCAAAGATAACCGAAACCTTTGGGTTTTCGAGCACACCCTTCTCCAGCATGAATTTGGCTCCGGCATTGATTTCCTCGGCTGGCTGGAAAACAAATTTCACCGTACCGGCCAAGCTGTCCCGGCGCTCGGCAAGAAGGATTGCCGCTCCCAGCAGACATGCCGTATGGACGTCATGCCCGCACGCATGCATAATTCCTGGGTTTTGGGATCGATAAACACAGTCGTTTTCTTCCTGGACCGGTAATCCGTCAATGTCAGCCCGCAATGCCACCACCGGTCCCGGAGTCACTCCCTTCAGCAGACCTACGACACCGGTTTCACCGCCCCAGTCAACAATCTCGATGCCTAAACGGCTGAGAGTTTGCTTTATAAAATCCGTAGTTCGATATTCTTTGAAACTGAGTTCAGGGTCGCGGTGCAACTTCCGTCTGATTTCAACAATCTCCTGCTGAAGTTCTGTCGCTCGTTCTATCAATGTTTTCAAAATTCTCCCCTGTTTCACTATCAAATTTCATATCCGAAGCAAGCGTGTTTCGCGAGGCATATCTGCAATAGGTTTCTATAAATCGCCCTTGAACTCCTTTTGTATTTCAGATTCTTGCGCTAAGATACGGTCCATACTGCTTGTCAGTCTCTATAACATGTGAAACAAGCCAGTCTTTGACAAAAACAAGTACCGGGAAGGACAGGATACGTGAGCCTTCGCTTTGTTCCTTCAAAAACTGGGCAATTTGAAGCTTAAAGCGTTCATGCTCCTCTTTGTGGTGTGCATACCCTGAATATCCATATTTCAGCATCAGCTTCTCTTCCGCTTCAAAATGATAACAACCATAGTCTATCAATTCTTTGAGGGCGTTAACAACAAACGCCTGTTTTTGACTGACATCCTGGCATTTAACCAGGTCGGCATACAAATTGTTGATCAGTAACACCAGTTTCTGATGTTGAGAGTCAAGTTCACTGATATTGGTCAGGTATTCTTCTTTCCATATAAAAAAAATCATGACAATTCTCCTTTACTTGCTTTGGCCAATAACTGATTGTTTGATGATAAAATTCCCGCTGGAAACCCATTTTCCTGCATCGCAATTGTCCATTCAATATTTTTCAAACCGCCAGCGACTCCATTGGCCGGAAAACTCTTCACAGTTGGCTTCTCTAATGGCCGACGCCATGATAATATGTTGTTAGGAACATGCCGGCCCCCCACTCACACCGGTATGACATCAGGAACCTTTTCATATGGAGCCCGTGAATCAGGAACATGACTGACCTGTTAAAAGTGAACGCCTGGTTCACTGGAGTACAAGACGCAATTAACACAACGGGGTTAATAATAAT
>CAIVVZ010000478.1 GCA_903909505.1 uncultured Desulfobacteraceae bacterium
AAAGACTCCTCGGTGCCGGATACCCTCGAATATTTCAAATCTGCCGGTGTTTCCGCAAACAGGAAAGGGGCCGGATGCACCTGCCCGAATTCACCCTTCTGGAATGGTACACTGCCGGCCATACCTATCTGGAAATGATGGTCCAGTGCGAAAAACTGATTCAGTTTGTTGCCGGAGTTGCCGGCCGACCCGATTCCGTTGGTTATCGAAACCAGAGGATATTGCTGTCATCGCCCTGGGACCGCATGACGGTATGCGAGGCATTTGATCGATACTCACGGATATCGATGGAAGATGCGCTGGCGCAGAACCGCTTTGATGAAATCATGGCATTTGAAATTGAACCCTGCCTCGGAAACGATCACCCGGTTTTTCTCTATGATTATCCGGCGTCCTGCAGCGCCCTTGCCCGGCTGAAACCGGACAATCCCTCGGTTGCCGAGCGTTTTGAGCTTTATATCGCCGGACTGGAGCTGTGCAATGCATTCACCGAACTGACAGACCCGGTTGAGCAGCGAAAGCGCTTTGAAGCAGAACGTCGGCTTCGCAGACATGCCGGAAAAATGGAGTACCCCATGCCGGAAAGCTTTCTGAGCGCCTTGAACGATATGCCGGCAGCCTCCGGAAATGCGCTTGGAATGGATCGTCTCATTCTTCTTTTGACTGATGCAAATTCAATTGACGATGTGGTGGCGTTTATTCCGGAGGAGCTTGAATGAGCCGCGCCAAAAGATCTCTTGGCGATTGGGCATATGAAGGAAATGATCGGGATTCTTTTAGCGGATCAGAGCCATGGGAACATCGACCGTTTCCGCCCCTGATAATCATTGACAAATATCTTTCCTGTGGTTAATTTCGTTCATTAGTACTGGTTAAACAGGTTGTTCGGTCTGCTCTGATGAGTGGATTTTATTTATTATATCTATAGGAGGTTGTCATGATCGAGGTTACCCCGTCAGCTACGGAACAGATAGCTGAATATTTTAAAGGCAAGGAAGTCTCTCCCATCCGGATTTTTTTAAACGAAGGCGGATGAGGCGGGCCAAGTATGGCAATGGCTCTGGATGAGTCAAAAGAAACAGACGACGTTTTTGAAATTGATGGCTTCAAATATGTTGTGGATAAGGAATTCATGGTAAAAGCCAAGCCTATCAAAGTGGATTTTCTGGTAAGCGGCTTCAAAGTGGATTGCGGAATTGATTTTACCTCAGGCTGTTCCAGTTGCGGTACTACCGGTTCCTGCTGCTCAGATAAATAGACGTCCCCGTCGGTTTATTATAAGGGCAGATCGGTTTTATATCTATCATTACCGGTTTGCCCTTTTTGATTGCCTCCGCATGGATTTGATTTTGTTGGAATCCCCCCCGTTTTAACAGAGACAGAACTTAAGTCAGCGCTGATTTCTCCTGCGGCACGATGATGTCCGGAAGTTTGAAACAGAAGCGCATCCAGGCGCCCGGTTCTGATTCGGCCCAAATCCGGCCACCGTGCTTGGCGATAATCTCCCGTGTGATAAACAGTCCCAGCCCCGAACCTCTGGAAGCATCTCCGCGAGGATCACATCGAACGAATTTCTCAAAGATTCTCTCAAGCTGATCGACAGGCAGACCCTTGCCGCTGTTCCATACTTCCCCGCTGACTCCCGCATTGTCATGGGATATTTGAATGCGAACTTCCCCCGGTTCATCTCCATATTTGACGGCATTGTCGAAAAGATTTCTAAAAACCGTCTTCAGCAGCGACGGATCAGCAAAAATCGGCAAAGCCTGAGGAAAATCGGTATTCAGAACCATTCCCTTTCTGGAAAGAGCTGGCGCCATTTCCAGAATGATCGGTTGGACCACATCTTGAATCAACTCCATGGACTGCCGGTTGATTTGAAGCTCGGAGCTTTCAATCCGGGCCAGATCCAGGTATTTTCGGGCCATATCGACGGCTGCATGGACATTCCTTGAAATATTGCGCACCAGATCGGTTTGCTGCACGCTCAGCGCGCCCCCGACCTGAATTTCAAGGGCTCTGGCGGAAGTGTATATCACCCCCAGGGTATTTTTTAGCTCATGGGACACAAAACCCAGCATATCCAGATAATTGGCATTGAGACGCTGCAGGGAGTCATTGGTCCGCTCCAGCGCGGCATTGGCCGTATTGAGTCGGTCTTCGCGATCCTTCAAGCTGGCCGTCATCAGGTTAAACGCCCGGGTCAGATCCCGGATCTCATCATTACCGGCCGGCTCCGGGACTTTTAGGTTCAGATGTCCTTCGGCGATCTTTCCGGCAGTGTCGGCCAGACGGGTCAGCGAGCCGGTCAGCCTGCGGGCAAATATCAGGCTTACGGCGAACACCGCCAGGGCAACGCCGACGGACAGCGCGGCATGGGCTTTCCAGAGATTGTACTTGATGTCATCGTAGGTTTTGGCCAGAACGCCCACATAAAGGATTCCGATCACCCGATTTTCCACATCGCTGATGGGGTCATAAGCCGAGACATACCAGTCATTCACCACAAAGGCCCTGTCATACCAGGGCAAGGCGTTTTCAAGGACATTGTCATAAACCGTCTGACTGACGCGGGTCCCAATGGCCCGGTGACCGTTGGCCAGCATGACGTTTGTTGCAATCCGGGCATCCCACTGGAAAATGGTCACATTCCCGAGCTGAACGCCATCATAGGTCTGATCCTCGAAAATAATGGAGCGGATCTTATCCACCAGGCCGTGATTCCGATTGAGCAGCATACCCGCATAAATAACGCCCAGGGGTCTTCCGTTCACATCCGCTACCGGCGCGGACGCCATGATGACCATGCCGGCGGATTCGCTGTTTTTAGCACGGATCTTGGCCTTTGGCGTGGGTTCAAAAACCATGAAGGCCCGCTCCTCAAGGTCGTTGCCTTCGTTTCTCAGCCTGTCCGCATCCAGTATGGCAAACCCCGCGCTGAGCTGGCCTTTAAGGGCCCGGGCGACAAAAGGATCGTTTGAGAGATAATCCCCTCGAACATAGGGCTGCCGAGTGCGGATCAGCACCCGGCCCTGATTGTCGGTCAGGGAAAGGAAGTCAAAGCCGCATTTTTTTCTGACGGATTCCAGGGAGGTTGTCTTGGATTCGGGCTCCGGAAGACTGAAAGCGCTCAGCACCTGCGGATCACCGCCAAGTACCGTCGCAACCAGACGCAGCTTATCAAGCTCGTTTTCAATCACGTTCCAGCCGGATCGCAAATCAAGACTGACCCGGCGCTGAGCCTCATTCACCGTCGTGCGGTTGATCATCACGACCCCCAGAATACCTCCCAGGATGCCGGAAAGGCTGATGACCAGCGCAAAATTCAGGAAAACACGTTTGTACAGTTCCATTCGCATGTCGGCATTCCCGATCTCTTTTTAAAGGGATATTGCACCACACCATGAAGGGTACCGAGAGCTTGCCGCCGCCGATCCCCACCAGACTGGTCACGCCGCCGATGACAAGGCGTCTGTCCACCAGCCATCTTACGGTGCTCCGCCGATGATGGGACCAGAAAACTGAACCCGAGGGGCGTCAACATTCGCCGCCCCCCTGCAGAAAACGAAAAAGGAAAGCATTGTTTCTGAATTTCATTGAAAATGATGACAAGTTCAGGTACTCCTGCGTCAGGTGAGTCTTTCCTTTCCCTGGGCTTTCTTGGCCTTTCAAGGAAGGGAATTTATTCTATTCAACCCTTAGCGAAATATCAACAGTGAAAAGGCGATAGGTTTTCTACCAAAGGAGAAGGGCTGTGAAGATTGATGACGTACGAAATATTTTGATCATCGGCGCAGGGACAATGGGACAGCAGATCGCTTTCCAGTGCGCTATCAGCGGCTATAATGTGGTTCTCTTCGATATTGATGCCGCGATTTTGGAAAACAGCATGAAACGAATCACCAAACTGGCCGGTTCATTCCGGAATTCCGGCAGGCTGACGCCGGAGGATGCCGAGGCCGCCCTCAAACGCATTCGCTGTTCAAGCCATCCGGAGGATGCGGCAAGGAAAGCCGATTTTATCAGCGAGTCGGTCCCCGAGGATCCCGGCCTGAAAGCCAGGGTTTTTTCACAGTTTAACCAGCTTTGCCCGGCGCATGCCATTTTTACAACCAATACATCGACCCTGATTCCCTCCATGTTTGCCGAAGCCACGGGCCGGCCAGACAGATTCGCCGCCTTTCATTTCCATGATATCCGGGTGACCAACATCGTAGACATCATGCCCCACTCCGGCACTTCAGCGGAAACCCTTGCGCTGATCCAGGCTTTTGCGGCGCGGATCGGACAGGTTGCGATCCTGTTGAAAAAAGAAAATTACGGGTATGTGTTTAACGCCATGCTCACCGAGGTTTTCAAGGCAGCGCAGATACTTGCCGCCGGAGGCGTGGCCGGGGTGGAGGATATCGATCGGGCGTGGATGGGCATCATGCACACCCCGGTCGGGCCTTTCGGCATGATGGACAGCATCGGCCTGGATACGGTCTGGAAAGTCACCGATTACTGGGCCAAGAAGCTCAAAGATCCACAGACCCTTGCCAACGCCGCATTCATGAAAGGTTATGTGGATGCGGGAAGACTGGGGACAAAATGTGGCCAGGGGTTCTACCGGTATCCGGGTCCGGCTTATGCGGCCCCTCAATTTTTAACGGAATGCACGGAATCAGAAATCGCTCCCGACGGCAAAAAGCAGGCAACATGACGGATAATCTGGTATTTTACGCGGGCAAAAAAGCCCTTGAAATCATCCGCGAAGAAGGGCTCGAGCCGGACAGAGTTTCGGTGGTTGCCGGGGCTGCCGGAGGTCCGAAATGGCTGGTTCTGCGACATCTGGACCGGGTTCTTTTTTCTGACTGGTTCAAAGGCAGAAAACTGCCGCTGTTTCTGATCGGCTCGTCCATTGGAGCCTGGCGTTTTGCCGGCCAGTGCATGGCAGATCCCAAAACCGCCTTGTCGGAATTTGAGTCCGCATATATTCACCAGGCATACGCGGGGAAACCGTCTCCGGAAGCCGTATCACGGGAAAGCGCCCGGATTCAGCAGGCGTTTCTGAAAAATGGGGGCGCGCGGGAAATTCTGGATCACCCTTTTTTAAGACTCAATTTCATGGCGGTCCGCAGCAAGGGGCCGGCTGCCAGCGACAGAAGGTTTCTGCTTGCCGCCGTCTTGTTGGCCGCGGCCCTGGGCAATTTCGTCAGCCGCTCGTTTTTGAAAGTGTTTTTTGAACGGGTGCTTTTCTACGATTCCCGGAACATTCCGCCTTTTTTCCATATCACCGGGTTTCCCATTCACCGGGTACCGCTCACCCCCGGGAATCTGCCCGGGGCGCTGCTGGCCTCGGGTTCCATTCCGCTGGTGATGTCCGGCGTAAAGAACCTTCCCGAAACCCCTTCCGGCATCTACCGGGATGGCGGCGTGATCGATTATCATATGAACATTCCGCTTTCGGGTGAATCAGAAAGGATTACACTGTTTCCCCACTACATGGAGCGTATTATTCCCGGGTGGCTGGACAAAAAACTGACCTGGCGAAAACCCGATGCCCGGAATATGGCCAATGTACTGATGATGGCACCCTCAAAGCAGTTTATCGACCGTCTCCCCTATCACAAGATTCCGGATCGAAACGATTTCTACAGATTTGAAGGCAAGGATTCATTGCGTTTTGCTTACTGGAACGCCGTGGCCAAAGCCAGTCAAGTTCTGGCCGATGAGTTTATGGAAGCCGTGCTCAGCGGGAATATCCGAAACAGGGTTCGTTCCTGGAATTTTAAGTAAATTCAGTTTTATTTCCAATTCTTGTTCAGTTAATTGAGTCTAAAAAAAATTGATTGACAAAATCCGGGGAATTGCGATAGAACGATGTTGTTGATTGAGCGCTCGTTCATTATTTGAATCTGCCGTCCAGCCTCATACGCGAATGCGATGAGAGTTCGTTCAGTGAAGGTTTCTTCCACCTTCCATTCGTGGAAAGAACTTATTTCCTTTATTATCAACATCTTTTGAAGCGAGGAGGAGTTATGACCTTTGAAGAGATCAAAACAGCAATCCTGACACTTAACAGCGAAGACCAAAAACGTC
This sequence comes from uncultured Desulfobacteraceae bacterium, assembly GCA_903909505.1. GTDB lineage: Bacteria > Desulfobacterota > Desulfobacteria > Desulfobacterales > Desulfatirhabdiaceae > RAAP-1. The sequence continues at coordinate 6,082 of CAIVVZ010000478.1, forward strand.
TGATTACGGAAGTGATTCCTCAAATCTGGCAGAAAGCCTGTACAGATGAGACCTGCCTTTTGAAAATGCGCGAGTTGGTGGATGAGGAAACGGTAAAAGGCTATCGCGAACAGCACATGGACGGTATTTAGGAGACAACGACAGCATGGATCACAAAAACGTCTTTTTTGATGTCTTAACGCCGGTGCACTTTATCGGCCGGTCTGCTTTGATTTATCCGAATAAAACAGCCATTGTCTATAACGATAAGCGCTATACGTATAAAGAATTCTATTCAAGAGTCAACCAACTGGCCAGCGCCTTGAAAAACATCGGCATTCAAAAAGGAGACAAGGTCGCCTTCATTTGCCCCAACATCCCGCCCATGCTGGAAGCACATTTTGCCGTTCCCATGATCGGCGCGGTGCTGGTCAGCGTCAACATCCGCCTGGCCTCTCAGGAGGTCTGCTACATCATCAATCATTCGGAAGCCAAAGCCGTGTTTGCGGACAATGAATTCGCAGGTCTGGTATCACCGGTCATCACCGAACTGAAGCAGGTGAAAACTTTTGTGAATATCTGCGATATCAGTAACGACAAACCGCTGCCAGGCTTGGGATATGAGGATTTTTTGGCTACAGGCTCACCGGCGCCGATCATTCCGGATGTCGATGACGAATATCAGCTCATGACCATCAACTACACGAGCGGCACCACCGGACTTCCCAAAGGCGTTATGTACCATCACCGGGGTGCTTATCTGAATGCGCTGGGAGAAATGCTGGAAATCGGCTTTGATTCCACATCGACCTATCTGTGGACGCTGCCCATGTTTCATTGTAACGGTTGGTGCTTTACCTGGGGCGTCACCGCCATGAGCGGAACCCATGTCTGTCTCCGAAAGGTGCTGCCGGAAGAAATCTACCCCACGATCAACAGAGAAAACGTCACGCATTTGTGCGCCGCTCCGACGATTCTCATCGGAATGTCCACCTATGCTACCGCCAACAGCATCAAGCTCAAACATCCCCTGCGCATCATGACCGCCGGTGCGCCGCCTGCCCCGACCATCATTCAGAACATGGAATCCGTGGGCGCCATTATTACCCATACGTATGGATTGACCGAAGTGTATGGTCCTCACACGGTCTGCGCCTGGCATCAGGAATGGGCCAAGCTGCCCGCCGAGGAACAAGCCAAACTCAAATCCCGTCAGGGAGTCCCCTATATCGTTGCCATGTTTGCCGATGTGGTGGATCCCGCCACCATGCAGCCGGTACCGCGCGACGGTAAAACCATCGGAGAGATCGTGATGCGCGGCAACAATGTGATGATGGGTTATTACAACGACCCGCAGGCCACTGCCGTTGCATTTGAAGGCGGCTGGTTTCACAGCGGAGATTTGGCGGTCATGCATCCGGACAATTACATCCAGATCATGGACCGCAAAAAAGACATCATCATCAGCGGCGGCGAAAACATCTCCACCGTTGAAGTTGAAAACGTGATTTACCGCCATCCGGATGTTCTGGAAGTTGCGGTGATTGCCGTCCCGGATGAAAAATGGGGCGAAGTCGCCAAGGCGTTCGTGGTCCCCAAAGCCGGAGCCCATCCCAAGGCAGAGGACATCATCGCTTTCTGCAAAGAGAGAATGGCCAAGTTTAAAGCGCCCAAATCCGTGGAATTCGGGGAATTGCCGAAAACCGCCACCGGAAAGATCCAGAAGTTCAAGCTTCGGGATAAGGAATGGCAGGGCCGGGAAAAGCGGGTAAATTGAGATTGTTTTTCCCTTCTGAATCTGAATAGGGTTCAGAAGGGATTTCACGTCAATCCTTTCCTGGTTTAGATTTGAGATAGCTTTTACGTAACGGGACTCATCTTCTTTAACGATTACAAATCAACAGTTTGACAGCCGACCTTCTTGCTCATAGAGCCGGCGCCGGGCCGGCATAAGATCAGCCTGAACCGCCGAAATCCTTCTTTTTTTCTTTCCTGGTTTCATCTATAACTTCTTTGTTGATATCGCCTCTCAGAAAGATAGCTTCTTTCTCCGGCCTGCTTACACCGACCGAAGCCATCCTTGAAAGCATTTCAGATGGCGTTTTCACGGTGGACCGGGCGTGGCCCAGCTCATTTATCAGACGGCCGTGCTGATGAATGTCGCGGGCCTTAACTGGACCATGCCCGCAACACCCGGCTGGGATAACAGCGACATGGCCATGTTTACCGGCGACAATGAGCTCATGGGCCGGATCAAGACTACCCAAAAATATACCGAACCCGTCACCTTGCACGATCCCTGCAATGTGGTGCGCGGCGGCGGATGCAATGGCGGGGTCCCATTTCCCATGCTGTATAACGCTGGGAGTTTGCCTTGACCTGAACCTGAGGATAGGATACCATTTCCTCGTCATGAAACGCCAAGCCCCAAAGCATAAAGCTCTGCAATTGCTTTCAGCGCAATACAACATTCCGTTTGTGGAATACGATGAAAGACTTCTGGCTCCTGGCAGCATCCTTCAAAAAGTCGACCTGGCGCAGCTCAGGGAAGAGCTCTGGTTTCCACTCTCAATTCATGAAGGAACCGCGACGGTTATTGTCAGCAAACCGCCTGACCCTGCCCTGGATGCGGCAATGTGCGATATTCTCGGAGTTGACTCCCTGAAACTGTTGATTGCACTGCCTTCAGATATCATTTCTATTATCGAAAATCACCAGGACGTCAATTCGGGGTTTCCCTCCTCCTGCAGCAGAACTTCTTTGGCCCGGCTGCGCAACTGGTTTGCGGATTACCGGGTGATGATGGCCAAACACCGGACAATTCTGGCAAAAGGCAGAACCGGCCTGGCGTTCATGCGCACCGGAATCGCTTTCATCTCCGTCAGCCTGTCGCTATTCAGACTATTCGGCATCGGATATCTGACGGTTCCGGAAATTCTGCTTCTGGGCTGCGGCATCGTGATGGTTTTCGACGGATACACCTGGTATCTTCCCGCCCGCAAAATCGGCAGAAAAACCGTTTCCGGCATGATCACTGAACCCACTTTCGGCTCCACATTCCTTGAACAGTCAGATTCGACAGATGGCGCCGGCTACAGGCGCACCCCTCTTATTCCCGGCGCGCAGCAGGCCAGAGCCCAATGGAACAGACTTTCTCCGGTTCAGAAACGCCGCTTTCTGGCAATTGACAGAACGGACATGGCGGAAGAACGCTCCATTCTGGCCGGTTTTCGCACCATCCTGGCACAGTCCCGCACGGGTCTGGCCTTTACGCGCACCGGGATTGCATTTATCGGGCTGGGAATCGCATTTTTACGGCAGTTTCACGCCGGGCCATGGACCGTATTTGACAGCGTTCTGATCCTGACCGGCATTGTCATGATGCTTGAAGGATTCCACTGGTACTTGCCGGGCCGTCACGCCGGCAAATACAGCTCAGACGGTCTGGAAAAAGCCCAAAAACGGGCATCCATCTGGGAATTCATGTTCCCCCCGTTTCACAGGCACATCAGTCCGAATGACCTTCCCTCTCCCCTTCAAATCAGCGGAACCCACGTGCCGGGCATATGGGGCACTACGGGACTTGCGCTGGAGCGAACCCTGATTGCGGACAGGCGCAATGTCAAGGCCAGGTTGCGGACGGTGATGGCGCAGTCCCGTACCGGACTGGCTTTTATTCGAACCGGCACCAGCCTGTTTTCCGTGGGCATGGGACTTCAGGTTTTTTTCGGCTTCCAGAATATATTCTGGACATGTTTTAACATGGTGCTGATTGGCCTCGGACTTATGCTGATGGCCGACGGGACGTACTGGCATTTCCCCGCGGAAAAAATCAAAAAACAGTTTCCGTATTGCTACGGAGACATGGAAATCGCTTTTCCGGATTACGGGAAGCCCTCAGCCGATTGGTCAAAGGTGGTATTCAACCATGAAGACATGTGAACCCACGGAACACGATATCGAAAGGTTCGGTTCGCTGGTAACCTGGAATATCATCGATGAACGGACGCTTCGCAAAGCCAGCATCACCGCGAGCGTTCGCAGTGTCAGTATTGAAAAAATCCTTCGGCATGGGCTGAATATTCCCAGACGCAGGCTTCTGGATGCGCTTGCCGAATACCATCACTGCGACCGGATCGAGTATGATGAACGCACCCCGATACCTTCAGATCTGCTGGCAGGGCTCGATGCCGACGCCCTCTGTGAAAACTTCTGGTTTCCGGTGATCCGGGATTCAGACGCCGTCATTATCGCAGCCAATGACCCCGGAGACCCTTTTGTCATCGACCAGGCAAAACGCATGGTCCGCGCCGAAACATATGAATTCCGGGTGGCATTGGCCGAAGACATTCACTTTTTTATCCAGGATTTTTTAAACGGCCCTCCCCAACATTTGATCGGCAACGAGAGAACGGGGCTGGCTTTCTGGCGTAATGTCATGTCCAGATGGCGCACCCGGCTGGCCTGTTACAGAACGGACTTTGCCATTGCCAGAACGCATTTCGGATCCCTTCGCTGGGGGCTGGGCCTGATCACGACCGGCCAGATGCTGCTGCATCTGAAAACCACCCATTTCTGGATCATATCCAGTTGGGCGATTATCGCCACGGGGCTGGGGCTGCTTATCGCAGGCGGGGCAAGTTATTTCAAAATCAAAAAATCCATCGTCCGGCCCCCGGCCCCGCAAACACTTATCGAGGTAAGCGCTGCGACGCTTTACTTTCTGGAAAGCTATCAGTTTGCTGAAAAACCCCAAACCAGTCCGCCCCGGAGACAGACCATGCTCGCGCGCCTGTCGCAGCTCCTGCCCGATTCCTGTGTGTTCATCGAAAATTCCACGGACAATAAAGTCCGTTCCTATCTGGCCCATGAAAGGACCTCCCTGGCTGCCCAACGGACGGTTCTGGCCTGCTATCGGACGATTTACGCCCGTGCCCGCACCGGACTGTCCTTTATTCGTACCGGAACCACTTTTGTCGGGATCGGCGTCGGACTTGTTCAGTATTTCAGGTTCAGCTTGACGGCCATGTTGGATTATTTCATCATTCTGGCGGGAATTTTAATGATTGCCGATGGCATCATCTGGTACTGGCCGGTCCGAAAGGAGCAGAGCGAAGCTCCGGAATTGATCGGGGCTTTCACAAATGGGGAAACACAATGAAGATCGTCCACAAGATCATCCTTGCCAATACTTTCAATATTCTCCTGATTGCGCTCACGGGTTTTTTCGCCTATGAGAATCTAAATCTTCTACTGACCAAGCTGCGGTATGTGGAAATCGCCGATGATCTGAACGCATCCTTTCTGGAAATGAGGCTCTCCGAAAAGAATTACTTCCTTTACAGGGATGCATCCGCACTCAATGATATTCAGAACAAACTGAATCAAAGCAAAGAGGCGATGGTATCCGCCAAAGATAACATTGTCCGTGCGATTGGCGCCAGGAATTATCAACAACTGGAATCCAGTACCCATGCATACCTTCAGGTGATCAGCAGTGCGGACAGCAAAGCCCCGGCATCGGATGAACTGCAGTCCCATATCCGGGAAGCCGGCCAGAAATTGCGGGAGTTTTCAGCTCATATCACCAAACTGGAAAGAACCAATGTCAACCGGATTATTGCGGAGTCCCGCACCGGTCTGTTTACTTCTCTGTTCCTGATCCTGTTTTCCGCCCTGGGTGTCAGTCAATTGATATCCGGCAGAATCCTGGCATCCCTCAAGGAAATCGAAAAAGTGGCGCATGCCATATCCGAGGGCGATTTCAATAAAATGAACACCCGTGTTCATGCCAAAGAACCGGGTCTGCTGATGAAAACGCTTTCCGGAATGAAATGGTTTTCCTTTTTCCATTCAAACCCGTCGGATGAGCTGGGTTCCGTCATGAAAGCCATCAACTCCATGTCCGAAGATTTAAAAAAACATGAAGAGCTCATTATTCAATCCAAAAAACTGGCATCCATCGGCATTCTTACCGCAGGCGTTGCGCACGAACTGGGAAACCCGCTCAACAATATCTCCATGATGGCCCAGGCATACTCGGAACTCTACGATGATCTCAGCCGTGAAGACAGGCTCGATTATATGAATAAAGTGGATGAGGAAACCGATCGGATCAAGGATATCGTCAAAAATCTGCTCGATTTTTCAAAGCCAAAGAAACCAAACCGAAATGAAGCGCACATAAATGAAGTGGTTCAAAAAAGCCTCAAACTCGTCCAGAACATGATCAGCATTTCCAATATCGAAATCAATATCTATCTTGAGGACGGGCTTCCTGTCGTGTTCATCGACATAAACCAGATCCAGGAGGTGCTTATCAATCTGATCACCAACGCCATACAGGCGGCGACCTCGGGGGATGAACTCAGTATTGCCACCCGCCTGGGAGCTGATGCAGATCATGTGGAAATCGAGGTAAAGGACACCGGGAAGGGTATTCCCCCTGAATTTCTTCCACATGTGTTTGATCCGTTTTTTACCACGAAAGAAGCCAGTGGCACCGGGCTGGGCCTGTTTGTCAGCTACGGCATCATCCAGAACCATCAGGGCAACATCCGGGTCCACAGCGAACTGGGCATGGGAACCTGTTTTACCATCGAATTGCCGGCATATAAAAAAAAGGAGACAAGGGATGAGCGGTCATAAAATCATTGTGATTGATGATGAGAATATCGTGGGCAAAATGATCAAAGCCACATTCGAAAAAGACGGTTATCATGTGGAAACATTTTTGAGCGCAGCCCCGGCACTGGACAGATTAAAGGAGGAGTCATTTGATGTGATCATCACGGATTTGAAAATGAAAGGTATTGACGGAATGGAAGTGCTGAGAATCGTAAAAAAAGAATCGCCGGCCACCAAGGTGATCATGATCACGGCCTTTGCCAGCATGGATTCGGCTATCGAGGCGGTACGCGGAAAAGTGGATGATTTTTTTCCCAAACCGTTTAAGATCAAAGACCTTAAGGCCTGCATCGAACGGCTGCTCGGCCAGTGATGTCATCAACAACCGAATTGCGAACTGCGGCAGGATAATCGCCGCAGTCGTTGCAAAAAAACAGTTTAAAATCCATTGCCCGTCGGAGTCTTGCGGCATGGTCAAGAATTGAAAAGCGTCAGGCCATGGACATCGACTGCCTCGACGGGTTCATGCATCAGTATTCAAGTTAAGCAAGTTGTTTGCCGGCGCCTGGTCCCGGTGCGATTGCGTAAATTTCCTCGATTTTAAGAATGACCGCTCCCTTGGATTTGAGGGGAAATCCGACCTTATTGCTCATTTCCTCGATCCACTGAACCGTTTCTTCGAATCGTTTCCCCGTGGTTTCGATGGTGACCGTGCCCTTTAACTGGTATCCTTCATGTCCTTCCCAATACGTAACCGCAACCTTGGGGTTGGCTTTCATGTTGGCCAGGGTTTTGTTGAAAAACTGGTCGGATATGAGAATGGTCTCATCATCGATGATTTTTTTCGCCCCGATCGGAACCGCGTTGGGAATACCGTCACTACTTGCCGTGGAAAGCACCACGGGACGGACCTTGTCAAAGAGCTCCTTCATACGTTCTGTCATTTTAGCCATATTCGTTCCTTTCTTTTGAAATGTTATTAATACCGCACTATCAAAGCGGCTTTCTGGCATCAACAATCAATGATATGGATTCAATATTCCCGCCCTGGTTCCGATGGTCCAGGAGCAGGGAACGGAAAGAGAAGTTCCAGTTTTTTGGTTGCAGCAGATCCAGCTCTTCTTGTTGAGTGGGTATCCAGCCTGGCCAGCGCTGCTGACCGGCACCAATGATGATGCATAAGGATTCCGAGGACGGGGTCGAGTGAATTTCTAACACGGACAATCGTTTTTCCCGCAATTCTTTCTTGATATTAACAACGCCCTATCCTGTATGGCAAATATCATGCCGATGATCAAGAATAATAAATTGCCGTAAGGAAAGCGGCGGAGATATTCAGGTCAGATCGGTTTTTTTAGAAGACTTGGGCTATTCCGTGGTTGCGGCTGAAAACGGCATGGATGCCTGCAATCTGGATACGCGGAAAAACAGAAACAGGTGATATTCGGTAATGTCACCTAATCATTGTTAGTTATTTCTTGCCATCCTCCGTTCTATTGGGTACAATCTGAGAAACCCTTAGCAGAGAGGAGGATGACCTGGCCAATCTCAGCGATCATTTTTGCCCGAACCCAAAATGCCTGGATTATGAAATTAGGGGAAAAGGGAACATCACTACCAGTACACGGTACGGC